>DATJPI010000260.1:0-3877 GCA_035506495.1 Syntrophales bacterium
AAAAGAAGAAGAATGGGGAGCGGTCTCTTGATCATCTATCGTTATTCCCGATGGATGGAACGGAACATCTCTTGCGTCTGGACCCTCAAGAGGATGCCCTGCCACTTGAGGACAAAACACAGTCAGGAACGCCTGTCAACATTTTCAGAAAAGAATTAAAGATTAGCCGAAATGTGACGAAAGTAACCTATGAAACCCTTTTTCGCGCGACCCTTGCTCCGATGCAGGGAATCGCCAGAGGAGTTCTTTCGCGTGATGTCTGCAAGTCCGTATATCGAAAAGGATCAGATCGAACGAAACACCAAGTGGATTGTCTTTTCGCGGATCGGTGTTGTTTCCTTCTTCCTCGGAGTCACGGTGTTTATCCAGTTCCGAGCGGTGAGGCAGCTGCCGGAAGAACTGCTGTGGATCAGTTACATCCTGATTTCGGCGATCTATATTTTCTCCCTGGTTTGCGTCTTTCTGCCGAGGACCATCCGTGATTTCCGGCTGAATATCTTTATCCAGTCGGTTTTCGACGTGATTTTCGTCACGGGAATCGTCCTGGTGACGGGCGGGATCGACAGCGTTTACTCCGTCCTCTATTCGCTCGTGATCATCTACGCAACCCTGTTCATGGGGAGGCGCGGGGGGCTTTTCATCGCGGCCCTGTGCAGCGTGAGCTACCTGATTCTCATCAACGTGGATGTCTCGGGCATCTTCGAATTCCTCTACGAGGAGGGGATCACGCTCAAGGGCGAGCTGTCGATGGGCTACATCCTCACCAGGGTGTTCACCCACCTGGCCTCGTTTTTCGCGATTGCCCTGTTGACCAGCTTCGTCGTTGAGCAGGAGCGCAAGACGAAACGGCAGCTGGAGGAGACGACGTCGGCCTTCGATCGGCTCGATCTTCTTCACCGCAGCATCATTGAGTCCATTGATACGGGCATCCTGACCGTCAACCTCCAGGGGAACATCCGTTCGTTCAACCGGGCAGCCGAGGAGATCTCCGGTTATACCTTAGCCGAAGTGGATAACCGAAGTATCGAAGACATCTTTCCCGGGGCGGCGAGCTTGATCAACCGGACGGACCCGGATGCACGGAAGCGTCTGAGGAAGCGCGTCGAAATCGTGATCCGGAAAAAAACCGGGGAGTCCATGGTACTGGGCTTATCCGAATCCCCCCTTTACGAGAAAGGGGTGAAAATCGGCAACATCCTTATCTTCCAGAATCTGACGACCATCAAGGAAATGGAGCGGGAAGGCGAAAAGAACAAGCAGCTCGCCTTCATCGGGCAGATGGCGGCGGGGCTTGCCCATGAGCTGCGCACGCCACTGCAGTCCATCAGCGGCTCCATCCAGATTCTCCGGCGTGACCTGAAGCTGGAGCTCACCGATGAGAGGCTCATGCAGGTAGTCCTCCGTGCCAAGGACCAGATGGAGAACCTGGTGAAAAATTTCCTCCTCATGGCACGCTCGAACCAGGGGGCGAGGTCGGAAACGGATGTCGGCAGGCTGATCGAGGACGTCATTGAATCGCTCACCTACAGTACGGAGTGGAACTCCAGGGTGCAGGTCCGCAAAAACCTCGGGCAGGAGCTGCTGGTGATGAGCGACCCCGCCGAGATCCGCCAGGTCCTCTGGAACCTGATGATCAACGCAATGCAGGCGATGCCCGGAGGTGGGGCGCTGGATATCTCCGTCAGCCCCGCGACGCTCGATGGCGGTATGCCGGCCGTGATGATCGAAATCAGCGACACGGGCTGCGGGATCGAGCCCATCAACCTGGAGAAGATATGGGATCCCTTCTACACGACAAAGGAGCGGGGCAGCGGTCTGGGGCTTGCCATCGTCAGGCGAATCGTGGAGGGCTACGGGGGGACCGTGACGGTCCAGAGCGATGCCCGGAAGGGTACACGATTCTCCATCCAGCTTCCCCGGTTTTCTCGGGAAGCCGAGGTCGCCGCCGATAATGAGACCCTGCCGACGCAGCCGGCTGTCCCCGGTGGGGCTGGACGCTGAGAGATGAACATGGCGCGCATTCTTGTTGTCGACGATGACAAAGGCATTCAGGACGTTCTCGAGATCATGCTGACCCGTGAGGGCTACCAGGTCGCCACAGCCGATGACGGAGCAGCAGCCCTCGAGGTGATCCGGAAGAAGAAGTTCGACCTGGTCATCACAGATTTGAAAATGCCGCGAATGGACGGGATCGACCTTCTCAAAGGTATCAAGGAGACGGTGCCGGGCACGGCCGTGATCCTTCTGACGGCCTTTGCATCCGGCGAGACAGCCCTTGCTGCCATGCACGAGGGTGCCCATGACTATGTCGAGAAGAACTTCAACGTCGATGATCTGCTGGCCATTGTTCGGGACGCTCTTGAGAAGAAAAACATTGACCGGCAGGAACATGCCATCGGCATCGTGGAAGGCGATGACGCGCGCGCCTTCGGGAGCATGGTCGGCCGCAGCAAAGAAATGCACAAGGTGTATTCCCTGATCCGTAAGGTCGCCGACACACCGGCCAATGTGCTTATCCTCGGGGAAAGCGGAACCGGCAAAGAGCTTGTAGCCCGGGCGGTTCACGAGAACAGCTCCCGGAAAAACAAATCCTTTGTTGCCATCAACTGCGGGGGGATCCCGGAGAACCTCCTCGAGAGCGAACTCTTCGGTTACATGAAGGGCTCCTTTACGGGGGCCTATGCGGATCGGGCAGGTCTTTTCGAGGTGGCCCGGGGAGGGACCATCTTCCTCGACGAGATCGCCGAGCTTCCCGTCGTTCTTCAGGTCAAGCTGCTGCGGGTCGTCCAAGAAAAGACGATTCGAAGGGTCGGGGGCTCCGAGGACATCAAGACCGATGTGAGGATCATATCCGCGACGAACCAGGACCTAGAGGAGAAGGTGAAGCAGGGGCAGTTCCGCGAGGACCTCTACTTCCGGCTCAACGTGATCCCGATCCACATCCCGCCGCTGAGAAAGCGCCGGGACGACATCCCGCTTCTTGTCCAGTATTTCATCGAGAAGTATGCGAAGGAATTCGGCAAGGAAGTCAAGCGCATATCCGCATACGCCCTGGAGCTGCTGATGCGCTACCCCTTCCCGGGCAACATCCGGGAACTGGAGAACATCATCGAGCGCAGCGTCGCCCTGGAGAGCTCAAGCCTGATCCTGCCGGAGAACCTGATCATTGCAGAAGACGGAAACGGAGCAACAGGTATCGGACCGGCCGTGGATTTTTCCGAGGGAAGCGTAGACCTGAACAGGGAACTGGAGCGTTTCGAGCGGGAGATCATCCGCAAGGCCCTCGAAAAAGCAAGGGGATCCAAGACAAAAGCGGCCTCGCTTCTCGGCGTGAGTTTTCCCAGCCTGAGACACCGAATCGAGAAGCTCAATATGGAAAATGAGTAGGGGAAGAAGAAGTGACGGGCGCCAGCAGGGGCTGCTGAAATTCATCACTTTTCCACGGTTTTTGAAGGGTTCAATGCGGCACTCGAGAAACGCAACATCAGCTGTAAGTTTCCTATATAATAGGGGAAAGTAAAATATCGGGGAAAACATATTTTGTGGCATGCCATTTGCTCAATCAGGGTCAGAACGAATAAATTCACCACAAGGAGGACGGTAGACGAGAAAAGGCAGTTCGGTCTGAAATTGATTGATTGAGAAGGCGAAAGATCATTCAAGAAAAAAGAAATACAGAAAAGATAAGAATACAGGAGGTTTTTTCATGATCAGTTATTTTGCGAAGAAGAGAAACAAGAAGGGCTTCACGCTGATCGAACTCATGATCGTCGTGGCCATCATCGCCATCCTGGCGGCCATCGCTATTCCCCAGTTCAATGCCTATAGGATGAGGGGCTACAACACGACCTCGCGCGCCGATCTGAAAAACGCCTAC
>DATJPI010000261.1:0-11720 GCA_035506495.1 Syntrophales bacterium
GGTCCGTGATCAAGACAAAACCCAGGTTGCGCCGGTCCATTTCGATCACGGCGCCCAAGGCTGGAACCCCCGAGAAGACCCGGGGAATGCGGTCGCCCGTGATCATGGTCTCCTTGACTGTGGACAGAAGCCGCTGGCCCAGGGTTCCTCCCGGATGGAACTTGAGGAAATCCTTTTCACCGAAGTTGCGTTTTTCCGTCAGGGCCACGGCAAGGGCGTCGCCCATGGCGAGCGCGGCCGTTGTGCTGGACGTGGGCGCAAGACCGAAGGGGCAAGCCTCTCTGGCCACCCCCACATCGATGACCATATCGCTCAGGCGTCCGAGGGTCGATTTGGGGTTTCCCGTCAGCGCGATGAGCGGCAGGCCGATCGGCCGGATCCGCGCGATCAATTCGTTCAACTCCGCCGTCTCGCCACTGTTGGAGATGGCGATGAGCACGTCGCCCTTGGTGACGATGCCCAGATCGCCGTGCATCCCCTCAACGGGGTGGAGGAAGATGGCCGGTGTGCCCGTGCTCGTGAAGGTGGCCACAATCTTGTGGCCGATCAATCCCGATTTGCCGATGCCCGACACGATGACGCGGCCTTTGGCCCTAAAAATGGTTTCGACGGCTTTCGAGAAATGTTCGTCGAGCTTGGGGATGAGCCCCTGGATGCATTCAGCCTCTATCTTCAAGACCTCTCTGGCCTGCCTCAGCGTTTCGCCGGTTTTGTCTTTTCTCTTCATTGGATGCTCCGATAAGGCCCGAAAGGCCGTCGCAACTTCGTCTCTGACTATCAAATCTCGGCGGCAATCACAAGGCACAATTTGACTCCCGGATCACGGCTTGAAACTTGCGGCAGGCTATGATTAAGTCCCTGGGAAAGCTTGAGCCGCAAGGAGGTTGTAACGCAATGGAAATCCGGAATTCCGTCCTGTCCATCCAGACGACGGGGAAGACCGATCTATTTGACATCACAGGTGAGGTGTCTGCACAGGTACGCGAGTCCGGTATCGTCGAGGGCAGTGTTCTCGTTTTCGTGCCGGGCTCGACGGCGGCCCTGACAACGATCGAGTACGAAAGCGGCGTCATCGAAGACCTGAAGGAGGCGATTGCCAGTCTCGCTCCGGAGAACCTGAACTATCGGCACGATGCCCGTTGGGGAGATGGAAACGGGTATGCGCATGTGAGGGCGGCTTTACTGGGACCCTCGCTTATGGTGCCCATCCTCTCGGGGAAACTCGCGCTCGGCACCTGGCAGCAGATGATCCTCTGCGATTTCGACAATAGACCTCGAAAGCGGCAAGTCGTGGTCCAAGTGAGTGGCAAGGTGGCAAAGTGACAGAAGTGAAAGAAGAGCGGAAGTGAAGAAAAAGGGACCGGGGACGAGGGCTTAGGGACCAGAGATATTAAAGTCATTGCGAGCCGAGCCTTGCGAGGCGTGGCAATCTTCGTTTCAGATTTCTGACCGAGATTGCTCCGCTCCTCGCAATGACGTGACAAACGAAATAAACGAACCAACGAAATAAACGGCAGACCCTCTCACCCCGACCCTCTCCCTCCAGGGGCGAGGGAGATCAGGGAGGAGGTCTTCGTAGGACGAACCGATGCGCATTCTGATTCGTGGTGGAAGCATTGCGGCCGGCGTGGGCGTGTCCCGGGGATATGTGGACATCCTCCGCGAGCATTATGGTTCGAGGGGCATTGAGGTCACCAATCGCTCGAGGCCGGGTGAGACATCCTTTGCAGCCGTGGAGAGGTTTGTCGAAGCCATCGCATCCTTCAAGCCCGAGGTCCTTGTCCTTCACTTTGGCATCGACGACGCCTTCTCTGCCGTGTATCGATCCGAATTCAAGGAGAACCTGGTCCGCATCATCCGTCGTGCAAGAGAGAATTCTCGGCCGGAGATCTTCCTACTCACCTCTCACGCCTTTGACGATCCGTACGAAATGGATGCCGTCAACATCTACTATCGGACCATCCGGGAGGTCGTCGCAGACCTTGTCTGTACAATGGTCCCCATTCACACGGCCTGGGCCGGTTATCTGCTGGATCAGGGGCTTCCAGGCTCGGCCCTCCTGCAGAAAGATGTCCGCCTGCCAAACGAGAAAGGCCATGAATTCTACGCCTCTGTCCTGATCCATCACCTCGATGGCATCGTCTGATCTCGCCTCGTGTTCCGTTGCCTCTTGATGCTGTGTTGAGACGGAACGGCCTTTGGCACGAAAATTGTTATGCAGTCATTCTAGGAAACCGCCGAAGGTGCAAACATGCTGGTTCGATATTGGATGTCCGAATCCCCCATTGTTGCTCAGGAAAACACAAGCCTGTATGATGCGCTGCATCTCATGCTGAAGCATGACATCCGCCGGTTGCCGGTGATGTCGGTTGAGAACAAGTTGTGCGGCATCATGACACTCTCCGATCTTTACCCCTACGTGAATCCTGTCCGTCTGACGGGGGAACTCTCACGGGAGGATATCGAGAAACTGAAAAAACATCTCGTTCAGGAAGTCATGGCGACGGACCTCGTTACATGCGGCCCGAACATGGCTCTCGAGGATGTCGGTGTCTTGCTGCGGGAAAAAAAATTCGGCGCCCTGCCTGTCCTGAAAGACGATCAGTTGGTCGGTATTATCACGGACTGTGATGTCCTCGAGGCGCTTTGCGGTATCGCGCGGGCCGGTGACCGAAACGTGCGAATCTGTCTCAGCGTGCCCGCCGGGGATAAACAAAATATCATTTACGAAATCGTGGATCTGTGCAAGCGTCACCGGCTGGACCTGCAAACCGTTCTCGTGCACCCATTGAGGGGGAGCAAGAGGAGTCTCGTCATGGTCAGGGTGGAAGGACTCCGGACGGATGCCTTTGTGAAGGCCCTGTGGGATATCAATTATCAGGTTCTGATCGTGAGTGAAGGCACGGAGAAGAGCAAACGGTGAAGTGGAAAAAGTGATAGAAGTGAAACAAGTGAAACAAGTGAAACAAGTGGAAGAAGTCCCGATTAGCTGATTCACTCAATACCGGATACCCAATTCCCAATTCCCAGTTCCCAGTTCCCAATTCCCAATTCCTCCCCGCTGTTTACAGGAAGAGCCGCAGGGAACCGATCAGGATCAGCTGCCATACGGTTACGCCGGTGAACAGGCAGGCAGCCGTGGCAAGGCATACCCTCGCCGTGCGCAGATGCCTGTGGAGGATCAGCAGGATGACCGCCAGGGAGACGACCACGTGCTTCCAGACCCAGAAAAGGCTGCCGAAGGTTGCCATGGCTGCATGGGCAAACGGGTTGATCTCCCAGCCGCCATGATCGATGATCAGTTGGGTGAAGCATGCATCGGTCATGTTGAGGCTCAGGATCACGACGGCCGTGAAGAAGATTCCCGGATTGATCCGATGGGCGATAAGGCGCTCATACCATTCGGAACGGGCTTGAACAGTGGCGATCATTACGGAACTCCGCAGGGAAGGGGTTCGCAGACTTGCATGCTACAAGATTAAATAAACACGAAAGGGCAGGCAAGATCAATACGCCGGAAGGTTGATTTTTTCTACAAAAAAAGTATTAGATTCGTAAAAATGGGGAGAATGCTCATCTGCCGGAAAGATAGGCCGCTTCCGCCTTTCCTTTGCTTTCGTCGACGCGCCCGAGAATAAGCCCGCCCGCCAGGAACAGAACGGAGGCGGAAACGATGCTGATGCGCGATGCCACGCTGCCTTCATATCCCATGGCACGGGCTGCCACAGCTGTTGTGCCGATCAGGATAGGCCCTGCGACGGTGGCAAATCGGCTCAGCATGTTGTAGAAGCCGAAATACTCGGCCGACTTGTCGGCAGGGATGATCCGGGAATAGAGAGAGCGGCTGAGAGCCTGTACCCCTCCCTGGACGAGTCCGATGATGCAGGCAAGAATGAAGAATTCCTCCTTGTCCCTGATGAAGGCGCCATAGAGGGAGATGAAGAGGTAGACGGCAATGCCGATCAGGATGGCTTTTTTCGCCCCGATGCGCTCACCGAGCCGGCCGAAGAGGATGGCGGAAGGGAAGCCGATGAACTGGGTGAGCAGCAGTGCGACGATAAGATCCTCGGACTTGAAGCCGATGGAGAGGCCGTAGTCGAGGGCCATGACAATGATCGTATCGACGCCGTCGATGTAGAGCCAGCAAGCCGTCAGAAACACGAAGATCGTCTTGAGATGGCGGATCTCCCGGAAGGTGTGGCGCAGCTGTTCGAGGCCTTCCCGGACGACCGTCGACGGTGTCTTAGACGTGGTGCCGGAGGGTTCGCGGACAAGCAAAATGAGGGGCAGGGAGAATACCGCCCACCATACCCCGACAGAAAGGAAGGAGAGCTTCATGCCCTCACCGCTGTTTTGAAGTCCGAAGGCGGAGGGTGAGAGGGCCATCCACACATTGAGGGCAAAAAGAATCCCCCCCCCCAGGTATCCCAGAGAAAACCCAAGCGACGAGACGTAATCCCTGCGCGTCTCGGCGGCCACGATGGTGAGCAGGGAGTCGTAGAAGACGATGGACCCGGCAAAGCCCATCATCGCAACGACATAACAGGCGGCGGCCGTTTGCCAGCTGCCCCGGGGAACAAGGTAGAGGGCGGAGGTCGCCATGATCCCGATGACAGCAAAGAACACAAGGAATTTCTTCTTGGCCTGCCCCTGATCGGCCATGGCCCCCAGCATGGGGGCCAGAAGGGCCACGAGAATACCCGCCGCCGAGTTGGCCAACCCCAGTTTCGCCGTGCTCACGACGGGGTCGGTGCCCGCGGCCCAGTACTCCTTGAAGAAGATCGGGAAAAAGGAAGCCATGACCGTGGTGGCAAAGGCGGAGTTTGCCCAGTCGTACATGGCCCACCCGAATATCGTTCTGCGGTCTTCCTTCATGGGTCGGGTCCAGTTTGCGGCGCAAAAAACCCTCCGCGGAATGCGAAGGGTTTTTCGGTCAAGGAGAGCCCGTCTCGGCCGTTACTTTCCCCCGGAGATCTTGGCCACACTCGCGCGCAACGTATCTGCTTGCGAATTGGAAACTGTATGCTTCACCAGGATATCCGTCGGAGTGACCGGCTTGCCGTAGTAGGCCTTGTTGAGGCTGTCGCGGACATCGACGACGGCGCCGTCCAGCGAGACCCCACCGTAGAGACCCTTGGACCGGGAAAAGGCGAGAATGTCGGCGCTGATGTTTGCCGTGGCGGCCTGTGCGCCCGCGCCAAAGGGACCGGCGGCAATGCCCACGTCGGCACCCAATTTAACGCTGCTTTGGAGGAGGGTTGTAACCCCTCTTTCGGTCATGGCCAACAGGATGACCTCCGAGGCCTGTCCGCCGATCTGGAAGCCGAAGCTCACACTCCCGATGGTGTAGAAGGCCGGGTTTGTCCACTTGCCGCCCTCCTCGCGCACGAGGAAAACACCCGTGCCGCCAGAGGCGCCGACGACGAAGGCGCCCTTGAGCACCTGCGGCGCGATGAAGATGCCTTTCGCCGATCGTGACAGCTTCCTCATCTCCGAGAAGTTCTTGTCGGCCATGAAGCTGTTGAATGTGATGTTCGCTGTGGTTACAATGCCTTGGGCATCGGCCTTGTCATTGGCTACAGCCATGCTGGGATTACATAGAAAGGTACCGAAGATCGCTGCGGCTAACAACAGAATGGATAGGCGTTTCATGGGACCTCCTTTTTACAATGGGCCCGTCGATGCCAGGCACTGAATCGTTCGAGGGTCTCGATTCTGATCTCTCTTGTTCAACAGTATATCGAAAACGCGGCTTAAAGGAAAACTCATTTTCGCGGGGAAGCCGGAAATCCCGCCACCTCCCTCATGATCTGCTCCCGCAGATGATTCAGGCGCCTCGCCGTGCGGCGCGACCAGCGACCGCTAAAGAGCGCCGGGGGCGATGACGGTCGGATGCCCAGAGTCTCTCGCCACTCGAAATAACGCAGCGCGAGGTAGCTGAACGGTCCGATGCCGATCCCGAAGAGCAGTCCCTCTTTCCATCCGAACAGGCCAGCGATGAGCAACCCCTCCACGAGGTAGGCGAGCGGGAAGATAAGCAGCGACCATCGGATCGTCATCGTGGCGATGTCCATCCGCGGGAGCCGCCCGCGCTCGACGAGCCATCTGACGAGTCGGTAGGGGATCCAGTTGAAGGCCCAACCGATGTATGCAATCAGTGACCCCATGGTGCCCAGGATCGAGGTCACGGGCGTTGCGGGGGTTTCCCCCGTGCGCGTGCCTGCAATGCGTGACAGCCTGCGATAGCGGGCGGCGAGCTTGCGGAGCCGCCTCATCTCCCCGGGGCAGCACTGGCGAAGATCGGTGACGCGGGGCTTGAACTCTGCCAGTCTTTTGTATCGTTCTGCCCACGGGTGTTCCTGCTGCGACTCGAAGTAGACCCTCTCAAGGAGGATGATGAGTTCCCGGTCCTGGAAGGTCTCTGCCTGGAAGACATGATCGCTGAGCACCGCTTCGATTTCGGCTGTCAGCGCGTGGATTGCGGCTGTCGGGTCCGATGCGTAGAGCGCCATAGCGCGGCTCGTGTCCACGGGTCGCGCCACGAGAAGAAGAACCGACGAGCGGAAAATGGATCCCTCTTCGTAGTTGATCCCAACAGGGACGATCGGCACATCGATTCCTCTCTCGCGGGCGAGAAAGTACATCCGGGCAACGCCTGTCTTCAGGTGACCGAGAGACGGGTTCTCGGAGGAGCCGCCCTCCGGGAAGATGACGATGGAGTCGCCCTGCGCGAGAGCCTCCACGCACTCATCGAAAAAAGAGGTGTAGTCGATGGGCCCGTGAGCCTCCTTGTGTCGCAGCACGGGGATCGCCCGCATCCGGCGAAGGATGGAGCCCACGAGGGGAACAAGGAAAAGCGTGGTTTTGGCGATGTGCCGCAGGCGATAGGGCGGACTGAAGAAAAGGGTCAGCAGGGGGTCGAGCAGGTCATTGGGATGGTTCGGCGTGAGGATGACGGGGCCCGACGGCGGCAGGTGTTCCCGGCCCTCGATGACGATTTCGCGAAAGAAGATTTTCCCGATGAGACGGAAGAAGGCGAGAAGCATGCTTGTCTATCTCATCTGTCTGGTCTATTTCATCTGTCCCGTCAAGGCTATACAGGATAAAGGTCAAAGGATAAAGGTTAAAGGTCCGAGCGAAGAATTCTTCTCTTTCCCCTTTATCCTTTAGCCTTGAACCTTTATCCTCGATCCTCGTTCCTCGGACCCCAAAACTGTGCTCAGCGCTGAGTCACTTTCAGGCCGACCGAGGACAGCTTGTCGGCGATCGCCTTCAGCTCTCCGTCACTGTAGGAAGCCTCCCCGAGATAGTTTCTGTCGAGTGTCTTTGTCGGGACGAATTTCTGCAGAACGAAGCGTTTTGCCGAGGAAACGAGCCTTCCGATCTGATCGAGGTCCTCGGGACTGAGCATCGACCTGACGGCCGTTGTGCGGAATTCATGATCCAGGCCGGATCCCATGATCAGGGAAATGCTTCTTTGGATCTGCTTTTGATCGGTGATTGCCCTTGTCACCTCCCCGTAGCGCTCGAACGGCGCCTTGATGTCCATGGCCACATAATCCAGAAGCTTCTGGTTCAGCATCACCTCAAGCCGATCGGGCAGGGATCCGTTCGTGTCGAGTTTGATCCTGTAGCCCATGTCCTTGAGGTCCATGATGAAGGGGATGATCTCGGGCTGCAGGGTGGGCTCGCCTCCCGTGATGACGACGGCATCGAGACGCCCCCTCCGCTTTTTCAGAAACGACAGGATTTCCGCGACGGGGATGAGGTCCTCAAAGCACTCCGGATCGACCAGTTCGGGATTGTGGCAGAACGGGCAGCGGAAGTTGCAGCCCTGCGTGAACACGACGGCGCTGATCCTACCAGGGTAGTCGATGAGGGATACTTTCTGGAAACCGCCGATCTTCATTTTTCCTGTCGCCTTTTCTGCTGCTTTCCTTGCCGATCTCCTGCTCGCTCTAGCTTCGCGTCTTTCGATTCAGTTGCCTCTGCTTGAGCCAGAAAATCATGGCTGTCATCAGCGCGGCGCCGATGACCTTCCCAAAGATGGCGATTCCCGTGTGGGGCGTTGGAAAAGCGAACAGCTTTCCCTCGGGATAGAGAAAGGCCAGGATGGTGAACAGGAGGCCGACCATGGCAGCGCCGGCAATTACGGCCTGGTCGATTCTCTCCAGCTTCCAGCCGCAGAGGCCGCAGATCAGCCACTGGATCGGGTCGAGAAAGGACGACATCGTATAGTAAGCCAGGGCGGTCATGACATTGGGGCTTTCCATGGAACGCTCTCCTCTCAGGACGCTGGGGCCGCGACGGCAACCAAGCACCACACGGCCTCGAAGATGACGAAGGGCATGAAGGCGATGATTCACGACGACCGGCAGGCCTGTCCCGCCCCAGCGATGTTCGTGCCGATATACGCGAAGCCATCCTGAACGATAAATTTGCAAAGATTCAGAAAAAAAACCATCAGAAGCAGGGCCACTCCCGGCGATCCCAGCCACGTCGCAGGGCAAGGAAAAGCACCAGGTACAGGGCGACAGCCCATTGCATGGCATTCCCTCCTTGGAGGTGTTGAGGCAACAACGGCATTCTCGCCCAGTTGGGTGCCTTGAGTCAAGCGAGACCGCCCGGAAAAGGCAACACCCCCTAGCGGCCCGCGGGAAGATTCTTGAAGAACTCCCAGATGACGTCGGTGGCCGAGACCTCACGCGAGGGCTCATCAGCCCAGAAGGCCCACTTCGTTCCGCCGGGCCAGGTGTGCCCCTCGTCCTGAAGAGTATAGAGCGTCACCGCCGTGCCGGCGGAACAGCCCGAGTAACGATCGACAAGCACGCTTCCCTTTTTTTCCCTTGCGGGTTTTTCCGCACAGCCGTCTTGCTTTACCCAGAAGGCAACGGCCTGCGAAACGGGCCGGTCGACCCTCGGGTTGCGGACGTCGACCATGCGAAGAGGCGTCCCCCCGCCGTAGCGGACGTAAAGATCCGCCGTCCCGTGCAGGACGATCACCGAGACAGGCCGGAGGGGTTTGCAATCAAGATTCTGGGCACCGGCCACGGGTCCGATCGCCGCGATCAGGTCCGAAAGTTCGCAGGCAAGCCGGTAGCTCATCATTCCGCCGTTGGAAATTCCTGTGGCATAGATCCGCCGATCGTCTACGGCATAGTCACTTTTTAGTTTCCCGATGAGGGCCCGGATGAACCCGACGTCGTCTATCCGGTTCTCGTAGGCCCAGGCGCAGCAATTGCCGGCATTCCAGGTGAGGAACCGGTTCTGCCACAGCCCCGTGCCGTTGGGGTAGACGGCGATAAAACCCTCCCGGTCGGCCTTCTCGCTGAAGCCGGTCATTTTTGCCATCTGCTCCCCGCTGCCGCCCCCTCCATGGAAAATGAGGACCACGGGCCATGCTTTGTCCTTGCTGTAGGATACGGGGAGGTGGACGAGGTACGTTCGCGTCCTGCCGCCATGGCGCAGCGAAAGTGCTGTGTCCTTTCCGGGGCTGTCCTTGGCGAACGTCGGCCAGACGAGCAGCAGGATGCAGGCCACTGCCAAAAGGGGGGCTCGTATCGCCCGGACAGCCGCAATTATTCGTTGCATAAACATCATCGATCCCTATAATGAGGATCAGTATATGAACCGGGAGGACGACATGAAGATAACAAATCTCGACAGGATTGAAAAGGTAACGATGACGATGGAAGGTGCAAAAAATGTACTGAAGCAGGTGCCCCTCTCCAAAAAGGACGGGGCTCCCAACTTTTCCTTCCGCGTCTTCACCATCCAACCCGGCGGCCACACGCCTTACCACACGCACGCCGTCGAGCACATGAACTACATCATCGAGGGCGAAGGGGCCATGGTTGACGCGGCCGGGGCGGAGCACCCCTTTCGGAAAGGGGACTTCATCATGGTGCTGCCCGAGGAGAAGCACCAGTACAAGAACGCCTCGGCAAAATCGTCCGTGGTGATGATCTGCGCCGTGCCCAAGGAATACGAGTAGCCGCAGCGAATGGATGCAGGCGACGAAGACCCGGCCACCGATGGGAGGCCGGGTCTTTCGTGTTTAGGGTGCGGGGCCTTTCAGCGAATCGGAATCCGGCTATTTTCCGGGGGTCTTCTGCTCCACCTTGTCCGCAGGAGGGCCATTGCCCAGGAACACCAATAGCTCGTGGACAAAGGGGGCGCGCCCCTTCTCCGGCCGGTCGAGGTGGAGATAATAAGTGGCCTCATGGATGACGATGAACTGCTTGCGGGGTGCATGGACGAGTTCTGCATTGAGTGCCTGCAGGTCTTCCGGGCGCGACCACCGGTCGCGGGTTCCTCTGACGTAGAGTGTCGGTACGACGATGTCCTTGGCATCCCAAAATTTCTTCCCCTGCGACATCTCAAAATGTTCCTTGAACACGGCTGCCGGGATCCGGATGCTGGGAGGCTTGCGCGTGTTTGCCGTCTTGTCGCCTGCCAGGGCCAAATTTACATAGGCCACGGTCACGCGCGGGTCATGCCACTGCGATTTTTCTTTGACGGGGATTTCAATGTCCCACTCGGCCAACAGACCTGCGGCATCGATCAGGCGATACGCGCCGGCGGAGGGGTTGAATACTTCAGGGTTCCGAGGGTCTGCAAAGGTTTTACCCAGGGGCCAGGGCGCCTTGACACCGTATAGGGTGTTGAGCAGGATCAGATGGCTCACCGTATTGCTGTTTTGTACCGTGTACAGGGCAGCCCAGTGTCCGCCCGCACCGAGGCCCAGAAGCGCCACCTTGTTTTCCCTGCTGCGCCGAAGGATCCAGTTCACGACGGTTGAGATATCCTGCACGGCCTCGCTGGAGCTTACCGCTGGGGGGGTCGAATCATCCGTCGAGTCCATTACGGCTGGCTTGACCGAGTTGCCGAATCCTCTCACATCCATGGTGTAGACGACATGGCCGGCTGCTGCGATATTCTCTGCCAGGGAGTAGCCGGGAACGACGAGGTCGAAATTGGGAAGGCTTCCCGGGCCGCCCCCGTGGACCAGAAGCACGGGAACTCCCATTTCCAGTGTCGGGGATGCCCTCACCTCGCGGACAAAGAGTTCGATGCCCGGCTCGCTTTGCACTGAGGAGTCCGCCCGCATGAAGGCGAAGGCACTATCGACCACCGCCATCCCTTGAATCGTGATCCATGCAATGATGAGGAATATCCACTGACCCATTATTGCCTCTTCTTGTCTTCGATCTGCCGTGTAGCTGGGGTGCAATACCTGTTTCCCTCCATGTGTAGGAGGGATCCCTGGGACAGAAAGAGTTAAGATACCGGAATCCCTATTCTTTCACCATTTCAGCAAGGCGGTTGCTTTTGGCCCGGGAGTCATTATGATATAAGCTGAAAAAAACCTCAAGCGATCCCGTTCAAGGGCGGCTTGACGTCCCTCTCGGGAGGAAAAAACATCCATGATCCTGCACCCCTATCCCACTGTGACTCAGAAAACGAGAGATGATTGCGGAGCGGCAATCGTTTCGTCCATCCTGCGCAAGCATAACATCAAGCACCAGTACACCCGCCTGTGCAAGGAGCTCAACGTGGGAAAGATCGGGACGGAAGAAGCGGACATCGTGAATTTTCTCAACGCCAAGGGGTTCCGTGCGTGGATGACCTACGACATGACCATCGACTCGCTCGTGAATTTCATCGGGGACGAGATCCCGGTCATCCTGATCATCCAGGCGTGGAGCCGCAGCAAGCGG
>DATJPI010000262.1:0-7326 GCA_035506495.1 Syntrophales bacterium
GCGTGAACAGGGGGGTTTACATCGCTGAAGTTCCACTCGTAGGCGGGCATCTGGCCGCTGGGGTGCAGGTAGACGCCCTTGAGCATCAGCTTCATCTGATCCTTGGCGAAGTCGGGATCGACGATCGAGAGCGGCAGCGTATGGAAGGCCAGGTCCCAGGCCGCGTACCAGGGGTACTCCCACTTGTCGGGCATGGAGATGATGTCCTCGTTCAGCATATGGAACCACTCCGAGTTCCGGGCGATATGATAGCCTGTATGGAGAGGGTTGGAGTGGTGCTCGTCCAGCCAGTTATCGCCGTCGAAGAAGAAGAACTGCTTGCTCCACAGCATGCCGGCAATGGCCTGGCGCATGACGTTGGCTGCGTCCGGCGAGACCGACGGCGGGGTTACGGACCGGTAGAACTCATCCGCCTCCTGCAGCCGGGCAGCCATGATTTTGTCATACTCCGTCCCGAAGGGGGATGCGGCGGTTTTGATCTTCCTGCTTTCGCCGGCAGGGGCCGCGGAGGTGAGACGCAGCCGCACGGTGGCCGACTGGCCGGGAGCAACCTTCACACGGTAGTGCGCCGCGACCTTGGTGCCCTGCTTTTCTGGGTTCACTGCGGTCTGATTTCCCTCTACCACGCAGTTGTTGATGCCGTCTTTCACGTAGGGGCTGGGATTCGGATAATCAGGGAAGAGTCGGACATTATTCGTTTCATTCTCGGTAAAAAGCAACGGCACCTCGCGTTCGCAGGAAAGGATGAATTCTCCCAGCAGCGGATGCGCTGCCGCGACCGCGCTCGTGCCCGCTGCTGCCTCGATCTGCCTGATGTCCGGTTTCCCGGTTGCCCTGTTGGATTCGGCAATCCACGACGCCCAGTCATTGCGGAACCAGAGGGTCGGCAGAAGATGCAGCTCGGCCGCGTCCGGCCCCCGGTTGGCCGCCGTGATCTTGACCAGGATATCGTCCGGAGCGGCCTTGGCGTACTCCACGAAGACGTCAAAATATCGGTCACCTTCGAAGACACCCGTATCGAGGAGCTCATACTCCATCTCGTCGCGGGAGCGCCCCTTGTTGGTGTTCACCAGGTCGGCGTAAGGAAAGGCTGCTTGAGGGTATTTGTAGAGATATTTCATGTACGAGTGGGTAGGCGTCGAGTCTAAGTAGAAGTAGTATTCCTTGACGTCCTCCCCATGATTGCCTTCGCTGTTGGTCAGACCGAACAGGCGCTCCTTGAGGATCGGGTCCCTGCCGTTCCACAGGGCGAGGGCAAAGCAGAGCCGCTGCTTGTCGTCGGATATGCCCGCCAGACCGTCTTCGCCCCAGCGATACGCCCGCGAGCGGGCCTGATCGTGGGTGAAGAAATTCCAGGCATCCCCCCCCTCGCTGTAGTCCTCACGCACCGTCCCCCACTGCCTCTCGCTCAGGTAAGGACCCCACTTCTTCCAGGGGATATTCTTCTCCCGGGCCTCTTCGAGGCGGTTTTTTTCTGCACTCATAAGCTATCCTCCTTCTTCAGCCAAAACGAAGGCAAAGCATATATCGCGTGTGCGTCTGCCCGGTTGGGACGTTAATGGGTTTAGAACTTCAAAGACAAAGGCAGGACTTTTTAAAATATAAAATAGCGTAAGCGGATAATACCTGGAAAGGCTATCAGGAATTGGACAATTGGACGCCTCGAAATACCCTAGAATACAGAAATCCCATGACAAAGGCAGCCGCAGAGCAACGCTGGGCCGCCATTCTGCCGGGGATGCTCGACCCTTGTTTCATCACTCTCTGCATTGAAACGATGTGCAGATAGGAGCTCTACCCGGTCGGGATCGTCACGATCGGTGCGGCCCCTTTCTCCCCCGTCTCCACCAGGGTAAAGACAAACATGAGAAAGGAAAAGATTTTCTTGGATTTCATGTCCCGGTCGTCGATCCAGAAATAGGAATTTCGATAAGGTATCGAAACGAAGGCATCGCCCGGTTTTTCGGGCGAGTTCCGGATCCGGATCAAAGGCGGTATCGTGCCGCGAGCATCCGACTGTTCCACGTGAGTCGGGCCTACTCGCTGCTCTTGCACATGTGCGGCAGGAACCTCGATGTCCGCGGACAGATCGATCAGAACCTCCAGCAGCGACCGCGTCTGGAGCGCGATTTCCTTGTCATTCCTGGGAACGGTCCCATACACCACGTTGATCTCGCTCGCCTGAGGGCTGACGCCCAGGAGCTTCCGAACTTCCAGGGACAGTGCTTCCATTGCCGGATCCTTTTTCCCCCGGAAAACCAGCAAGGCGGCTTCTTCCTTGTCTTTTCTTTGCACCCGCATCCCCACGGCCCCGTCAGATTGGATCTTCCGCATCTTCTCGAGCAGCACGTAAAATTCGGGGTCGGCGGATCGAGCCCTGGCTTCCCCTCCGAAGCGATTCCGAATGCCGTTGATCTCCTGGACCAGCATCCGGAAGACCAAGTCCACGGGATAGCCGGCCTGCATGAGATTGAGAATGGCCGGGGGAGGGATGGGAGCCATCAGGCTGCGCGCAAATTTGTCTCCCAGGATGGGGCTGAATGTGATGGTCGGACGGTCAACGTATTGTCCCATTGCGCCGAGGGTCTCCGAGTTGCTCCAGGGATTGCTGTTGACGGTAGCGCCCAGATTGATCTGCCCCGCGATCTGATACTGGCTGATGACCGAAGAGACATCCATGAATACCGGCGCATCGCCGTAGCGGATCTTGACCATGTTGAAAAGCATCTGATGCTTCCACGAATCGGAAATGGCCGCCGTGTAATCGAACCGGTCGCGGGATATCGTCGTCGGGCCGAATCCCGCGCATGCCGAAAGCAGGAGCGTCGCCCCCAAAAGGATACCCATCCTGCGCTTCCTCGCTGTCATCGTAATCGCCTCCCGTGAAACTCCGTTGAAACGGTCTAACCCTCTCATGATTCCATAATCTTCTGTCCCCTGCCCTGTCCATTCCAGGGTAACCGCTATATCAGCGCCTTGGAGAGTATCTTAAGGATATCCGCGATCGGCATGACCAACGGGAGAAGCGGAAGCATGGGGGCTGCGGTTATCACCGACATCTGAATAATCGTCCGCACATCGAATGGGATCGGTTTCATCTGGCGGGCAAAAAGAAAGCTGTTTCCTAAATCGGCCAGTGACTGAATATCACTGGTGCCGAGAAGCGGTTCGCCCTCCGGGGCTTTGCCCTTGATCCATTTGTCTATAAAGGACTGATCGTATCGGTTTGCAAGGGTGCTGAATTCCAGCAGGCCCTGCCTGCGTGTTCTGGCAAGCAGGGGAACAAAGACCAGAAGGGGGCCGAGAAAGATCAGGTTGACGAGGACGAGATACGCAATGAAGGGGATCTTTAATGCTTCGATCTGGGCACCCCCGTAAAGGATGTGAAACGCAGTGTTCGCGCTGAGAATGCTGCTCAATCCGAAAGCGAGTGAGCCGAAGCTCATCTGAGCAATGCCCAGGAAGCCGAGCCCTCCTGCCTGATCGGGGTGGGAAACGGACACCCGGAGGGTCAATCGGGACATGTCGAACAAAAAACCCGTCCAGATAGCCAGTCTCCAGATCCATCGGTAGAACATGAACTGTAATAGAGGAACAGCCGCCAGGACGTACCAGACTCCGGCCATAGACAGACGGATGCCGCTGTCTGTCATTATGATGAGCCAGCTCTTCTCGAATCCAGCATAGTTGGCGGCAGTCAAAGACCATGCGCCGAAAACGGCAATGCCCAGGATGATCAGCTCCGGCAGCCGTGCTTCCCTCCGGGATTCTACTTTTTCAACGGCTGTGTTGAAGGCGGGGTAGTCGTCTTCCCGGACGAGGCCGGACCGTACGAAGTGAAGCCCGGCTCTTGTCAATCGCGGACCGATCATCCTTTCAGCAATGACTATCATCGGAAAGGCCACAAAAAATCTGGCGTAAGTCGCAAAGTCCAGAAGAAAGGACTGCTCCGGAGTCGGTCCGAGGGCAAGTCCCTCGAGAACCGAGAGAACAAGCAGCGGAACCCATGTCAGGGCCAGGAAAATGATAATTCTTCGAAAAATGGAAGGTTCCCCTTTGATTACCCCTATCTTCTGCATGAGCCTGTAGGCGGGCCCGCCTCTTTCGAAATAAAGATGGGATTCATCTGCCATTGCCGGAAGAGCCATTTTGAAATCACTCCATGATGTTTGGTTCGTCCGATAGAAAGTGAAATCTGGAATACAGAATAGAAAGATAGCTTAAAAAAGGACTGAAGCTCTATTGGAAAGCCTCAAATCATGAAGAAGAAAACGGTGAATTGTCTGCAGACTTATCTACAATTCTCTTTAACAAATAATACTATATTTCAAGCGGTATGCCTTATTTCTTTGCGGAACCCGTTGCCATGAGCCTGTTTTCCTTCTTTATATTTATAGCTTTCGGGAACGTGAACTCGGATTTTTGTTCCAGCAGCGCGCGGCCAAAGTCAAGCATTGTCTCATTGCCCAGCCTGGCCACCTTCGGCGGCCGAATAAATAAATTGGCGATAACCCCTTTCATGGCGCCGTAGAAACCATCTGGCCCACTTTGATCCGTTACAGAGGCCATAGTTATTCCCATACGGGGAGTCGTTTCAGCGGTCTTTTTGAATACAATGGAATTCACCCGGGCAACGATCTGATTCGATCTGTTTTCGTATTTATATTGTCCTCCTGTCGGTTTAATATCATAGAGACCGACGGTTACCGGGCTTTTGTGACCCCCGGCATTGAATTCCACGGACACCTCGACAACGGACGGAGTATCGCCGGTCAACGTCCCATTGACCTCGATGCGGCCGAATCCTTGTCCTTCTATTTTGATATAATCGAGTATGTGCGTCAGCGACTTTCCTTCATCCGAATCATCGAGATGTGACGAGATCATCCCCTCGGCGTCATAGGTCGTCTTGTGAAATCCCCTTCCCCATATTTCAAATTCACAGACCACACGGAAGGATCCCGAAGTGACTTTCTTTTCATACTTGATAATACCTACCTGCTGGTCGTTATCGGCGCTGATTTCCCTGTCAACCTGTGTCCGGGATATCAACGGAACAAAATACATGAAAGACGAAATGGGATTTTTTTTGAATTCTTCTTTGCCATATCCCAACAGAAGAGTTGGGCCGCCGCTGTCTTTGGCGGCCTTATGGCCTGTCGAAACAGACATGCTGCCGAGGCTTTCTGCAAGGGCGTTCGGATGGAAACACAACCCGTCAGCCCACGACGAAAGCAAAACACAAATAACAGTAACCGCAAATAGGACAGGTAGAAATCGGTTGCGTAAATGTATAATGCACATAGCTCCCCACACAATGCTAAGCAATACTTTCATTTCTTTTCTTAATACCACAGAATCCAGGCGTCCTTCAACCTTGAGATGCGTGTAGCTGCGTTTGGAATAGGCCAGACAAACGGGGAAACTTTTCCTTCTTCAAATCAGTGCACCTTCCGGGTCAGGAAGGAAATAGGACTTAAGTCCTATCCGCACTGGACCAAGGTCCAATTTCGCTCCGTCATGAATAGATGTATTAAATCAATCTTGAGGAAGTGGATTTTTCTCTGCAGGAAGTTTCTGCTGCCAGGAAGAGCAGCTATCGTGAGGTGCCAAAGCCGCGTGGAGGATAGGATATCGTGAAACCTAGAGTTGCGATTGCCTGTCAGGGAGGGGGCAGCCAGACTGCATTCACCGCGGGCGTACTGAAAGCCCTGTTTGAGAACAAGATCCAAGATCGCGTCAACATCGTGAGTCTGAGTGGCACTTCCGGGGGGGCAATCTGCGCCTTTCTCATCTGGTATGCCCTGAGAAAAGGCGATGAGTGTGTATGGAAACGATTAATTGATTTCTGGCAGGACAATACCGCGCAAACCCATCAAGAGCGCTACTTCAACGACTATGTCATTAAGATGCTGGAAATGGCCAGCCAGGGGCTGATTCCCCAGTACAATCTCAGTCCTTCTTCCCCCCTGGTCAAAACCTTGTTTTCCCTTGCCACCCGGGGTATGCGGAGTCGATTTACCGACTTTACGGAATTGCTGGCAACCCACATCGATTTCACGGAAATAGCGGCCTGGGGTGCCCATCCGGAGCCGCCCGTCCTGATCATAGGCGCCTGTAACATCCTCAGCGGAAGGCTGCATAAATTCAGTTCCTATCTGGAGCCGATGAGAATCGAGCACCTCCTCGCTTCCGCCTGCGTCCCCAGTATCTTCCCGGCAGTAAGCCTTGAAACCATGGCTTACTGGGACGGTCTTTTTTCCGACAATCCGCCCATTGAGGATTTTATTAAGCGCGATTCCGTCGGCGTGAAGAACCTGGCCCAGGAAATCTGGGTCATCAAGATCAATCCGACGACCTGTGACAAGATTCCGGTGTCACCGGACGAGATTGCCGATCGCCGAAATGAACTGGAAGGGAATGTCTCGCTTTTTCAAAACCTCCGCCAGGTCGAGAATCTCAACATGATGTATGCAAGGGGAGCATTCAGGGAGGAATTTCTGGCGGAACGGGATATCAAGGAGCCTATCAAGATCCCCAAATTATTCCCGGAAGACCCCGACCAGCCGTACCACATTCCCATGATCGACATGTCTGAGGATCTGGCAAAAGGCCTCACCTATGAAAGCAAGCTGGATCGCTCGCCGGAAAATATCAACCGGCTCATTGAGGATGGCGAAAAACAGGGGCAAAAGTTTATTGACGCCAGATTCAGATAAATGGGATGATGCGCAAACGAATCTCAGAGGATGACGGAATTAATATTCTAACATAGGAATTGTAAATGGGCTGGCCCATTGTCAGCCTGTTAAAGATACCAGTAGACCAGGCGCTGTTCTCGCTCGGTAGTTTGTGAATCCTCAGCAACGACACCTCGGCCTGCTAACGTCCAAATACAGAAAGGCCGCCCACCCGTGAACGTATTCCTGATTTTCATAAACGACGCGAATTTCTACCGCCTGCTTCCGGAAGAGATGGGCGGATCGAAACCGGACGATAAGCGGGTCAAGGTGATGGGATTCCCGCCTCTGGGCATCGAGACGCTTGCGCCCGTGCTGCGCCAGCACGGCCACCAGGTCCGTATGTTCGATACCTGCCATCCTCAGATGAAAGAATCGAATATCGTACAAGCATTACGGGAGGACCCTCCGGATGTTGTTGCCATTTCGTTCCTGTCGACGACGACTTATCCCGCGGCAAAAAGCATGGCGCGGTTGCTCAAGTCTGAGCGGCCAGACATACCCTTGATTATCGGCGGGGTATTTGCCACGATGAATGCGGATCGGATTCTCAATGACTGCCCTTCCATTGATTGCGTGGGAGTCG
>DATJPI010000263.1:0-6411 GCA_035506495.1 Syntrophales bacterium
TCGCTTGCGTAAATGTTTCCGATGCCGGCCACGGCTTTTTGGTCCATGAGGAAGGATTTCACGGGAAGCCGCCTCCCGCGGGCTGCCTCCATCAGGCTCTTCGGATCGATTTTACCGAGGCCGTCGGGGACGGGGCTTGCGGCGGGAGGGAAACAGAGCTGCACCGTGGCAAATCGCCTGGGATCGGAGAGAATGAGGCTGCCTCCTTCAAATGAAACGATGAGCCGCGAGTGAGGGGGGATTTCTCCTCCCTTCTGCCAGAAGAGGCGTCCGGTCATGCGCATTTGGAAGATGAGGCACGTCCCGTCCGAAAGAGCCCAGACCATCCTCTTGCCATGGCGTGAAATCGATCGAATGGAGTTTCCCGCGAGCGTCGGAAGGTGTTGCAGCTTCGGGTCGATGACACGGCTCGACAGGATACGCCGGCCCACGATCATCGGCCGCAGTTGGCGACAGAGGGTCTCGATTTCAGGTAACTCCGGCATGGATTCTCCCTGGTTTCATGATCTTTGCGGAATGACTCAAGGGTGGGACGATCGATATATGCATTGAAAGGATCGAGGCGCGAGGTTTGAGGATCGAGAATTTCTGATTAATGCCTCGGACCTAGTTCGAGCCCGATGCCCGTCGCATTGCCGGACATCGCTATTCCCCCGCACTCTTGGTTGGAGCGGTTTTTGACCTCAGCCGTAAGGTGACTTCGACCGAGAGAGGCTTGCCCCCTTCGAAAGACACGTCGGGTGGGGTGATCAGCTTGGCCGAAAGGGTGGTGGACGTAGTCACCTTCCTGAGATCGATGGGCTCGGTAGGAATCTGGAGATCCGTCCCGGCAAACCGCTTCGGGACGAGCACGGTCACGTGAGTCGGCTTCACGTCGATGCGCTGCAGCGCAATTCCTGCGGGCAAGGCTCCTTCTGTGCGCACATCCACGGGAAGTACCATGGAGCGAAGCCGGGAGGCATTCACGACAATACGGCTTGGCGTCACAGATACCACGGAAACGTTTGCGGGCGTCTTGATCATATCATTGGTGAGCTCGATCTCCTGCCTTCCTTCCCGTACTCCCGACAGATCGACGGAAAGCCTCAGGCTTGCGGGATTCAACAGATTGAAGGCCTGCTCCGGTCCGGACAGCGTAACCTTTGCCTCTGTGATCTTCGTTCCTTCGATCACCCACTGGGGCGAGAGGTTGCGATACTCGATGGGCAGGGTGACGTCGCGCCGGACGAGGTCTTTCTGATAACCGAAAGCAACCCAGAGCAGCGAGGCAAGAAGAATGGCTGTTGCCTTCTCCAGGGGGTTGCGTCGGAACCAGCCCAGGATGTGGCCGCTTGGGCCTTTCGGCATTTTCTTCCCGTAAAGACGCTCGAGGATCATGCTGAGTTCGGTGGGACTTTTCAAGAGGTCGATCCGCCCTCCGAAGGCCACGGAGATCGAGCCTCGCTCTTCGGAAACGACAATACACGTGGCATCGGTGCGCTCCGAGAGGCCCAGGGCCGCCGTGTGGCGCAGGCCGAGGTTGCCGATTCTCTCTACATTGGTCGAGAGGGGCAAGTGGCAGCCGAAGCTGACGAGTCTGCCGTGATGGATGACGACAGCCCCGTCGTGACCGATGGAGTGGGGGTCGAAGATGCTTTCGAGAAGCGGCTGGCTGAGCACCCCGTCCAGGGGATAGCCGCCAGCCAGGTGCCGGTCGAGTGGGTCCTCGCCCTGAATGACGATCAGGGCCCCCATGTGCTGGCGGGCCAGGTTCGCCACGGCCTGGACGATGATCTCCACTTCCGCATGGAGCGTAGAGACGTGGTCGCTTTTGCGGAAGCGTCCCCAGGTGGCGATGCGCTCGAAGAACCGCCGGAGTTCCTCCTGGAAAATGATCACCAGGGCCAGAAGGATAATGGCGAAAAATCCCTGGAGCACGGCCGCCGAGAGGTAGAGCTGAAAGGCTCGCGCCAGATAGTAGATAATGCCCAGGATCCCGATCCCTACAAGGACAAATCGCGAGGCGGCATCCCGGAACCAGACCAGCAGCCCATAGATCATGAACGTGATCAAGAGGATGTCAAAAAAATCTTGGATTCGAAAATGTTGAAGAAGTGTCGTGAAATCCATGATCGTTCGTATGTCAGCTGTTTTCTGTCATCAACCCGTCTTTACCTGTGAAAGGGGGCCTGGGGTTGGTATTTGGAATGGAAACCCATTCGTTCAAAGGGCACTGCCCGTTGGCAGCGGCGAAATCTCAAGCCCGAAAGTCAGAGCCGTTCCGGACACGTCCGGACTCCGCCATCCGACGCAAGTCCTCAAGAAATGCCGGAATCTTTATTTAACACATTTTGCTCAAAACGCTACCCCCAATTTACCCGAAGGCCCGGGAAGCCCGTCAGCGGCTGCGGGCGGGCATTTTTACACATCGAAAAGCGGTTTGACCGGTGTGGGAATTCCTGTTATACGTTTTGCCTGCAACAGGAGGGAATGTATCGCTTGAAGATCATCCTTGCCGGCTTCAATCTGGACTACGAGACGATTCGGGATGCACAGGCGGCCAACCCTGATGCGGAGTCCTTCACGCCGGAAACCCTCTCTGCGGCCTACGCCCGCATCAGCCGCAACCCGGCGCCCGTCAATGAACTGAGGGCCGCCGCCCGCACGGAAGTGGAAAAGGCCCGCCGCTCGAACCAGTCGATTGTCTTCGACATGGGGCACAGCTCGATCGCCGAGCATGCCGTCTTCAACATCGACGTGCTGGAGGTCTCGCGCCTCCTTGTCGAGGAGATCGAGAAATTCCGCCTCTGCTCCTACACGGAAAAATCCCAACGATACGTGCTGCTCCAGGACGACTTCGTCGTTCCCCGGGAGATTCGCGCTGCGGGGCTGGCGGAGATCTTCACGCAGACCGTGAAAGCGCAAAACGAATTCTACCGTCGCCTCTATGAAGGACTGCTGCCCTGGGTCCTCGAACAGAACCGGGAGCTTGCCTCCGTCGCGGCGAACCGCTCCATGCTGGAAGGTTGGGCCAAGGAGGACGCGCGGTACGTCCTTTGTTTGGCCACGGAAGCCCAGCTCGGGATGACGCTCAACACGCGGAACCTGGAACTCATGCTCCGCAGGCTTGCCGCTCACCCGCTCGATGAGGCAAAGGAGTACAGCCGGCAACTCTACGACGTCACACGGCACATTGCGCCTTCCCTCGTCCGCTACACAGAAGCCACGGAATACGACTGCCTCACAAGGGAGAATCTCCGCGAGATCGCCGGGACGATCATTGGCGAGGCAGCCTCCCGCTCCCCCGAGGGCCCGCCCGAAGAGGTCCGCATCGTCTGGGCAACGCCTGATGCCGACAACCGCACGGCCGCCGCGCTCCTTCATGCCGCTTCCCATCTTCCCCTGGAGAAGTGCCTGGGGATTGCCGCTTCGCTGTCACCTGCCGACAGGGAAGCTCTCTTCAAGGCCTCCTTCCGCTGTATGAAGGCCTGGGATACGCCGCTTCGGGAGTTCGAGAACGTAGATCTGCAGTTCGACCTCGTCGTGAGCGCCTCCTGTTTCGCCCAGCTCAAGCGGCATCGGATGGCCACCCTCGTTTCGCAGGACTACGACCCGGCCCTCGATATCACGGTGCCGCCTTCGATTGCCGCCATTGGCATGGAAAAGCCCTTCCGCCAGATGCTTGCCCGGACAGAGGAGACCTTCGAGACAATCCGGCGCACCTCGCCTCTGGCGGCCCCCTATATCCTCACCAATGCCCACCGCAAGCGGGTTCTCATGAAGATGAATGCCCGAGAGCTCTACCACATCGCCCGCCTGCGGGCCGACCGCCACGCCCAGTGGGATATCCGGCAGGTGACGGAAAAGATGCTGGCCGTGGCCCGCACGGTGATGCCGCTCACCCTGATGATGGCCGGCGGCAAGGATCAATTCGCGGAGCTCTACGGGAACCACTTCCCATCGGCCTGACCCGGGAAACAACCGAGATGATTCAGTTCAACGCCCTCCTTGCAGGTTTCCTCGCCCTCTTCGCCGCCGCCGCATTCACCCGGTACGGGCTCACCCGGGCAAACATCGGCCACCTGCGGCGGCACGGTCATCTCGTCCCGCAGGCCTTCCGGGACGAGATCGACGGCGAAACGCTTGCCCGCATGCGAGACTACACGGTTGAATCCTCGCGATTTCAGTCCCTGGAGACCCTTGTCGACGACGCCATCCTGCTGGCCGTTCTGCTGGGGGGCGTTCTTCCCTGGTTCTCAGGCCGGATCGAATCCTGGCACCTCCATCCCGTCTGGGCCGGCATGCTGTTCATCGGCATCCTTTACCTGGTAAGCATGCTTCTCGAGATCCCCTTCAGCCTCTACAGCACCTTCGTTATCGAAAAACGATACGGCTTCAGCACGACCACCCTGCAGCTCTGGCTCATCGATCTTGTCAAATCTTTTGCTGTCTCCGTGATCCTGATGGCCCTGCTGTTCATTCCGTTCTTTGCCCTGATTCATTTCCTGCCGCAGACGTGGTGGTTTGTGGCCTGGGTCTTCGTCGCTTTCATTCAGCTGCTCATGATCTGGCTCTATCCGCTCGTGATCGCGCCGCTGTTCAACAAATTCATCCCCGTCCAGGATGAGGCTCTCCGGGAGCGGATCCTGGCCATGGCGCGGAAGGCCGGGCTTCTGGCCGAAGGGATCTTCGAGGTCGATGCCGGAAAGCGCAGCCGTCACTCCAACGCCTATTTCACGGGGCTGGGCAAATCCAAACGGATTGTTCTCTTCGACACGCTGCTTGGCACCCACAGCCATGATGAGATCATCGCCGTGCTGGCCCACGAGATCGGTCACTGGAAACTGCATCACGTGATGAAACAGCTCGCTGCCATGGAAGCCGTCGCCTTCGCGGGCTTCTACGTGGTTTATCGACTCATGGGCTGGCCTCAGCTGTACGAGACGTTTGGGTTTACGGAACTCCTGCCCTATACGGGGCTTCTGTTCGCGGCCGTCCTGCTGAAGCCTCTTGTTTTCTTTCTCACCCCCCTCGGCGCCGCACTCTCGCGCAGGTACGAAAAAGAGGCCGACAACTACGTGCTGGGTCTCATCGGTTCAACCCGATTTCTTGCACAGGCCCTCAAACGTCTGGCGAAGGAAAATCTGGCCAATCTTCACCCGCACCCGGCCTATGTCGCCTTCTACTACTCCCACCCGCCCCTTGCCGAACGTGTGGAGCGCCTGCAGAAGATGGACAGCACCCACCAACCGTAAAATTTTCGGGCAGAGCACCGAAAAACGGTTTTGCAAGGATCAGTTAAAGCGCCTTTGCGCGAACGGTTCTTAGCGAACCGGAACGCCCGCGGAGCCACATGTTTGAGCCCGAAGGGCGAGTTTGTGGCGTAGCAGTGAAGGGAGATTTAGAACCGTCGCAAAGCGCTTTTGAGCCGGCAAAATCGTTTTGCGGTGCTCAGGCGTGTACAGCTCTCTTGATTTTGACCTGCGAATCGCTACAATGAGACTCAGCAATCACGCGAGGCCAACCCCCATGCCCATCTACGAATTCTACTGCCGGAAGTGCAATACGATCTACAGCTTCTTCTCCCGGAGCGTCAACACGGAGAAGATCCCCTTCTGCCCGAGCTGCAGGAAGGTGAAGCTTCAGCGCCGGATGTCGGTCTTCGCAAAGATATCGCCGAAGAAGGAAGATGTCGACAGCGGGGACCTTGCAGGATTCGACGAGGCGAAAATGGAAAAGGCCATGGAGATGCTCACGCAGGAGGCCGGGGGAATCGACGAAAACGACCCCCGCCAGGCTGCCCAGCTGATGAGGAAGCTCACCGATGCCACCGGGCTCTCCCTCGGACCGAAAATGGAGGAGGCCCTATCGCGGATGGAATCCGGCGAGGACCCGGAGAAGATCGAGGCAGAAATGGGCGACAGCATCAGCGACGATGAGCTGTTCATCATGGCCAAAAAAGCCGCAGCAGGGAAAAAAGAGAAAAAGCCGAAGGTCGATGAGAAACTCTACGACCTGTGATCCGGAAACGGATGAACCCCGTGGAGAGAACCATGGAATCACCCCGGACGCCTCTTGGCCACAACCCTTTCAAGAACCTCAAGGCGCGCCTCAAGGAAACTCCTGCTGAGAAACGGCCGGTGCCTCGTGAGCCGATCGTGCAGTCTGCGGCGATCGACCCCGAGGCAGACAGGGAATTCTTCCGTCAGGCCATGGAAGGCACTCGCCCAATGGCCGACTCGAACCGGGAAAAGGAAAGAGGAAAGGCCCGCTCAGCCCCTGTCTCGACGAAGGGCCCCTATGAGGACGCGCGGGAAGGGATGAAGGCACTCATTGCCTCCGGCCGGGGCGTCGTCGTTGCCGACACACCGGAGTACATCGAAGGGACAGGATACCGGGTGAGCCCCCAAATGGCCGAGAGGCTGCACCGAG
>DATJPI010000264.1:0-3065 GCA_035506495.1 Syntrophales bacterium
GCGCCGCACTCTGCACCTGAAGCTGAAAAAATACGGAATGATGTGAATGTTTTTAACCGTGACGAAACCGCGTAGAAATGTCATTGCCAGGAGCGAAAGCGACGAGGCAATCCGGATCTGAGATTGCTTCGCGGAGTTTATTCTGAGCCTGTCGAAGGGCTCGCAATGACGAGAGTGGATTGAGAGAATCCAATCCTCAGTGAAAGAGAGGCCCCGTCCTCATCCGAACGGGGCCTCTTTTGCTAAGGTCTCTTTTTCTTCTGTACCCAGTACCCTATACCCAATGCCCGTCTTTATGCCTTGCTCACTCTGCAGGGAAGCCCTTTGAGATTCGGCGTCCCGTATTCGCGCCCCAGTTTTCCCACTGACGTGAGCATGTTGAAATTCGATTTCTGCCAGTCGTACTGTGTCTCCGGGGAGCCCTCGGGGAACCACCAGCCGTGGGCGGCACAGAGTACGCGCGGATTCAGTGTATCGTTAAAATAGGCCACTTGGGTAACCTTTCCGTAAAGGGTCTCGATGAGGACCGGGTCGCCTTCCTTGATGCTGTACCTGCCCGCCGTCTCCGGGTGGATCTCCAGCCTCGGGTCGGGATTGAGCTTCCGCAGCTTCTCGATCCATCGATAGGAGGAGTGCAGGAAATAGCGGCTCTTGGCGCTCGTCAAGACGAGCGGGAAGGCCGGGTCCTCCTCCTCGGGCAGGCCCTTGTAGACGGGCAGCGGCGAGAGCTTGAACTTTTCCGCCGTGCTCAGCCGCAGCTCGACCTTGGTTGTCGGCGTCGCAAATCCCTTCTCCTCGTACTTCTTGAATTTCTCGGGTCCCTTCAGGTAGCCCTTCTCGCAGAATTGCGCGTAGGTGAGGCCCGCGGGCTTCACCACGTCCTCGGCAAACTCGTTGAAGTCCTCCTTCCAGAGCTCCTTCGGCGTCATGAGCTTGCCCAGTTCGTTCATGATCTTGATGTCGGGCCAGCACTCCGGTAGCGGCTCCACCACCTTGGGCCTCGCCAGGATGTAGCCGTGGCCGATGCCGATGTGGCCGATGTCGTTGAATTCGAACTGCGTTGCGGCGGGGAGTACCACGTCGGCCATGGCTGCCGTCGGCGTCATAAAGATCTCGGCGACGGCAAGGAAGTCGAGCTTCATGAAGGCTTCGTAGGTCAGGCGGCTGTCGGCGTAGGAGAGCATCGGATTGCAGCACATCATATAGGCGCCGCGGATCGGGTAGGGGATATCCTCCAGGATCGCCTTCCGGAAGAAGGCCGGTGCGTTTGTCATCAGCCGGGGGATGATACCGTGGAAGTTGCCGATCATTTCCTTGCGCTTGTCGGGGATGAGGTCGGCCCTGACCAGGGGCGCCAAGCCCAGCATTTTCGGGTCCCGGGGATCCACGTTCCCACCGGGGATATCGAGATTGCCGGTGATCGCCATCAGGCAGATGAGCGCCCGAGTCGTCTCGAAGGCCTGCGTGTTGTGCTCGATGGGGTTCCCCCACTGGATGGCCGCAGGCTTTGTCGCCGCGTAGGTCCGCGCGGCCCGACGGATGAGATCGGCGGGCACCCAGGTGATCTCCGATACCTTCTCGGGACTGTAATCCTTCACGTGGGCGGCAAGCTCCGCAAAACCGTGGGTCCACTTCTCGACGAACTCCCTGTCGTAGAGGCCTTCCTCGATGATGACATGGAGGAAACCGAGGGCGAGCGTCGCGTCGGTTCCCGGCCGCAGCTGCAGCCAGTGCGTCGCCTTCTTCGCCACGTCGATGCGCCGGGGGTCGATCACGATGATCTCCGTGCCTTCCTTGATCTGGCGCAGGAGCATGCTGCAGATTTCGCCCTCTTCGTTGGTGGAAGTGATGTTGCTGCCCCAGAGAACGACGAGTTTGCTCGGGTAGTGAAGGTCCGCTACGGGGTAGAAACCGCAGGTGTGCACACCCGTGATCTCACGGGGTGCGTGGCAGACATCCTGGGAGGCGATGATGTTAGGAGAGCCAAAGAGATTGGCCAAGCGGATCTGAATGAAGTGGTCGAGCCCTTTGGGCATGCCCACACCGAAGGCAACTCCTTTGGCGCCGTATTGCTCCTTGACTTTCAGAAGGCCTTCGGCAACGGTCTTCAGCGCCTCTTCCCAGGAGACGCGCTCCCATTTTCCCTCGCCCCGTTTGCCGGCCCTCTTCAAGGGGTACCGCAACCGCTTCGGATGGTTGAGCTTGTCGGCCGAGGCAATCCCCTTGACGCAGGAATAGCCCTTGTTGAGGAACCCCAGCGGATCCCCCTTGATCTTGACGATCTGGTTGTCCTGGACGCCTACGAGAAGTGCGCAGCCTCCGTGGTCCATGCGCGCGCAGTGTGTCTTTACCCAGCGGATGTCTTCTGCCATACGAACATTCTCCCTTCGGTCATCTTCCGCATTCAACGACCTCCTGCGGACCGAGGCACCATACACCATTTGAAATAGGGCTGCAAAACCTTATTTGCCGCCGATTCGGCGATATGTCGAGATGGCTTTGTCGGTTCCACTCTGTGGCACGGAATATGCCAATTTGTCAGGTGGTTTCATTGTTGTAACACTCGTCAAATTTAACAGTAAATTTCTCCATGGGAGGTAGATCGATGAAAAGAGTCCTGGTGATCGCAGTAGCCATTAGTTTTGTTCTTGGACTTGTGCTCGCGTCGGGTGCTGTTGCTTCCCAGAAGGAAGCGAAGGCCCTCGTCGAGAAGGCGGCTGCCTTTATGAAGGCCAACGGCAAGGATGCAATGCTCAAGGAGATCAATCAGGCCAAGGGCCAGTTCGACAAGGGCGAGCTTTATGTTTTTGCCTATGACATGAGCGGCAAAATCATCGCCCATCCCAAGAATCCGAAGCTCATCGGGAAGGATCTCCTCAATGTGCCCGATCCCGACGGCAAGATGTTCCGCAAGGATATCGTTGAAGTAGCCAAGACGAAAGGAACCGGCTGGGTGGACTACAAATACACGAACCCGGAGACCAAGAAGGTCGAAGCGAAGACCACCTATGTTTACAAAACAGGTGACATGATATTGTGCTGCGGCACCTACAAATGACCGCAAT
>DATJPI010000265.1:0-5920 GCA_035506495.1 Syntrophales bacterium
ATGCCCGTTGGAGCAGCCCCCGGAGCATTTTCCGCACTCAAGGCAGGTGTCGACGTCGATGCCGAAGAGATCCTTCAACTCTCGGCTCAGCGGGCTCTCGACACGGTCGAGGCGGAGGGGTCTGTGATCATCCGGATTCATGCGTACCTGCTATCGGTCCTCGTTGAACAGGGCAATGACGTTTGCCGCGGCTGAGGCGCCCTGGTCCAGGGCAGCCGCCGATTCGACGGCGAAGCCGCACCCTCCGGCAAAAAAGACCCGGTCGGCCGTTCTTGCCGGTTCGTGGGGTTCCCCCTCGAGAAAGCCATACTCATCCGTGCGTGCAGCGAACATTTCGGCAAGCAGGCGGGTTGCGGGATGCGGCACGAGGGCCGAGGCCAGGACCACGATATCGACGGCCACCTCGACCGGGATTCCCATCAGCGTGTCTTCTGCCCGGACGAGCAGCCTGCCGTTTTCCGGCAGAACCTTGGCCGGACGCCCCCGGACATACCGTACGTGCTTTTCTTCGATGACCTGGCGGACGAATTCCTCGTATTGTTTCCCGGCGGCCCGATAGTCCATGTAGAACACATAGACTCGCGCATCGGGGAAGAGATCCATAATCAACCCGGCCTGCTTGGCTGTGAACATGCAGCAGATCTTCGAGCAGTAAGGGTTGCCCTTGGAGCGGTCCCGGGATCCCACGCATTGGATCAGGGCTACGGCTTGCGGTATCTCCGTGGTAATGTCCCCGGTGCTCAGCGCCCACTTTCTCAGTTGTCCTTCGAACTCCAGGGAGGTTGTGACGCCGGGATAGATTCCGTAACCGTATTCGCCGTAGACAGAAACATCCATCGGCTCGAAACCCGTGGCCAGGACGACGGCATCCACATCCAGTTCCTCTGTGTCCCCGTTGCGCAGGCTCGTCAAGGATACCCGGAAACCCTTTTCCTTGGGCAGACTGGACGTTACAGCAGACTGAGTCCGGATCGTCACCCGGCGGGATTTCGCGAGCCGTTCGGACTGATGATCGATCAGTTCCCGGGGGTCCTGCCATCTCGGGAAACTGCTGTGCAGGCTTCGGAGGGTGCCCCCCAGCTCTGCCTCCTTCTCCACGAGGACGGAGTGGAACCCCGCCTGAGCGATCCGCAGGGCCGCTTCCATTCCCGCCGGTCCGCCTCCGATGACAAGGGCTGTTTTCTTGTTTTCCGGCATTGATGAGCTTCCTTTTCAGAGACCCAGCTTTTTCAATACGCCCGCCAGGGGGATCGTGTTGGCATCGAATCCGAGTTTCTGCAGCGGCACGCCCATGGCCAGCGCGATGAGCTGCGAGAGATCGATCACGGGGATATGGAACGCGGCTCCGTACCGTTTGTTGAGATGGGGCTGTTCTCGGTCGAGGGCCACATTGCAGCCCGGGCACACGGTCGTGATCAGTTCAACGCCCGCCTCCCGGGCGCTCGTGAGCTTCTTGAACAGGTGGGGCTGGACAATTTCTTCCCGGTGGGTAAAGCCCCGTCCCACGGCGTAGCCGCAGCACAGCTGGCGCTCCTTGTAAAAAACGGGCGTGCCCCCCAGGATCTCAACAATCTCCTCGTGGAACGTGGGAAAGCCGCCGTCGTCGAGGATTCCGTACTGTTTGGCCAGATAGTGGCAGCCGTAGTGAACACCCACTTTCAGGCCGGCGAGGGGCCGTAATACCTTTTCGCCGATCGTTTTCCTGAGCCGATACCACATTTCTTGGACGTGATAGATCTTCGTTTTCCCCTCGAAGCGATACCCCCAGTCCTCAATAAGGTCGTTGGCCATCTTCAGGTAAGCCGGGTTATGCATCATGATGTGGGACAGCTCGCTCAAATAGCCGTAGCAGCCGTTGCAGAAGGTATAGGTGTCGAGGTCTTTCCTCTCAACGATCGAGAGATTGCGGGCGGTGATGGCCAGCGAGACCTCGGGTTTGTGGGCGGAGCAGGTGAGCAGATAGCCGGAACAGCAGGTCTGGTCGGGATCCATCAATGCCTGGATCCCGAGATTTGCGAGTGTTTCCCGGACGGCGTTTTCCGTCCCCGGGTATTCGAGGCTGCCCGTACAGCTTCGGAAGAGGAACACGTTCGCCGGGAGGGCCAGGAATTTTTCTTCCGGTCTGACAACCCGCGGCTTAGTCACCGGTGATCCTCCCTTTCAGATACGCGAGTTCCAGCGGATGGTCCTCTTCCTCGCGGATCCCGTCGAGGAACTCCGTGGTTCCGGTCCTGTCAAAGAGAGCACGGTACTCCTCGCGGGCCTTCTCCGATACTTCCGGCCAGGGGGTGAGCCCGATTGTGCGACGGATGCCCATGATCCGTTCCCTTCCCTTGGCGCTTCCGGGGGCAAAGGTCAGCCCGTCCTCACGAGCCCGCAGGGCAAATCGCTTGAAGGGGGCGATATATTTCAGGCCATGCCGGGATGCGACGGAGAGGTAGCGAAGCTGCATCATCAAAAGCGGGAAGTGGATGTCCACCGGGCAGAGGGTGTAGCAGCCGGCGCACCAGAAGCAGCGCCAGATTTCCTCGCTTCCCAGCCACCGGGAGGTGCAGCCGCTCAGGACGTCGTTGATGATCTGGCGGGGATTGTAGGACGGGGAGAGGCTCGCGACGGGGCAGATTCCGGAACATTTTCCGCACTGCAGGCACTGCTCGAGGTTCTCAACCAGGTGATAGGCGTCGACTTCTGCGTAGAGATTTCCGCTGTGGTCCCGGTATCGCTCTCTTGGCAACGGCGGTACCCTCCCGTATGTCTGTCCATGGGAACAAGACAGATCAAAACTTACATTATTCGTGATCATCCGTCTCTGTCAAGACCGATTCACCCCTATTCTTTTTTCTTTACTGAACTCACATTGCGGGCTATGATGACACAACTGATGCGGCCGACGGAGGGGAAGGCTGCATCGGGAAACACGTCCGAAATTTCATCATCTCGAACAGTCGACGTCAGGTGTCATCACACCGTGCGGGTCGACTGTCAGGAGTGTCTTGCCTTCGCCGGTCTTCCTTGCCAGGGCGTCCGTCGAAAGCGCAGAGGTTCCACCATCCATTCCCCTCCCAGAGCCCTCTTCAAGAAAGAGGCGTCCCCGAAAAAACGAAAGCGACACAGGGCGTCAGAGAGTTCCTCGGTAACGAGGATCTCCAGTTACTCAAGCCGCAAAGACCGGGCAATGTTACTTCCATGACAGACAGAATGAACGAAATTCTGGGACTTCCGCCCAAACCCTCCGGCGTAAAAAAAGAAACACGAAACGGCTGGTCTTCCCGCGACCCGTCCCTGGCAAGCATCTCGGAGACCCAGATCAATCCTCCGGTCTACGGTCCCGAAACGGAAGCCCGACTCGAGCAGAACCGCGGCATGATTCCGGAAGAGGCCATTGCAGCCTTTCGGCGCGCCGGCGAATACCTGAGTGTCAGAAACTATGGGCGCGCCGTCAACGATTACACGAGGGCCATCGAGCGTGCGCCAAGATCGCCCGAGAGCTACTACAATCGTGGGATTGCACACGAGAAGGCGGGCGAGCTGGCGAAGGCCATTGAGGACTACTCCGCTGCCATTGAAACCGACCCGCTGTACGTAAAGGCTTACTGTAACCGGGCCTCACTGCTCTGGAGTTTGGGGGAGAAGGCCTGGGCCGTGGACGACATGACAAAGGCGGCCCAGCTGGGTGATGGAGAGATGCAGCGGTATCTCAAATCAAAAGGCATCGACTGGTGAAAGCCGCTTCGCTGCAGGCATCCGGCGACGGGCTGCAGGGCAAAAGACAAAGGATAAAGGACAAACGAAAGAGGGTAAAGAACAAAGAACAAAGAACAAAGAACAAAGAACAAAGAATCCAGCTTGCCGTCTGCTGTATGCTGCCTGCCGTATACCGCCAGCCAAGTCTCAACTTCTTCCTGCTATACGTAACAAAAACTGATTGACAGCTGATCGGCGAGCGACCTTCCTGAAAGCGCGATTTTAGCCTATCCAATTTCTACGCAGCATTTCAATCGGAAATAGCCGATAAAGGGCACTATCCGATTCTCTTGATTGTTGATATTATCTAATGAATCCAATATAAGATGGATCGGAGAGGTCCGAAATCTTGACTGGAAATAACAAAATGAAACGAGCACTTCTTCTAATAGCCCTTCTGACATTCCTGCTGCCGACAACGTCCGTCCATGCAGATGCACCGCCTTTGACGGCCACAGCTGAAAAAGGAACCGCTACCCGTTCGGAAGAGTTATTGGCGAAGACTGCAACCCTTAAGTTAGATAATCGTACTATTATCACGTTCCGGTCAACACTTTACGGGTATTCCCCGGCTCAACGGGTGGAAGGTGCTCTGAGCCGGCTCAAATCGGTAATCAGTCTACGCATGACCGGTCCCGTCTCGACGAAGAAAGTCGCAGACGGCACTTCCGTTTTTATCGCGGACCATCTCATATTCATCATCACCCCAGGTGATCTCGATACCCTGGTCGGAGAAACTCAGGACGAGGCAAGCCGGAAAGCTACCGCAAATCTTCAAACCGCACTTGCTGAGCGCGAGGAGTCCCAAAGGGCCGACACATTCCTTCGCGGTGTCGGGTACTCGGGTGCAGCGACCTTTTTGCTATTCATCGTCTTGTCCGTTATATTTCGGGTTCATCGCTGGTTGAGGACGAATCTTGCCAAATTTGTGGGCCCAAGGTTGAAAATGCTCGCCATCGGCGGATTCACGTTACACGTCGAATGGTTTTTTACCCTTCTCAATCTCCTGGTCGGACTGCTTGCTTTGGTCCCGGCCCTTTCCGTCCTGTACCTGTGGCTCGATTTCTCTTTCATGCAGTTCCCATACACGAGACCTTGGGGTGAAAATCTCCGCGACTATATGATGGCCGGGATCAGCGAGATTGCACTCACGATTGTGGATTTCATCCCGGGGCTCATCATTGTAGTCATCATCTTCTTCATCACTCGGTTCATTGTTCGCCTCGTCCGTCTCTTTTTCGATGCAGTCGAGGATGGGCAGGTCCAAGTTCCGATCCTTTATGCAGAAACGGCGCAGCCGACTCGCAAGATCGTTACGATCGTTTTATGGCTCTTCGCCGTCGTAATGATGTACCCGTATCTGCCGGGAAGCGACAGCAATGCCTTCAAGGGAGTGAGCGTCTTCGTGGGCCTGCTACTCTCGATTGGATCGGCCGGTACGGTGGGCCAGGCGGTCAGCGGGCTCATGCTCATGTACACTCGTGCTCTGCGTGTAGGGGACTACGTTAGGATAGGCGAGACGGAGGGCACGGTGGTCACACTGGGTTGGTTTGCCACGCGCATCCGGACACCTTGGAGCGAGATCGTGAGCCTTCCGAACGCCTATATTGTGGGCACGACAACGAAAAACTACTCTCATGCGGAGGAATCCGGCAGCGCGCTTTTGACGACAACGGTCACGATTGGTTACAGCGCCCCCTGGCGTCAGGTCCACGCCATGCTCATCGAGGCTGCGAGGCGTACAGAAGGTCTACTGAAGGACACACCACCCCAAGTTCGGCAGAAATCTCTTTCGGATTACTATGTCGAATATATGCTCTGCGCCCGAATCGCTGTACCGGAAACACGGATTGCCGTACTCGATAAGATTCACCGCAATATTCAGGATGTCTTTAACGAGCACGGTGTCCAGATCATGTCACCCCACTACATGGCGGATCCGGCAGAGAAGGTTTGGGTCCCAAAGGAGAACTGGTTCGCTTCACCGGCATCGAAGAAAGACGATGATTCGGCGAATCAAAGGTAGTACAGATAAAAATCGGACTGGCCAGGAATTCAGTGTTGAAACGATTCCAATATTAATAACGGTAAGATGTAAAGCCCCTTTTATCGCTGTTTTTCTAATCATTTCTATCGCAAATCTGCAATTGATCCGGGATGCGCTAACTGAGAAGTT
>DATJPI010000266.1:0-4269 GCA_035506495.1 Syntrophales bacterium
GTCAAGGCTGTGTTCAAGGCCTCGGGCGTGAAACCTCAAATCGAATACATCGACATGCCCATCGAGATCCGCGACCAGTATCAGTACGTGACGGAAGCGAAGATGGATAAACTGCGCAAGGCCGGATGTCCCGTGCGGTGCAGGTCGCTCGAGGATGCTGTTGAGGACTATGTAACCGGACATCTGCAGAAGAAAGATTCTTATCTGTAAGGAGTCTAAGGACTGCTACTTCGCAGAAAATGAGCTCTTGGCAGGATTCTTCCTGCGAATAGACGGTTTTGGACCGCTCTAACGCTCGCTTCACTGCATCGCAAAAACTCGCCCTTGGGGCTCAGACAGTTTGCGCTGCGGACGTTTCGCTTCGCGAAGAGCGGTTACCCAAAACGCGCCTAACTTCGCTGTCCAGAATCCTGCCCAATCGCTTGCTTTATGGAAATACGGTTGGTCAGCAATCTGCTAAGAATTGAGAGAACATGAAGGTCGCCGTCATCATTCCTTCACGGTATCAATCGTCGAGGTTCATGGGGAAGCCTCTGGCCGACGTGCTGGGCAAGCCCATGATCCAGCACGTCTACGAGCGGGTTCTCAAGTCGGAGAGCACATCGCTTGCCGCCGTTGCGACGGACGACCGGCGGATCTTCGAGGCCGTGGAGAAATTCGGCGGGCGGGTCATCCTGACGTCGCCGGATCACGCCACGGGAACGGACCGGATCGCCGAAGCGGCAGGAACGCTGGATTTGGCCGGAGAGGACATCATCGTCAATATCCAGGGCGACCAACCCACGTTTGAACCTACCCAGATCGATGAGGTGGCAAAGCCCCTTCTCGAGGACCCGGCCGTTGACTTCTCGACGCTCATCTACCGGATCCGCAGGGAAGAGGAGATCACGGACCCCAATGCCGTGAAGGTCGCCTTCGACCGGAATCACTTCGCCCTTTACTTCTCGCGCTCAACGATTCCCTTCGTGCGTGACCGGGGCAAAGCGGCGGACTACTGGAAACACCACGGCATCTATGCCTACCGCATGTCCTTCCTCTCGGTCTTCACGAAACTCCCCCAGGGAACCCTGGAGAAGCTCGAGGCACTCGAGCAGCTGCGGGCCCTGGAGCACGGCTACAGGATCAAGGTGGTGGAGACACCCTACGATTCCATTGAGGTGGACACACCGCATGACCTCGAACGGGTCAAGGCGTTCCTGGCCGGGAAAAAAGCGGGATAGCTATCGTGAAGATCATCGACTCCCACATGCACTGCGGCATCCAGAACTCAGATCAACCCATCGAGCTCATCCGGTACTACCTGGAGCAGGCAGGCATCCAGGGAGCCTGCCTATACCCGCCCGTGGAGGACATCTATGACCGCTACGACGAGCACTTCGAGGACAATGCCCGTTGGGTTGCCTGCCGGCAGATGGCAAACGAATACCTCCTCGACATCCAGAATCGTGATTCCGATATTCACGCCTACTACTTCGTGTGGAATGATTTCCGCAGAGGAGAGCTGCAGAAGGGATACCGGGGAATCAAGTGGCATCGCCACGAATACGAACCGGTCTATCATTACGACGATCCCGCCTGCGAGGCCTTTATCGCCGAGGCCGTCCGGCTCAAACTTCCCATCGTCTTGGAGGAGTCCTTCCGGAACACGCTGCACTTCATCCAACGCATCGCCGGGCGAACCCCCATCATCATCCCCCACCTGGGCGGGCTCAACGGCGGATTTCGATCACTCTATGAGGCGGGCATCTGGGATGGCGAAACAGTCTATGCCGACACCGCCCTGGCCTCGACGGGGGAAATGGAAACCTTTGTGAAACGCTATGGGAGCGAGAAGCTTCTTTTCGGAAGCGATTTTCCGTTCGGCATTCCGGCCAGCGAACTTGCGAAGGTTCGACGCCTGGGGCTGAAGAATAGGGACTACGAAAACGTGGTATACGACAATATTGTACGGCTTATCCGGCAGGTGCCTTGAACAGCCAGAAAATCCAGGAAAGGGAAGGGGAGGGAGAATGAAGATCCTCGACGGACTTTACGGGTTTATCTGGCAGAGCGCAAGCGAGAACAACTGCAACAGCTTCCTCATCGACGGATCGAAGAAGATTCTCATTGACCCGGGTCACTACCACCTCTTTCAGCACGTCAAGCAGGGTCTGGCGCACATCGGGACGACACCCGAACAGATCGACGTCGTCCTTGTGACACACGGGCATCCCGATCATCTGGAGACGGCAGGCTCCTTCGGTTCCTCCACCCAATGGGCGATGAGCCGCATCGACTACGAGTTTCTCCTCAAATACATCGGCTCTCGTGCAGAGCTTCCGCAGCCGGCTTTTTTTCTCCAGGAGGGCGAACTGGTGATCGGAGATACGTCCCTTCAGGCGATCCTGACACCGGGCCATTCGCCAGGATCGATCTGCCTGTACTGGCCGGAGAAAAAGGTGCTCTTCACGGGCGACGTGATCTTCAACCAGAGCATCGGCAGAACAGACCTTCCGGGAGGGTCGGGAAGGCAGCTCAAGGAGAGCATCACGAGGCTTGCCTCACTCGACGTGGAGGTTCTCTGCCCGGGTCATGGGGAAACCGTGGTGGGGCGCGAGCACGTCAAGAAGAACTTCAAGATGGTCATGGACTTCTGGTTCAACCACTTATAGCGGTCAGGAGCCGCTTCGCGCAGTCAGCCTGCAGCTGTTCCCTGCGAGCCTTCCACCGAGGATCTGCCTCCGGGTTGGGCAGGACTGCCGATCCCGCAATTCCCTTCGCTTCCAGTTCTTTCATCCGGCTTTGCATGACTCCGTTTTTCCAGGTGCCAAACTCTCCCCGGCAGAAAAGGACGGTTTCCCGAAGCTTCTCTTCGGCCGTTCCCACCAGCTCGTGGATCAGCCGCAAGAGGCGATCGTTGTCCAATTCAGGGTCGACCTGTCCGGCCAGGGCGCTTTTCATGTGTTCCATCGCCTCCGTTTCACGGCCGCTCTTCTTTTCTCTTTCCAGTTCATCCTTCACGTCATCGATCGAGAGACTGTAATCCAAAAGCTTCTGGACGAGAGATCGGAGATGTCTCTCGCGCTCCTGGCGGCGAAAGGCCTCCCGCTCCTGAGGGCTTGCAGAGAGGTTCTTCGTCCGTTCCATAATGAGATCGATGGTGCTTTTGATTTCCGCCATGGTTCAAACTCCTTTTTCAAGACGCAAGAGAATAATCTCTTCACGGGAGAAAGTCCAGCGCATTGCCGCCGGGCAGAGTTTGTCCTGTTCAACGGGAAGAATTCGTGATGTTGCGGGAGTCCCCGGATGTTGTAACGGAGCACGTCAATCGGGTGTTGAAAAGAAAGAGGGCTCGGATCAGGGCGTTGAGGATGCTTTTGCGTCGAGAGGAAAATTTTCTAGGCTCTCAATTCCGGCCGTGCGTTCCAGGAGGGCCTTGGAGAGATAGAGGTTGAGAGCCGAGGAGACCATCTGCTCTCTGGCCTGCGACAGCAAGGTCTCCGCCACGACGAGGGAGAGGATGTCGCCCTTACCGACCTTGTATTCGCCAAAGGCCTGATCATAGTTCTGTTGGGCCTGCTTGTCCTGTTCGATCGCAACCTTGACGTTACGCAGGGCCGTCACGAAGTCTTCGTAGCTTTTACGAAGCTCAAGCTGGAGTCTGCGCTTGGTCTCCTTGAGGTTTTCTCCCGAGGTCAAAATATCGATGGACGCGGCCTTTCTGCGGTAAAATTTCCCCATCTCAAAGAGGTTCCACGTAGCCTGTAGCGTAGCCGAGCGGTCCTCCAAGGGGTTTACGAAAGGTGGGATGGAATTCGCAATCGTGTCGTCGCTCCTTGAGTAAGCCAGGTTGCCGGAGATGACGGGGAAAAAATCTCCCGTGGCAAGACTTTGATTGCTTTCGGCACGCTTGACGGCAAGCTCTGCTTGGAGGATTTCCGGTCGTCTCATCTGGGCGTCCGAGAGTTGCGTCTCATCGGGCAGTGGAATATCGAAGGTGAAAGCACCCTTTAGATCATCGGCGCTAACGACGGGCCTGCCGATGAGACTGCTCAGCTCGGAGAGGGTCTTCTGAAGGGTCCCTTCCGACTGGACAAGATTGTACCGGGCCTGTTCGAGCCTCACGGACACCTGCAGGACGTCAGAGAGCTTCGCCACGCCGAATTTTCTCCGGCCTTCAGCCACTTCGTAGTTTTTCGTGGCGTTGTCAAGCTGCAGCTTTCTCTGCTTCAGGATGCCCCGGCTGGCCAGCACGCTGTAAAAAGAGCTCTTTACGTCGAATTGGAGGTC
>DATJPI010000267.1:0-3463 GCA_035506495.1 Syntrophales bacterium
AGAGCTTCAAGGGCGATGTTTATCCCCCGGACGTAAAAATTGGGTGCAAGTCGCCCGAAAAAGACGCCATTTCAAGAAAAGGAGAATTAAAAATGGAAACAAAGAATATCGAATGCCAAGAAGAACCCCGCATCCTCGACGAAATTCAGGTTGAAGAACTGGCCATCGACGGCATCTGCGGAGTGTACTAAGAATGGCCGCGGCAGGCATTAAACTGCATCCCGCCTGCCGGGTCCGTTCGGAGAAGTTCGGCCTCCTCTTTTATGATCTGAGGGGGCCGAGACTCCTCTTCGCGGAAACCGGCGCGCTCATGCAGCCCGATTTTTTTCAGGGGAAAGAACCGGTCGATGAAATCCTGGGACGACTGGAAGACAGGGACCGGAACAGGATCAATAGCCTGCTGGTCAAACTCAGGGAAAAAGGATACTTAAGTGAGCAATAGATTTGTCGAAATGGGGTTACGTTCCCCTGTTAATCTGACTTGGGAAATGACCCAGGCATGCAATCTCAAATGCCGTCACTGCCTCTCTTCATCGGGGCACCCCGCCCCCGACGAAATGACCACCAGCGAGGCCCTCTCTCTGGTGGATCAGATCCATGCCGCACGGGTATTTCAGGTAAACATCGGCGGCGGTGAGCCGTTCATGCGTCCCGATTTCGAAGAAGTGCTGGCGGCATGCCACAAGAGGGGGATCATGACCTGCATCTCCACCAACGGCACCCTGCTCAACAAAGATCTTGTCGACAGGCTTGCCGCGACTCGTCTGGTCAATATCCAGGTTAGTATAGACGGGGCGACCCGGGAAACGTGCGATGCAATCCGCGGACAAGGCACCTTCGACTCCGCAATCGAGGCACTCAAGCTTCTGGCGCCGACCACGATCGCCACCAGCATGAATACCGTCCTCACCGCCCAGAATGCCAACGAGATCCCCGCATTGTACGAAATGTCCCAATCCCTCGGTGTTTCACTCAGGGTAAGCCGCTTTCGTCCCTCCGGCCGCGGAGTCGACAACTGGGATGAACTCCGGCCCAGTCCGACTCAACTTCTTGCTTTCTCCGACTGGCTTTCCAAGAGCGGCGACGTGCGGACCGGCGACAGCTTCTTTTCCCTTACGACCCAGGAAAGGCAAGGTCTGGGTCTCAACCTCTGCGGCGCTGCAAAGCTCACCTGCTGTGTGGGGCCGAACGGCAATGTTTACCCCTGCGCCTTTCTCCAGAGTGCTCCGTTCAAAGCAGGGTCCCTGAGGGAGAGCACCTTTCAGGAGATCTGGGACAACAGCGAGATTTTCAATTCTTTCCGTCGGCTCCGCATCCATTCCTGTGAGGATTGCCGGCGCTTCGACCAGTGTCATGGGGGATGTCCGGCCGTGGCCTGGCACCTGAAGAACGAAATAAGCGGCGGTGACCCCGAATGTCTGGAGCGTTGCGTCACCACAATCGCCGAGGAGTCGAAGAACTCAGAAGCCGCATGAAACAAAGCTCGTAGGGTGCGCCATGCGCACCAAAAATCAATTTAGGTGCGCATGGCGCACCCTACACCACAGACAAAAAAGCAGCACATATCTCTCAAGGAGACGCCGACATGATGTTCCAATATCTATTTTCACCATTAAAGATCGGCAAAGTGGAGGTGAAGAACCGCCTCTCCTTTCAGCCGCACCTTACCAACTTCGCCGTAAACTGCCACCCCAGTGAACGCCACATGTACTACTGGGGAGAGCGGGCCAAGGGGGGCGTTGGCCTCATCATAACCGAGGAGATGAGCGTACACCCAACAGACATGGCCTACGAAAAGCTGATTGACGTCTATCACCACACGGTTATCCCGGGCTTCCGCAAGATCACCGACTTCGTCCATTCCTATGACTCGAAGATTTTCGCCCAGTTAAACCACAACGGCCAGCAGGCAGACGGCTCCATCTCCCGTCTCCCGGTATGGGCGCCGAGCCCGGTGCCTGACTGCCTGTTCCGCGAAGTTCCCAAGTCGATGGAAATCGAGGACATCGAAGAAGTCTGCCACTACTTCGCCATGAGCGCCGTGCACGCCCGCGAAGGCGGTTTCGACGGTGTCGAGCTCCAGTACGGACACTCCAGTCTCGCTCGCCAGTTCATGTCTCCTCTGTCCAATCAGCGGACCGATGAATTCGGCGGTTCCCTGGAAAACAGGATGCGCGCCGCCATCATGTTCGTAGACGCGGTCCGCAAGGCGGTAGGCAACGACTTCACCGTAGGTATCCGGATGTGCGCCGACGAGATGATCCCGGGCGGCCTCAACCTGGCTGAAGTCCAGGAGATCTGCCAGAAGTTCGAGCAGACCGGACTCCTCGACTTCTTCGACCTCTCCATCGCCACCTTCTACAACCTCTACCTGGTGGAAGGCTCCATGCACACCCCGCTCGGCTACACCATTCCGCTGGCGGCAGGCATCCGCGAGAAGGTCAAACTCCCGGTATTCTGCACCGGCCGTATCAACGACCCGGTCATGGCTGAGAGGGTTCTCGCCAACGGTCAGGCCGACATGATCGGTATGTGCCGCGGCCTCATCGTCGATCCCTACCTTCCCAAGAAGTCCCAGGAAGGAAGACTGGACGACCTGCGCTACTGCATCGCCGACAACCAGGGATGCATCGGCCGCATGGGTATCAACAGACTCCTCGGCTGCATCCAGAACCCAGCCATCGGTCTTGAGAAGACCTGGGGCGAAGGCACCCTGAAGCCCGCCAAGGTAAAGAAGAAAGTCATGATCGTCGGGGGCGGCCCTGGCGGTTTGTGGGCAGCCAAGATGGCCGGTCAGAGGGGTCACGACGTTACCCTTTACGACAGGAACGAGGAAGTCGGCGGCCAGGTTCTTATAGCCATGAAGGGCGCAGGCCGTGACGAGTTCGGCGTTATCATCCGCAACGAGAAGGGTCAGGTCGACAAGGCCGGCGTAAAGGTAAAGACCGGCGTGGAAGTGACCACCGACATGGTCCTCAAGGCCAATCCTGACGTCGTTATCTGCGCCACAGGCAGCGTTCCCAAGGAATGCCCGGTTCCGGGCGGAGACGGCGACGCCGTATACAACGTCTGGCAGGTGTTGAAGGGCGAGGCGGACTTGGGCGAGAATGTACTCCTCATCGACTACGACGGCCACCACAGGGCAACCGCAACCGCCGAATGGATCGTCAACCAGGGTAAAAAATGCTTCATGATCACCTCCAGCCTCTTCATCGGCTGCGAGCTTGGCCCGCTGCAGGACCTCTACACAACCCGTCAGCGTCTACTTCAGAAGGGTGTGCTCTTCTGCCCCGACATCGCGGTAATGGAAGTCGGCGGTGCGAGAGGCGCGAAATTCGCCAAAGGTTTCGACGTCTACTCCAACTTCTGGAAAGAATGGACCGGGTACGATTCCGTGGTCCTTGCCATGGGACAGCGTGTTGACGATACACTCTACTTCTCATTGAAGGGCAAGGTAAAAGAA
>DATJPI010000268.1:0-9896 GCA_035506495.1 Syntrophales bacterium
TGGCCGAAAAGCTGGGCACCTTCGAGGCGCAGATCGTCAAGGGCGGAATCGAGGAAGTGGCCGTCGAGTATGCCGGCGACATCATCAACTACAACGTGGCGCCGCTCACGATCGCGCTGCTCAAGGGACTGCTGACACCGATTCTGAACTCCAACATCAACTTCATCAACGCGCCCTTTATCGCCAAGGAGCGCAATATAAAGGTAGTCGAGTCCAAGTCGAGCGAGGTGAAGGACTTCACGAGCATGATCTCCGTCACCATCAAGACGACCGAGGGCAAGAGCTCCGCCGCCGGAGCCATCTTCGGCAAGCAGGACCCCCGCATCGTGCGGATCGAGAAATTCTCGATGGAGGTCATCCCCGAGGGGCACATGATCGTGCTCTACAACAACGACAAGCCCGGGGTCATCGGCAACATCGGCACAACGCTGGGCAACAACGGCATCAACATCGCGCGTTTCCAGTTGAGCCGCGAGCACGTGGACGGCAAAGCCCTCGTCGTGCTCTCGACGGACACCGTGATTCCCCAGGAGATGCTCGAGAAACTCGGGAACCTCCCGAACGTTATCTCGATCACTCAATTGGAAATGTAATCCAGCACGGAGACGGCTTATGTCCAACGTGATTGTTGTAGGGTCCCAGTGGGGCGATGAGGGAAAGGGAAAGATCGTCGATCTTTACGCGGAAGACGCTGACGCCATTGTCCGCTTCCAGGGAGGAAACAACGCGGGGCATACGATCGTCGTCAAAGGAAAGCAGACCATCCTGCACCTGATCCCTTCGGGGATCCTCCATGATCACAAGACGTGCATCCTGGGCAACGGCATGGTCATCGACCCCAAGGTGCTGATCGAGGAGATCAACTACCTCAAAAAGGAGAATGCCTTCCCGCCCAACACGAAGCTCTTCATCAGCGACAAGGCGCACGTCATTATGCCCTATCACCGCCGCGTCGACGCGGCCCGCGAGGCCGCCAAGGGGGCAGGCAAGATCGGGACGACCCAGCGGGGAATCGGGCCCGCTTACGAGGACAAGGTTTCCCGCGTCGGGATCCGCATCATCGATTTGCTGGATCGCGAGATCCTGGCCGAGAAGATCAAGCGCAACCTCGAGGAGAAGAATTTCTACCTGACCAAGCTCTTCGGGGAGCAGCCGATGGAGGGGAAGCCCATCCTCGAGGAGTATCTGCAGTACGCCGAGGTCCTGAGACCTCATGCGGCGGATATTTCGCTGCTGCTCGACGAGGCCATCCGGCAGAAAAAGAAGATCCTCTTCGAGGGCGCCCAGGGCTGCCACCTCGACGTGGACTACGGCACCTATCCCTTCGTCACCTCGTCCAACACGGTGGCAGGCAACGCCTGCTGCGGGGCCGGGGTGGGACCGACGAAGATCAACTCGGTGATCGGTATCGTCAAGGCCTACACGACGCGTGTGGGAAGCGGCCCCTTCGTCACCGAACTCACCGACGAGATCGGCGAGCGCATCCAGTCCGTGGGCCAGGAATTCGGTGCCACGACAGGACGCAAGCGCCGCTGCGGGTGGCTTGACATGGTGCTTGTGCGCCAGTCCGTACGGGTCTCGGGCATTACGAGCCTGGCCATCACCAAGCTGGACGTTCTCACGGGGCTGGACAAACTGAAAATCTGCGTGGGGTACCGGACGGACAGAGATGAGGAGTTTACAAAGTCGATCCCCACGGATCTCCGGGTCTTCGAGCGATGCCAGCCCGTGTACATGGAGCTGGACGGCTGGACGGAGAACATCAACAGCGCAAAGCGGCTGGAAGACCTTCCCCGGAACACGCGGCGCTACGTGGACACCATCGAGAACCTCTCCGGGGTCAAAGTCATTCTCGTCTCCGTCGGCGCCGACCGCAACGAGACCATCGTGACGGAGAATCCCTTCCGAAGATAAAACGGGAATCGGGCGTCGGGCCTCCGGATTCCGGAAGCCGGAAGCCAGAATCCCGCGACCGTTCCGGTCGCGTGGGCCGTTAGCTCAGTCCGGTAGAGCAGCGGACTTTTAATCCGTTGGTCACGAGTTCGAATCTCGTACGGCCCACCAATAGAAATAGGGGTTTCCGATACTTGCATCGGAAGCCCCTTTTTTCGTTTATGACCGGATCAAGCCAAATTCAACCGGTTTTTGCGGGACAAATAGAGGGCATATTTTATCCGAGATATGTCTTTGAGGCGTTAGTACATCTCTTTGGTGACTTCACTACTACTGTTCACCACAGGCTAAATCTAGGATCAACGATTACTGGTGCAAATGTGCGAAAGGGCAAAATCACTCCTGTTCCTGCGAAGTCACGAGTCCAAAGGTCCTAAGTTCGAACTCTAGAAGACGCGCCATCAGGAAGTAAGGTATTTCGATCCTCATTATCAGGGGAACGCCAATGGTATATTTCTTATGAAACTTATAGATTTAATCATAAAGTAAGAATGGGGAAGAGTCCCATGAATTTTCTGGTTGCGGATGATAATTCGAGTATTCGTTATCTTGTGGCTTCTATCATAAAGTTGTTTGGCCATGGCGTGGATGAAGCGGAAGATGGCCTTGAAGCCATTCAAAAGCTTCAGAAAAATCAATATGACATCGTCATTACGGACGCAGAGATGCCAAATGCCGATGGAGCTGAACTCTGCAAATGCCTAAAGTCGCAATCTCCCGGCATCTATGTCATCGGCATAAGCGGCCGCCCATCGGCCTTGGAAGGGCTTAAGGAAGCCGGAGCAGATATTTGCCTTCCCAAGCCTTTTAGTATGCATGCATTAGAAGAAGCGATAGGAAATCGATTTCGCTCTTCTCGGCCCACTTCACCGTAATCTATCTCTTAGGCCGAAGAAGGATGGAACTCGTTTCGATAAATAATGTGAACTTTACTGATCATTACTTTGAATTTTCTACTCTATTCACCGATTCCATTTATTTGCCCTTGAAATGGAGGCTGCTATGAAAAAATATCTCTGGGGCTTTATGGCTGCGATATTTTTATTTGTACCCTTATTGGCACACGCCAATGTTCTGACCTTTGATGAATTGACGGGTCAAGCTCCGATGCTGAGCTCCTATCAAGGGATAATAAGTTGGGAGCCTGGTTCATGGTCTTATTACAGTTGGGTACAATCTCCTTATAACCCTCATTCCGGGACCACCAGACTTTACGCTGCTGATAGAACTCCTAGTTGGGATTTCTTGACGCCGGCTGTCTACAATGGATCTTGGTTTTCTGCCATATCGAATGTGTCACTTCAGATGGACCTCTACCTTCAGGGCGTTTTAGTTTACAGCACAGGAACATTCGGCAGTTTGAGTAATGTGCCTACATTTCTCGCGACGAATTATTCCGGCTTGGTGGATAGAGTTGTGATCAATACAACAGGACCTCGTTCTTGGGTAATGGATGATCTAACATATACACCTTCTGGTACAACTTCCATCGTGCCGGAGCCTTCTATCCTTCTTCTTCTGGGGACGGGTTTAGCGGGGCTTGCAGGGGTGAGGAAATTCAAAAAGTAATCTTCGTTGATATAAGGGAGGAGGAAGGCAGTGTCGATTGGCTCTGCCTTTTCTTTTCAAATGATTGTCGAGTGTAATCTTTGATATCTACTTGCATCAGGTTTCAGACACTTCAGGAAGAAGTTCATTTCTTCCCGTTCTCCCCCCGCGACATGGCGCTGCGATCTTTGATGTGAGCGTGAGTGACAGAAGAAGGAGGAATTTTCGCGTTGGATAGCTGGCATTCATCTGAAATGAATGCAAGCGTGGCATCCCGGGGCAAGAAGAAAAACAAACCGGGGGGAGATCTCTCCCCCCGGTGCTTTTTTCAGGATCAGAAAATGAAAACGACCGCTAATTCATCTTGACTTCCTTCATGGGCTTGCCGCAGGAACAGTTGCCCGGCTTCTGACTGATGGTGTTGCAGTCACACCCCGCCCCGCAGGCGCAGGCGTATTTCCCCATCCTCTTGAGGCCCCTTTTGTACGCTTCCACATAAATGAAGTTATCGTCCACCTTGGTGACCTTTGTCTTGATCATGTCTTTTCCGCAGGAGCACTGGCCGGGCTTCATGGACATGGTGTCGCAATCGCACATCTCCCCGCAGGCGCAGACATAAATCATATCACCGGGCTTCACGTTCATTTTCCCCGTCGTATCTGCGAATGAAACCGCATGGAAAGCAAACAGAGCCACCGCGGCCATCACTCCGATCAAAAGCATCCTTTTTCCTGTCATTTCACACCTCCTAAAATTGTTTGGTCTTGTGTCCTTTCGATCATTCGTTGTCGGACGTTTCTAACAAATGTTACGAATTCTCTCAGCTTTGGTGACATTGCTGTATCGGGAAAAAGAAGAATTGCTTCGTCGAATCCCCTGATTCGTTCTCAGTCGTTGGATGAGGGAGCGGCCGATGCCGGTTGCATCCGGCTTCGAGTGGCGCTCATGTTTTTCGAAGGCACAAATTCGTAATTGACTGATCGACGCATCCGCCTGACCTGTGGAAACATACATACAGAATCACGCTGACTGGGCAAAGGCAATCGACTCTCCCCGTGGCCGCAACACGTAGTCGCGACGTGACCCTCTACACGAGTGCGGGAGCGCTTTTATCATTTTAGAAAGGAGACTGGAGATGTACAAGAAAAGCATTATCAGCATTTTGGCAGGCCTTTTGTTTGGACTGGCCATCCTGTCCGCAGCTCTGGCAGCCGATTCGGTCACGATGGCCGGTGAAGTTGTGGACACTTACTGCTACGGCCTCATGGGAGCCAAGGGCGAGAGCCATCGGCCCTGCGGGATATCCTGTGCAAAGGCAGGCATCCCCATGGGACTTCTCCAGGACGGCACGAACAAACTCTATGTGCTCCTTCCCAATAAGGACAACAGCCCGCTGCCTCCGGAAGTGATGGACAGAATGGGGCGAAAGGCAACGATCACGGGCAAGATCTATTCGACGGGAGGAAGCCAGTTCCTCACCGTTGAATCCATCCGCTAGACCCATGATGGAAACGCTCTTTCCCGGAATCAGCCATCTGCAGAATATTCATCCGCTGGTGGTCCATTTCCCGATCGCCTTCCTGACCGGTTCTGTATTTTTTTACCTGCTAGCGCTGGTGAGTCGAAAAGAGGCGCTTGCAAATACGGCCCTTGCGCTGCTCATCACGGGGGCCCTGGCTGCTGCCGCGGCGGTAGGTACAGGGCTCTACGCGGAGCCCGGTGTCATGGTCTCTCACAGTGTACGGGAGCGGCTGCTGTCGGTTCATAAGCAACTGATGATTGCGACGCTGGTCCTGAGCATGGCCCTGGCCCTTTGGGCGACGGCAAAAAGACCCTTTCCGCAGAAAGGCCGGGCCATCTTCTTCCTTCTGCTCATAATACTGATGGCGGTTCTTTCCGTTGGAGCCGACTACGGAGCCCGTATGGTCTATGACTACAATGCCGGTGGAAACGCTTGTTCTCAGCCTATTGACTTCACAAAATAAAACCTCCAGTCAGGCTACCCTTTCCTGGAGGTGATGATCCTTTTTCAGCAAAGGACCTTTCGAGACTGAAATGTGCCCCTGTGACGTCTCCGGCACATCTCGGGCTCCCCGTGTAAGCAGATTTGCCGCTGATAACGGGTCAGCACCTGAGATTCCCCTCTGTTCAGACATTTTGAGAATATGCTTGCCTGTTGAGATTGTGGTGCAAACCCGGGCCGGATCGAATCCGTTAGCCGCTGATCCTTCCGGTCCAATCGGGAGCGAGGAAAACGTGTTCCCGAACCTGGCTATGTCCGTCTTCCCCGGACAATCATGTAGATCGCGCCGAGAATAATGACAACAAATGCGATGTAAAGAACGAAATCCATGGCTACCTCCCTACTCCCTGTTCCCGTTTTCCGATGAGCACCCTGCCTGGCTGCAGCATCGAGGATACCGGATGCTGCCGGGATCGGCGGATCAAATCCATACGGACCCTGCCTCAGCCCGACATCTCAACGAATCGCACGTGGGATGCCGTAAATCCATTCTGGCTCTCCAGGACCTCCACATTCACTCTGGCACCCTCCCGGATCAGACTCGGGTCGGACGCCTCGATGGAGCTATGGAGAAAGAGGACGTTCTCGCCGTCATCGGTCCGGATGAAGCCGGCCCCGATCGTCCGGTTGAACCACCGTATCGTCCCTTTCGACATCGCACCGTACCCCCTTTCATGGATTGCGGGTCTCTGCCCTGTCGGCATTGAGAGGGAATCCCTCTTCCTCTATTTTTAATCACGTTTTTCGGCCTTTCCGCAATCGGGGCCACGGTGAAAGTTCTGCTTCCAATCCCTTACCGAGACTCATGAAATGGATGAGATCCATGCCTTCATACCTCACAGCAAGTCCTCAGCGCCAGGACGTCATCTTTTTTCTGATCGGCGAGTAAGGCTTTTCTCCGCCCCGGGACAGTCTTCCCCTGATGGTAATCTTTAGGGAACGTTACAGAATAAGAAGTGAATCAATCCGGCAGAATCAAATCACAAGCCGCGGCTTCGAATGGCATGACGATCGATGGACCCGAAAGGAAGATATGATCCTGCGTGCTGGAGGTGCATTATGGCAAAGGCAGAGGAAAGAAAAGACATGAAAGAAACCAAGCAGGCGGCCCCCCCGATCCCCTTCATCGAGGAGCAATGGTACGAAGATCTCTTCAAGAGGCCCCTGGCCCTATTTAACCACCCCCCGGGCTGGCCCAACTGGAAAAGCTCTGAGTTGGCGGAGATGTCTTTCACGGCGGATATCTTCGAAGACGGCAATGACGTTGTGGTGAAAGCGGACATGCCCGGTGTGAAGAAGGAAGATATCGATGTGAGCCTCAGTGAGGATGTCATCACGATCAAGGGGGAGCGCAAGAAGGAAGAGAAGGTCGACCGCAAGGATTACTACCATCTCGAGCGCTCCTACGGGTCCTTCAGCCGGAGCTTCCGCCTGCCTGCGGAGGTCCAGGCGGACAAGGCCGAAGCGAAGTTCGACCAGGGCGTTCTCGAGCTCCGGATCCCCAGAGTGGAGCAAGCCCAGGCAAAGACAAAGAAGGTGACCATCAAATAGACTTCGGGGACGCCCCGGCCGCGATGGGGCTCGTCCTGGACGGACGTCCTCACTGCGGGTACCGCAGTGCAATCCATCCTGACCCGTATGCAAACGGGAGGACATCAACCATGCATCAGAAGAAATACGACATCGGAATGATCGGCCTGGGGGTCATGGGACAGAACCTCCTTTTGAACATGGCCGATCACGGCTATGCGGTGTCAGGCTACGACCGGGACACAGAGAGGGTAAAATCGCTCCTCCATCCTTCCCTGGGGAGAGTGATCCGGGGAACGGAAACCCTGCAGGAGTGCATGACCGTGCTGAAAGCCCCCCGCGTTGTCATGATCCTCGTGCCGGCGGGCCCCCCTGTGGACGCAGTGATCCGGGAACTTCTCCCCTTCTGCCTGCCGGGGGACATCCTCATCGACTGCGGCAATTCCCACTTCACCGATACGAACCTGCGTCAGAAGACGCTGGCCCGGAGAGGAATCCATCTGCTGGGGGTGGGCATCTCGGGCGGCGAGCAGGGCGCCCGTCACGGCCCGAGTATCATGCCCGGCGGCCCCCGGGAGGCCTTCATATGGGTGAAGAGCATCTTCGAGGCCGTCGCCGCCGACGTCCGCGGTGAGCCTTGTGTCGCATATCTGGGGTCCGGATCAGTGGGGCACTTCGTCAAGATGGTCCACAACGGCATCGAGTACGCCATGATGCAACTCATCGCCGAGGCCTATGACCTGATGAAGCGCGGCCTGGGCCTCGATGACGATGAGCTCGCCGACGTCTTCGGACAGTGGGACGGTCGCACCTTTCACGCCTACCTGCTGGAAATTACCGCTCACATCTTCCGCCAGATCGACGGGAAGACGGGAAAGAGGGTGATCGACGTCATCCTCGATGAGGCCGGGCAGAAGGGAACCGGCAAATGGGCCTCTCAGGCGGCCATGGACCTGCACGTCCCGGTCCCGGTTATCGATGCCGCCGTGGCCATGCGGGACCTCTCGGCCTTCAAGGCGGAGCGCGAAACGGCCAGCCGGATCCTCGCCGGACCTGCCGCGATGCTGCAGGAACACAAAAGGCGCATCATCGATCAGGTTGAAAAGGCGCTCTATGCCGCGATCTTCATCGCCTACACGCAGGGCATGGCCCTGCTGGAGGCCGCCTCTTCGGCTTACAGCTACGGACTCAACCTCTCGGAAGTGGCTCGCATCTGGCGCGGGGGCTGCATCATCCGTTCGGCCCTGCTGGAGGAGATCTGGATCGGTCTGAAAGGCAGGCCTGACGTGCCGAACCTCCTGTTACAGCCCCGGCTCTACAGCGAGGCAGCCTCACGCCGCGACGATCTGCAGACCGTGGTCTGCACGGCGGCCACGCTCGGAATCCCGGTCCCCGCCATGATGGCCGCACTGGCCTACTATGACGGTTACCGCAGCACCCGGCTGCCGGCGAACCTGATCCAGGCCCAGAGAGATTATTTCGGCGCCCACACCTACGAGCGTGTCGACCAGAAGGGAGTCTTCCACACCCGGTGGAATGACAGCGAGCCCCGCGCATCGAACACAGCATCCAGGGGGAGCAACCCATGGAAACCCTGACCCAACCCAATCCCGTCATCTTCGTCATCTTCGGCGGAGCAGGGGACCTCACCTGGCGCAAGCTCGTGCCGGCCCTGTACACCCTTTTCATGGCCGATTGGCTCCCGGAGTACTTTGCCATCATCGGTCTGGACCTCAAGCCGATGAGCGACGAGGCATTCCGGACCCACCTTCGGACTGGAGTCAATGAATTCTCCCGCTGCGACCGGCCCGACGATGCTTCCTGGCGCCTCTTCTCGGCCCACCTCACATACCGGCCTGCGGACTTCAGCTCGCCGGATGCCTACCGTGCGCTCGCCGGGGAGCTCGAGGAGTTATGCAGCCGGTGGGACAGGGATGCATTTATCATTTACTACCTCGCCACGCCGCCTGTCCTCTTCGAGGTTATCCCCGGCCAGCTGGCAGCGGCGGGGCTCGCCCGAGACCGTTCGGGATCGCGCATCGTCGTGGAAAAGCCGTTCGGGCGGGACCTCGAGTCCGCACGGTCCCTCAACAAGATTCTCACCGGCGTCTTCGACGAGTCCCAGATCTACCGGATCGACCACTATCTCGGCAAGGAGACGGTGCAGAACATCCTGGCGTTCCGCTTTGCCAACGCGCTGTTCGAGCCGATCTGGGACCGGCGCTACATCGACCACGTGCAGATCACCGTCGCCGAGCAGATCGGGATTGAGCATCGGGGCCCCTACTACGAGCACACCGGGGCCCTTCGGGACATGATCCAGAACCACCTGATCCAGATCCTGTGCCTGATTGCCATGGAGCCGCCCGTCTCCTTCGGGGCGGATGAAATCCGGAGCAAGATGACCGACGTCCTCCACGCCATCCGCCCGATTCACCCCGATCATGTCCACGAAAGCGCCGTCCGCGGGCAATACGGCGATGGCTGGATCGCCGGCGAGCGCGTGCCGGCCTACCATTCAGAGCCCGGTGTAGCGCCTGATTCCACGATCGAGACGTTTGCCGCCATCCGGTTTTTCGTCGACAACTGGCGCTGGCAGGACATCCCCTTCTACATGCGGACCGGTAAGCGCCTGCCGGCCCGGATCTCTGAGGTGGTGATCCAGTTCAGGCCCGTGCCCCACCAGTCCTTCCCGGCCACGGCGATCCGGGACTGGCAGCCCAATCGGCTGGTGCTCCGCATTCAGCCCGACGAGGGGATTCTCCTGCGCTTCCAGGCCAAGCGGCCCGGCCTGAGGGTGAACCTGAGCCCCGTAGACATGCACTTCCTCTACCGGGAGGCC
>DATJPI010000269.1:0-4018 GCA_035506495.1 Syntrophales bacterium
GACCGGGAATAATAAAGAATGAGCACCTTCATTTCCTTCCCTCCTTGGTTTTCTCCGGTTGCGATCCTTGCCTTTTCCCTTGCGTGTTTTCGCAGGATGCCGACACCCAATCCAGAAACGCCGGCGAGAGATGCCTTCCGCTCACCTGTTTTGCCGCGAGCTTAGCGGCGAACAGAGCAGACAAGTCGATGTCGAGCTGGCGGTAGACATGGCTTGCAAGGTAGGCCGCAAAAAAGACATCGCCGGCGCCTACCGTGCTTACCGGGCGCCGGACCGTTTCTGCACCAAAGTGATACCCCTCGCCCGCGCGCGTCCACACGCTCGCTCCGCGCGAGCCCCGGGTGATGACGGCCTCTTCGAGCCGGAAGTGCTGCATGAACCCGGGGAGGCTCATGCGAAAGTGATTGAGCATGAGCGCCAGCTCTTCTTCGTCAGCCTTTATGATGTGGGCCGAACGCAAGGCTTCCCCTAGACGGTTCGATACGGCAGGCACGATACGGCCGTTGTCCGACCTGCGCAGCAAGCCCTGCACGTCCATGCTGACGAGACACTTCGAGGAAGCCATCAACGCCATGGCGCGCGGCTCGATATCGTCGGGATGCAGAGGCCCCGCATGAAAATGGCGGATTTCATGCACAAAAGGCTTCAGCTGGTCCGCCGTAATGGGGACTGCCGCCTCGGGCATGAGCTGCTCACGCCTGTCCCCCTCGGTGCGGTTGACGAATCGCGTCGTATGCGCACTCGTTCCGGCTTGGACAGTCTCAACATGAGCCGCCAGAATTGCGAGGATGGCCCTGTCCGCCCTGGCAATGTTCGTCACCACGGCCGTCGGGATGCCGAGCCGCTGAAACGTGAGCCCGCCGTAGGTGACGACACCGCCCAGCCGCTCCGAGGTCTTCCTGTTCTCGACGATGCGGTCGATCGTGACGGAGCCGACGACGGCAACGGCTACAGGCATCTTCCGGGGAGGTTTCTTCATCTTGTTATTCTACTATGTCTTGCCATCACAGTGAAGCAGTACGCATCAAGGTTCAAGCTGAAAGAATTGAAACGGAAAGGCGTACCGTTTCGCCTTGATGCTTGTTGCTTGGACCGATCCGGCCCTGTTGCCTGCGGTTCGAGCCTTTTCAGATTCCCGCCACCCCATGGATGAGGTACCCGATAACGAGCGCCACGGCCGTGATCAGGTACACTTTGATGATGGCGATATTCGCAGGAATCATCTTCAGCCGGTCCAGGTAGTTTGCCCTTAAAATGCTCACCGAGTGGAGCGCTGTCGGCAGTGCCAGAAGGCCCAGCAGCACGGGCAGCGGCGCCATCCCGCAGAGCACGGTTCCCGTCAGGGTGCCGAACGCACAGAGAAGCCCCGCCTGGTAGAGAACGACCCCCGTTTTGCGGCCGAAACGGGCAACGAGGTTCATCTTGCCACTCCGGCGGTCCTCCTCGTAATCGGGGATTTCGTTGATGACGATCATGGACCACATCAGAAAGCCGGGAACGAGGGAGACAACAAGCGGTTCCATATCGAGGGTCTGTCTCTGAACGTAGTAGGACCCCATGACGAGAACAGGCCCGAAGTTAACGAGAAGCCCCAGTTCGCCGAATCCGCGGTAAGCGAATTTGACGGGAGGCACCGTGTAAAAAATGGAGGACAGGATCCCGACGGCACCGATCACGAACACGGGCCACCCCTTCAGCGATGCAAGGACGATCCAGATCAGGAGGGTGACGCCGTAGCAAGCGGCAATGCCCCACTGCAGCTCCTTCACCGTGAGAAGCCCTTCCGTGAGCGCCCCGCTGCCGCCCGTGTAAGGATTTTTTTCGTCCCCCCAGTCACGGTCAACGGCATGAAGATAATCGAGGACATCGTCGAGCATGTTCAGGCCGAAGTGGTGTACGGTCACCCCGATGAAAACGAGCAGGAAGGCAACAGGATCGAACACCTGGTCACGCGCCCAGGCGATGGCTGCAGCGAGCGTGGCGGGCAGAAAGCTGGGTGGCACGAACTGGATCCGAACGGCCTGGATCCAGGCGGCGGCGACGCTCTTCCCTTGGGCTGCTCCGAATGTTTTGGCTCTGAGGCGCATCGGCTCTTTACCAGCGTGCTCGTGTCGCTCGATGTGCAGCGGGCAGGAAGGAAAAGGCGAGAGCTTTGCCCCCGGGGATACGCAAATCCCGGGGGCGACGGATTTCTACTTCAGGGAGTCTTCAAACCGGCGGTTTGCCTCTTCCCAGTTGACGATGTTCCAGAAGGCATCGACAAATTTCGCCCGAAGGTTCTTGTAGTCCAGGTAGTAGGCATGCTCCCATACGTCAAGGACGAGGAGAATCCGGAACGTAGGGTAGACGTTCACGTTATGCTTTTCGATCTGCATGATGAGCGGACGGTTTGTCAACAGGCAGTGGCTCAGCGCCGCCCAGCCGGACCCCTCCGTGCTTACGGCCGCCTGAGTGAATTCCTTCTTGAACTGCTCGAAGCCCCCAAATTCCTTTTCGATTGCCGTGGCAAGAAGCCCTACAGGCTTGCCGCTTGCCTTTCCTCTCGGGGCCAGGTTGCTCCAGAACAGGCTGTGAAGCGCATGCCCGCCGATGTGGAATGACAGCTCCTTGAGCGTCGACTTCATGTCGAGGTCGGTCTTTTCCTTGCGGGCTTTGTCGATCCGTTCCAGGACGGCGTTGGCCCCCGTAACATACGCTGCGTGATGCTTTTCGTGGTGGAGCCGGAGCTGTTCCTCGGAGATGAACGGAGCAAGATCCTTGTAGTCAAAGGACAGCTTCGGAAGAGAGTAAAGATTGGTGATCCCCATAAGCAACCCTTTCTATGCCAGGCAATATTGCCCTTGGTGATATGATTGACCCGAATGTTTTTTCTAAGGGCAACGGGGTCAAATTGCAAGCAAAATTCTCTACTCCTCCGTTTCGCGGTGCAGCCAGTCGAGATAAGGCTCGCTCCCCCCATCGATGGGACAGGCAACGATCTCGGGAACCTCATAGGAGTGATTTGCGAGGATGGCCGACTCGACGGCAGGATAGCGCTTCCGAACCGTCTTGATGATGCAGAGCCATTCTCCTGATCGCTCGATCTTCCCTTTCCACCAGTAGTGGCTCTCGATGGGGCCCACCACCTGGACACAGGCTGCAAGCCTTTGCTCCAAAAGGGCCGCCGCAATCTTCGCGGCCTCGTCCTTCGTCGAAGCCGTTGTCGTCACCTGGATGAAATTTCCCATGGAGTCCTCCCGGCTAGAAACTACGGTTTCGCCGCAACAGTTCTGGATCGCAGGTAGAAGAAGAGGGCAACTCCGGCAAGGATCATCGCCAAGCAGAGGATCTGGCCCATGGTGATCAGGCCGAAATACAGACCGATGTGTGCATCCGGCTCGCGTACAAACTCGATGAAGAAGCGAACCGCGCCGTAACCGATCAGATAGTAGGCAAGAAAGGCGCCTTCGAAGGGTCTCTTCTTGCGCAGGGCCCAGAGGACCGCAAAGAGAAAAACCCCCTCAAAGAAGGCCTCGTAGAGCTGGGAGGGGTGGCGAAGCTTGCGAGTCTCATCGAGTGGGAAAAACATTCCCCAGGGAACATCCGTGGCACGGCCCCAGAGCTCACCGTTGATGAAGTTCCCGATCCGTCCGAAGGTATACCCCAGCGGGGCGCAGGGGATAAAAAGGTCGATGAGGTCCCAGAAACGGATTTGCCGGACGTAGCAAAACATGGCCCCGGCCAGGACCACACCGATGAGCCCCCCGTGAAAGGACATGCCGCTGATGCCGACGAATTTGATCCCGTTTGCAAACGAAAAGGGCAGAAAGATCTCCAGGGGATGCTTCATGAAATACTCGAAGTTGTAGAAGAAGACATAGCCGAGCCGCCCGCCAAGGATAAGACCCAGGATCCCCCAGACCATGAGATCCTGTATCGTCTCCTTCGTATAGGGGAATTTTTCCGTCCGCAGGCGGTACGCGACGAGAAGGTACGTCAGCGCGAAGGCCAAGATGTACATCAGGCTGTAGTAACGGAC
>DATJPI010000270.1:0-7248 GCA_035506495.1 Syntrophales bacterium
GCGGCGGCTCCGAAACTGACGAGAATGGCAATGCTGATGAGCTTTGCTCCCGGTGAGCCCGTCGATACATAGCTCAACCCCATGGCCCCGAGGATAAACGCCATGGAGATGGAGTAGAAGACGATGACATTTCGGAAGCGGTAGTCTCGCCAGATGAAGGCAGCATAAACAATCGAGAGGCCCAGGACAGTCCACCGGAGGATGTCGGCATAGTCGACTGTGAGCAGGTGGTACAACGTGCCTACAAGCATGGCCATCACGGAGAGTCCCACGGCAATCCCCGTGATGCGCCACAGCAGCGGAACCCAGGACACCCCGGACGTGTGGCGTATTGCATGGATTGTCGCACCCGCAAGCGTCCCGAGGGCGATGAGAAAAAACGACAAGGCGAAGTACCGCTGCACCGGCAATTGCGATGCGCCATAGATCCGCGAGCCGCCCCAGATGGCTGCCACCGCCAGGAGAATATCCGTCAGCACGGTCATCGGTTCAGGGCCGAGAAAGCCCTGCGCCCGGTCATCTCTGTTTTTCTGCGGCGCCTGGCTCATGCGGATGTCTCCAGTTTCCGAATCACGAAGCGCTCGTGCTCGTCCTCACCGAAGGTGCTGACGGGGTTGGGGACGGCAGCATAGATGCGCCGCAGATCCGCGATGCTGACGCGGAAGCTCTTTGTGGGGATGGCGGGATTGAACATGAAGTGCCCCGCCCGGAAAATATCCTCGTCCACGTAGAAGGAAAGCGACGGGTCGCGGTGGCCAAAAGGGGGGACCGAGCCAGGATCGCAGCCGGTCACCTCCATCAGTTCCTCCCGATTGGCAAATCGGATGTCCTTGGTGCCGAACTCCTTCTTGAAGAGCCTCGCCTTGATTTCCTTCTCAGCCGTCGTGACGAGCAGGTAGTATTTCCCCTTGGCCTTCAGAAGGATGCACTTGCTGCTTGCCCCGCTCCAGCCGGCCTGCCCGCGGAATGTCAGCGACTCCTCGCAGGAGCTTACGGGCTCGTGTTCGATCTCGTCGTATGAAATCTTGAGCTGTTGAAGAAGATCCTTTATTGCCTGGTAGATGTCTTGTGACACATCGACTCCCATTTTCCCCTTCTTTCTGCACTTCCGTCATGGAAGTGGAAACATGGAAGGTTTTAGCAGAATTCGTGCTTCCTGATAAGTCAAAATATGTGATATCTTCGGTGCCACACGACTGCAATGGAGGGGGGCATGAAAAACTTCAAGGTTGCCACGTACAACGTCAACTCGGTCCGCAGCCGTATTCCCATCGTGCTTTCCTGGCTTGAGAAGCACAAGCCTTCCGCCCTTTGTCTGCAGGAAACCAAGACCGAGGATGCAAAATTCCCCGCAAAAGAAATCGAGGATGCCGGCTGGCATGTCGTCTACCGCGGCGGCAAGAGCTACAACGGGGTTGCCATCGTGTCCTCGGAAAAGGCCGATCAGCTGGCCGTCGGCCTCGATGACGGGGGCCCTGCCGATGAGGACCGCCTCATCCGGGCTGTCTTTTCGGGGATCACCGTCGTGAACACATACGTCCCCCAGGGGCTCGAAAGGGAAAGCCCAAAATTCGCCTACAAACTCGAGTGGTTCAAGCGCCTCAAGAAATATTTCGCCAGACACTACAAGCCGGATCAGCCGCTGTTATGGTGCGGGGACATCAACGTGGCCCGCGAGGATATCGATGTGCACAATCCCAAGAGGCTCTTGGGTCATGTGGACTTCACGCCCGAAGTCTGGGAGGCCTTCGATGACGTAACCTCCTGGGGATTTGTCGACGTGTTCCGCAAGCATCACCCTGGCGAGCCCAACCATTATTCCTTCTTCGATTACCGGGTTCCCAAGTCGCTGGAGAGGGGTTTGGGCTGGCGAGTGGATCACATCCTGGCGACGGTGCCGCTTGCGAAGAAGTCCGTTGACGCCTATATCGACCTGGAACCACGCAAGGCGGAGAAGCCATCGGATCACACGCCGATCGTCGCAGAATTCAAGCTGTAGGCGGATGACTTCTTAACTTCGCAACTTCGACTATGTCCGATCATACAGTACCAACAGACAAAGTACCCATCTTACAAGACGGTATTCGTGCCGCCTGGCCCATCTGTCTGGGCTATGTCCCCATCGGCCTGGCTTTCGGCGTGCTCGCACAGAAAGCAGGGCTTTCCCCCCTAGCGATCGGCCTCATGTCAGTACTCGTGTTCGCAGGAAGCGCGCAGTTCATTGCTGTGGCTATGTTGGAGGCAGGATCGGGGATTGCGGCGATCGTCGTCACGACCCTCACTGTCAATCTGCGCCACCTGCTGATGAGCTCTGCACTCTGCGTTCACCTGAAGGGCATCCGAAAGCCGTGGCTCGCCCTTTTCGCTTACGGGATCACCGATGAGAGCTTCGCCCTGAATCTGGTGAAATTCCGCGAAGGGATCTGGGACTGGAAGCGGGCGCTGACCGTCAACCACGTCACGAATGCCGTATGGGTGACAAGCACCGTCATCGGCGGCCTGGGCGGTGCCTTCATCCCGGCGCACGCCTTCGGTATTGACTATGCGCTGACGTCCATGTTCCTGTGCCTTCTCGTCTACCAGCTCCGCGGGAGGCTTTATGTCCTGAAGGGTCTTATTGCCGGGATCGCCGCCGTTGTGATCTCCCTCACGATCCCCGGAAACAGCTACATCGTTGCGGCCTCGGTGATTGCAGCAACAGCGGGACTTCTGATCCGAAGACAATTCCCGCAGATCGAGAAGGATAGAGGGCCCCTATGATCACAGCCGACTATATTCTGCTGTGCCTGGGCATGGGATTCGTGACCTACATTCCCCGCTGGGCGCCGCTTTTTGCCCTTTCGCAACGGACACTGCCGCGATGGCTCGAGGAGTGGCTCGACCTGATCCCCGCAGCGATCCTGAGCGCCCTGATCCTTCCCGCCCTGGTGACCGTCGGGGAGCCGAGGCAGCTGTCGTTTGGGAGCAAAGATCTGATCGTGGCGGTGCCTGTCTTTCTGTTTGCCCTGCGGACACGCTCCCTGGGCGGCACGGTCGTCCTGGGGATGGCCCTCTACTGGCTTGCGGGGAAGGTTCTCGGATGATCTATCTCAAGCTCTTCCTCATGGCCGTCTTCTGGGGCGGGACCTTCATCGCGGGGCGCGTCCTCGCCCAGGAAGTGGAGCCATTCTCGGGCTCTTTCCTGCGGTTTCTCGTGGCATCGGTGTGCATGATCCCGATGGTGTGGCACTTCGAGGGGCGGCTTCAGCCCCTGCGAAAAAACCAATTCCTCGTCGTATTCCTCTCGGGAATGACGGGTGTGTTCCTCTACAATGTTTTCTTCCTCACGGGTTTGCAGACGGTGCAGGCGGGCCGCGCATCGGTCATCGTGGCATCGAACCCTGTGCTCATCTCCCTCTTTGCGGCGCTTCTTTTCCGGGGAGAGAGGATGACCCTGCTGAAGGCCGCAGGCGTTGCGCTTTCCGTCAGCGGCGCTGTCTATGTCATCACGCGGGGAAACCCGGGGGAGATCCTCCAGGGGGCCATCGGCCGGGGCGAGTTGCTCATCTTCGGCTGCGTGGCAAGCTGGGTCGCCTACTCGCTCTTCGGCAAGGTCGTTATAAGGAATGTGTTGCCCGTCTCGGCAGTGACCTATGCCTGCCTTATCGGCGCGGCAACCCTTCTGCCGCCGGCCCTCCTCGAGGGAATGGCGGGAAATCTCGGCGGCTATTCGCTTGCCGCCTGGCTCTCGATCGTATACCTGGGCTTTTTCGGCACCTGTCTCGGGTTCATCTGGTACTATGAAGGGATCCGGGAAATCGGTCCGTCGAAGGCGGCCGTGTTTATCAACTTCGTACCCATAAGCGCCGTCATCCTGTCTTTCTTCCTGCTCGGCGAGCCCGTCGATGCCTCACTTCTGATCGGGACGGCCCTGGTTCTCTCCGGCATCTACCTGACAAATCGTCCTGTAACCTCCTGACCTCCCTCCGGCCCGGCGGGTAGCCCAAACTCGACAAAATACGGAAAAAGGCTTATCTATAATGATAACTATTTCAACAGGGAAGAGAATCCATGAAGCTCTATTTCACCAAGAACAATGGTCCCGCCGATGAGATGATCAAGAAATTGATGCAGACCGCTGAAGGGATCCGCAGGCCGGAATTCGTCCGCGAGATGATCATCGCATCGCTCAAGGCCGGGCAGGAAGATGACGAGGGCGCAGACCTCAAGCTCATGAACACTACGCTCAAGGAGATGCGTTTCACCACAAAAGTATTCGGGCCCTATCGAGATGTGCGCAAGGTCACTGTCTTCGGCTCGGCGCGCACCGAACCGGACGATCCGATGTACGAGATGGCGAGGCTCTTCGGCGAAAAACTCGCGCAGTCCGGCTACATGGTCATCACCGGAGGAGGAGGGGGAATCATGGAGGCTGTCAACGAGGGCGCCGGCCCCAGGCATTCCTTCGGCGTCAACATCCGTCTGCCCTTTGAGGAGAAGCCCAACCCCACGATCGAGGGCAATCCAAGGTCTATCCAGTACAAGTATTTTTTCAACCGCAAGGTCGCTTTCCTGAAGGAAGCGGACGCTGTGGCGCTGTTTCCGGGTGGGTTCGGCACGCTCGACGAGGCGATGGAGACGCTAACCCTTGTGCAGACCGGAAAGCGCAACCCCATGCCGCTGGTGCTCGTGGAGACGCCGGGCTCCTCCTACTGGGCCCATGTGATCCGGTTTCTCGAGGAGGAACTCCTGGCAAGCGGTTATATCTGCCCTTCGGACTTTGCGCTCTTTGAGCGGGTGTGTTCCGTGGATGACGCGCTGGGAAGGATTCAGAAATTCTATCGGCGTTATCACAGCCTTCGGTATGTGCGGGGCCGGCTCGTGATCCGGCTCACATCCCCGCTCAGCCCTGAATGCATCGGGACCCTGACGGAGCAGTTCAAGGACATCCTCACGCCCGGGGGAGCGATCACAGCCTCGGGTGCTCTGGACGAAGAAATCGAAGATCAGGACGAGGTTCACCTGCCTCGGCTTGTAATCGACTTCAACCGCAGAGGCTTCGGGAGGCTCAGGAGCCTTATTGATGCAATCAACGATTTCTGATCTCCGTCAATGGCACACCGATAGAGGTTTCACCCGGCGGATCGGGCAAAAACAGGATTTTCACCCTTGACGGTCTCTCCGTTTAGGCGTAGTTTTCGTAAAAAGTACAGCAAGTATTCCTTTCGTAAGCTCTTCAACCAGCGAACAACACCTCTAACCTTCTGGAACGACGTATGTCCGGACGTCAATTCAAACTGCCTGCGTAGAAGGCCCTGGCGGGATCCCAGATCCCCTAAGGGCCAGTTCTGTCTGCAGGACACTTTGAAAGAGCTTATCCTCCCGACTCATCTGTTGCGGTTCCTCCAAACGGAACCGAAATTTTCCTGCATTTTTTCATTGCACTTTTAACTGTTCAGGAAAGGAGAACGTTATGGACGGGGAAATGACAAGAAGAGAATTCCTCAACGCGACGGCGGCCGCAGGCACGATACTGGTCGCAGGCAACTTATGGCCAAGGGTCGCCACGGCACAGGGGTTGGTCAAGATCCCAGAAGCCGAAAGCATCACGATCACAGTGATTACGGATAATTTTTCTGATGTGAATCAGCTTGAGAAAAAGATAACCCGGAGACTCAAGAAACTGCCTGGCCCGCTAGATGCAGCTGCGCATGCCGAGCATGGTCTTGCCTACCAGATTGAAACCATCGTGGACGGGAAATCCTCCTGCTGCCTTTTCGATTTCGGCACGGACCCCCACGGCGTCATGAAAAACATGAAGCTCCTGAAGATGGATTTGTCAAAAGTCGAAGCCTTGGGACTCAGCCATGACCACTGGGATCATGAAGGAGCCTTCGTTGAAATCATGAAGGCCAAAAAGAACGAGTTCCGGAAAGAAATTCCTCTTTACGTCGGGGAGCAGTTCTTTGTGGGAACATACCAGAGGTTGCCTAGCGGAGAAGTGATCAGCCTGGTTGCCATAAACAAGGAAGATGTCTCAGGGTTGGGCTTCGTCAAGATTACCGAGATAAAAGGTCCCACGCCCTTTGTTCCCGGGGCATACTTCACGGGCAAGGTCGAGCAGGTGACGGACTATGAAAAAATTCCTCCCAGTTTCATAGCGAAGAGAGGAAGCGAATATGTACAGGAAACCTTCCCCGGTGAGCAGGCCGTAATTCTGAATGCAAAGGGAAAGGGGCTGGTTGTACTTTCCGCATGCGCTCACAGGGGCATTGTGAATACTGTGAAACACGCCCAAAAGATGACGGGCATCGAAAAAGTTCACCTTGTAATAGGCGGATTTCATTTAACCGGTGCCAAACCTGAGTTGATTCAGAAGACCATAGCCGGTATCAAGGCAATCAATCCGCAGTATATCGTGCCGACTCATTGCACCGGATTCGACGCGATTGACGCTTTCAGCAAGGCGATGCCTGATCAGTTCATCCTCAACACAGCTGGCACGAAATACGTCATTACGGCCTGAGCGTTACTAAATCTATCTTGGGTAAAAGAAAAGCGGGACCGAAACTGGCCCTGCTTTTCTTTGTTAAAAACCCGGATAACCCGATACCTTGCAAGTTTGATTGCGAACACTACGGCTGCTGCGACAACCGCTTACGCATCCTGCTATCGGTAGTAACGCCCGTCATACCGGTAATACACAGGATAGCCGTGATGATCCCTGTACCAGTGTTTCACATGGCCGTGGGGTACATATGCATAGACGGGTCGGGCAACGACCACTGGTACCGGCCGGACCACAACCGGGTGCGTGTAAACAACAGGCGGCGGGAAGCTCCCGACGTCGAAACGGCCATAGAATCCCGGCTGGCCGATAGTAAGGGCAACTCCCAAATCAGCCGCTTGTGCCGCCGTGACCGTTATCAGTGTGATGGCAATGGCAAGCAGTATGCGTTTCATGTTCGGTTCCTTTCCCTTGTGTTTAATCTTCTTGGTCTCATGCAACCATTGGCCTGCCACAGGCTTTTGATGAGTAAAACGATTGACCCCGGGTTCGGTTTACAGCCCGATGCAGACTGTGAACAGAACGATGTCTCCAGGCTGGCGATCATATGGCATCAACAGAAGCGAATACGTTAATTCTCATATGATATCAACAGTATAGGGCGACAGGCGAGTGAGCCGCTGCCGTCCGGTTCAGACAAAAGCCTATCACAAACAGAAAACCCCGCATCATGCAGTGCGGGGTTTCTCGCTTTGATGAAA
>DATJPI010000271.1:0-4284 GCA_035506495.1 Syntrophales bacterium
CGAGATGGATCGGATCGGCTTTGATGCAGCCGTCCTTGAAAGCCTGTGCCGCGGCAATCTTGTAACCCAGGGGGGAGGCTTCCCCCTCCTTGAAGGAGCCTCCGGTGATACGGACCCTCACATCCAACACTGGATAGCCTGCCAAGACCCCGCTGAGAACCGCCTCCCCGAGTGACTCCTCGATGATGACGTGGAACTCGACGGGGATGGTCTCGGGTGGCAGCTCGTTTTTGATCTCGATCCCGGAGCCCCGCGGCAGCGGTTCCAAAACGAGTTTCACGTGGCCGAAGTGCTTCTTTTCACCAAGCTCACGTTCGAATCGCCCCTCGATTTCGACGGCCTTCCGGATCGTCTCGCGGTAGACGACACGGGGCTTGCCCACGTTGACGTGAAGGTTGTACTCCCTTAGAAGTCTGTCCACGACGATCTCAAGGTGAAGCTCCCCCATCCCGGAGATAATGGTCTGTGCCGTTTCCTCGTCATATTTCACTTTCAGCGTGGGGTCTTCTTCGGTAATCTTGGCGAGCACTTCGGGCAGTTTGTCCTGATCCCCGGGGGTTTTCGCTTCGATGGCCTGGCTGATGACGGGGTTATAGAATTCAATGGATTCCAGGATAATGGGTTTGGACTCCTGGCAGAGAGTGTCGCCTGTGGTGCTGTCTTTGAGTCCCGCAATGGCAATGATATCCCCCGCGCCAGCCGCATCGATGCGCTCGCGCTTGTTGGCGTGCATCTTCAGAAGGCGGGCCACTTTTTCCTTTCGCCCCTTCGTGGCGTTGTAAACCTCGTCTCCGGCCTTGAGAATGCCGGAGTAGATGCGGGCATAGGTGATCTTGCGCCCTTCCATCATGGCCACTTTGAATGCAAGCGCCGTAAACGGTTCCTTATCGCTCGCGTTTCGGGTTTCTTCTTTCTTGGTGATGGGGTTGATTCCCCGCACGGGAGGAATATCCTCAGGCGACGGGAGAAAATCAACGACGGCCTCCAGGACGGGCTGGATCCCCTTATTGCGCAGAGCCGCCCCGCATAGGACGGGCACGAGTTTCAGGGAAATCGTTGCCTTGCGAATGGCCCGGATCAATTCGACATCCGGGATGGGAATTTCGCTCAGATAATGATCAGCAATCTCGTCGTCAACCTCGGCAAGAATCTCCAGCAACTCTTCCCGCCTGGTCTTCGCCTCTGCAAGAAAATCTCCCGGGATTTCGGATGCATCGAAGGAAGCCCCCAGAGTGCCCTCCTTCCAAGTGAGGAGCCGCATGCGGATGAGATCGACGATGCCGCGGAAATTCTCCGCCTCACCCAGGGGGATCTGAACGGGCAGCGGCTTGGACAGGAAGCGCTCCTTCATCATGCCAATCGCCCCGAAGTAATCAGCGCCGATGCGGTCCATCTTGTTGATGAAGGCGATCTTGGGGACACCGTATTTGTCGGCCTGGTGCCACACGGTCTCGGACTGGGGCTCGACTCCCTCCACGGCCGAAAAGACGACGACGGCTCCGTCGAGCACCCTGAGGCTGCGCTCCACCTCGATGGTGAAGTCTACGTGCCCCGGTGTGTCGATGATGTGGATCTCGTGGTTTTTCCATTCACAGGTGGTCACGGCGGAGGTGATCGTGATGCCGCGCTCCTGCTCTTGGGGCATCCAGTCCATGACAGCCTCGCCGTCATGCACTTCCCCCATCTTATAGGACTTGCCTGTGTAAAAGAGAACCCGTTCCGTCACTGTCGTCTTTCCCGCATCGATGTGGGCAACGATGCCGATGTTACGGATTCTCGATAGCTTCACTCTCGCCATGGGAAAAACCGGTCCTGCCGCCTAATCCTCGCATTGCGGCCGCTGCCGGCAGAGGGCATTCCTTCTCGCACATGCGAGAGGACCTTACCCGCCGGCTGCCGTCTGCTTCACGAGATCCTTATTCGGGGAAATGGGTTCCCGGAGATCGATATGTCCCTTGATCGTCGTGACGTCCTTGCCCCCGACCTGGAAACGGACCCTCTTGATCTCCGTGACATTCTGGGCGAGCGTGTTTGCCAGCGAGTACACCGTGGCCACTTCGCTGGCCGTCCCGCCAGGGTGTTGCTCGATGAAGGGGTTGTCGAAATTCAGATAGGCCGTGCCGTCAGTGATGCGAACGCCCTGAAGTTTTGTTGCCGCCGGAATCGTCCGGACCTGCCCCATCTTCGGTCCCTCGATGAGGGCCTTCACGACTTCTTCGGCCTGGGCCGCCGTGTTTTTTCCCTTGGGGACGAGCCGCTTTTCCGGGACAAGGAACCGCTCGTTGGAATCGGAAAAGTAGAGCACCACTTCCTTTCTCTCCCGCTTCGCGGCCGCTTGATCGGCATCCGGCGGGAAGATGGAATCCGAGAGTGCCCAGAACAGAAACGCCAGGAAACCGCCTCCGATGAGGACGGAGGCTAAGATAAAGAACAACCGGAAGGTTTTCTTTTTCTTGCGAGTCTTGAATTCTTCTGTCCGCCGTTGTCTCTTGCTCGCCATGATCGCTCAGTTCCGCCAGCTCTTGATACGCCGGGCTATAGCTTCTTCAGGCTCTCTTTGGATTTCACTGCCCATTCCGACTCGGGGGCAAGCTGGATGGCCTTCTTGAAAGACTCGGCGGCTTCTGTTCGCTTGCGTAACTGCAGCTGCGCCATCCCAAGCCAGTAATGCCCTTCGGCAAGATCGGGCGCCCGTTCCACCGATCGGGCGAGATGTTTTTCCGCCTCCGCGTATGAGCCCCGCTGGTAATCGATGACCCCCAGGTTCAACTCCAGGATGGGGACCAGAAAGGAATTCGGCTCTTTCCGTATGGCCTCGCTGAAGCTTGCATAGGCCGCCCGCTCGTCCCCCATGGCCCTGTAGGCCCTGCCCCTGTTGTAGAGGGCTACCGACGGGGTCTCGTACAGGGGGTTGGCGAGGGCTCTGTTGAACAACTGAACAGCGTCATCGTAGCGTCCCCTGCTCAGGTACATGGTCCCGAGATAGTTCAGTGCCTCGGCATAATCGGGCTTCAGCGCGATGGCCTTCTGAAACTCCTTGACGGCGTCGTCCACGAACCCCTTTCGTTCATAGGCAATTCCAAGATCGTAGTGCAACCTGGGATCGTCCGGGGTCAGCTTTTCCGCTTCGAGCAGTTCCTTCAACGCCTGCGTGTACTGACCGGCCTGTATGTTCGCCTCCCCGATGCGGATGTGGCCCCTGGCCTTTTCCTTGAGTTCGACATCCGAGGTGCAGCCGGCAAACATCATCGTCAGGACCGCAAGCCCCGCAATCCCCATCATCCATGATCGGGTCGTCTTCATTTCCTTCCCCTTTTCCTACTTCCGGTTGCCGTTGACCCACCAGTCGCTCTTATCCCTGAACCACCATTGTGTCCAGTCCGTTTGGAGAATGGTGTCGGCGAGCGTTCTGCCCTGATCCGTGCAGAGCCGACGGACGGCGAAGTCCAGCCACTCCTGGCTGTACTGGTTTCCTAGATCTCCATATTCCTTGAGCTGCAGGATGAGGGCCAGTTGATCGGCATCATGCGCCAGCAGGGCTTCTCTCGTCTTCTTTTCGTTGAATTCCCCGATCGCGATCTTGATCTCGGCACCGAAAGGCAGGTGCTCCGACAATTCCCGGACAGCCTTCTCCTCGTCAACAGTGACGTACTTTTTGTACATGTAGTTCTGGTCGCCTGTCCTCGCCTCGGGAAGGTCATGGACGAGGCACATCCTGAGCACCTTTAGTTCGTTTGCCTCGGGGTCGAGCTTGCAGAGGGAATAGCCGATGAAAATCGTTCTCAGGATATGTTCTGCAACCGATTCGTTGCCGGAACCGAGAAACCGAAACCCCGTGCGCGGGGTTTTGTTCAGCATGCCCACTTCGAAAAGAAAATTGGCGATCTCCTCCATCTTATCCCTTCTTCAACGTTTTGACCCGGTTCGCCATGGTCTCGGAGAGTTTCCGGATCTCGAGCTGCAGCGGGGCGATCCCCTCGGGCCTCATAGCATAGACTCTGTCCAAACGCTCCTTCCAGTGTTCGATCACGGCGATTTCGTGTTCCCTCAGTTTTTGCTCGAACTTTTTCTGCAATTCCTTCAGGAATTCGCCGTCTCTGGACATGGATCCCTTTCTCCTTCACCTGCCGGACCCGGCACCGACACCCGCCAGCCGGGTGAAAATCGCGTGTATTATAACAGCAACCCCTCATCTTGCAAGCGCGAATCTGGATTTGAGGAATGTCCGACGGTCATCTTCGGAACAGGCCGCCGCAACACGGGCGTGGGCTTGCATCGGGCGAT
>DATJPI010000272.1:0-3518 GCA_035506495.1 Syntrophales bacterium
CTTGTTGTACTTGCCGATCGTGTTGCCGGAGGGTGACAGAACGAAGGCGCTGTTCTGGAAGCGGAGCTCTCCATCTTGACGGGTGTAGCTGGGGCTTCCGAACAGCAGATAGGCGCCGGTGTTCCTCGCGATATCGACGACAGCGTCATGGAGCTCGTCTCGATTCTGGAACATGAAAGGCGTCGCCGTTTCGGGCCAGACGATGAGCCGGGGGTTTTCCTTTGCTGCCTGCAGGGAAAGCTCCCGATAAATCTTTACGGTTTCCTCTTGGAAGGAGGGATCCCACTTGATGCTCTGGTCGACGTTTCCCTGGATCAGCGCGATCGTCTGGCGCGGAATCCCCTCGAAGAGGCGGGTGATATCCCCGATTCGCCAGAAACCATAGCCCGCAGTCATGGCAACGAGAATCCCCGCAACGGCAACTCCCGTGAGGGCTTTCCGGCGAGCCTGCGGGTCGGCTTCGATGAGGCTGCAGAGGGCCGCGTTGACGAGCACGATGACAAAACTGATTCCGTAGCTGCCGGTGATGTCCGCAACCTGGATGAGCGGCAGGATCTGGTATTGGGAGTGGGACAGGTTTTCCCACGGAAATCCGGTGAAGAGCATCGATTTTCCATATTCCAGAACCGTCCAGAGAAGTGGGGCGGCAACAACGGCCGGGATCCCGCGCAGACCGAAGAATACGATCCCGGCGGCAAACAGAGCCGTATAGAGACTCAGATAGAGGGCCAGGAGCATCATGATGGGAATGCCGAGTGCCATGGGCAGCTGGCCGTAGTGGACAACGACATGCGTCACCCAGTACAGAAGACCCACGTACTGCACGAAACCGCACAAGGCTCCCGCCAGCAGGGCCTTGAGAATCGTCAGGGGCCGGAGGGCATAGAGAAGAGGAACGAGTGCCAGCCAGGCGACGGCCCCGTGGCCGAACTTGGGGAAAGAGAGGATGAGGAGGCCACCCGACAGCAGGGAAAGCCCCATTGCTTTCAGATCAAGCCCTGCCCTCAAGAGAGCCGGGGTGGCCCGGTGTGGTTTCTTTATCGTTTTGATGGCGTCGACTCTCCCGCTTTTCGGATCTTGACCTTCCGGATGCTGCGCTCATCGGCCGAGACAATGACCATTTCCAGGGCGTCGTGACAGATCACGTCACCCGTCAGGGGGATCTTCCGGACGAGATGAAGGATGAACCCGGCGAGCGTTTCGTACTTCCCTTCCGGCAGCGTTACGCCAAATCGTTCTTCGACCCGTTCGATCTCGATACGGCTGTCGGCGAGCACGTAGCCGTCAGGCAGCTCCGTAAATCCGGCTTCATCGGCATCGTGCTCGTCCCGGATCTCTCCGACGATCTCCTCGATGAGGTCTTCCAGGGTCACCAGGCCTGCCGTTCCTCCGTATTCGTCGATCACGATGGCCATGTGCTGGCGCTCCCCCTTGAGCTCGTGGAGCAAGAGGTGGATGTTCTTGGTCTCGGGGATGAAGTAGGGCTTTCGAAGCAGAGGTTTGAGGTCGGCCTCGTCGACAGGTTTGAGGCACAGTCCCAGCAAGTCTTTCACGTTCAGGACGCCGATGATGTTGTCAATGCTTCCGTCGTAGACAGGCATCCGGGTATAGCCGTGCAGGGCCACCTGGTCGACAATCTCTGCAACGAGGGCATCGCTCGGAATGGCCACGATTTCCGTCCTCGGGATCATCACCTCACGGGCCACCGTGTCGCGGAATTCCAGGATGCTCTGGATCATCTCGCCGGATTTCTCGTCAATGAGCCCTCTCTGTTCGCCCTCGTCAATAATCGACTGGATCTCCTCCTCGAGGCGCGACTGCTGCAGCTGTCTGCCACCGGCGAAGATAGACCGCAATCGTTCCATGGCATGCGTGAAAAAAGAAGTTTGGCTCATCACAGGCCCCGCATGAATTCGGGTCTCAAGGCGGAAGAATCGCCTCGACGGACGACCTCCTGGATCAGGCGGACGATCTTTTCTTTCTCTTCCGGCAGCCGCGCCCGGATCGGCAGGTAGTTGGAGGCGTGATTGGCGGTGAAAAAGCAGCGGCTGAAGCGGGAGCTTTCCACGATGACGCCCAGTTCGCGGAGAAGATCGAACGTGTCCGGCAGGACAAAGGTCCCAGCCTTCGCTTCATCGTGGAGAGGCGTGCCGGGAACGACCATGACGGTCAGGACGCCTGCAAAGTCCGGGTCAATGTCCGTGAGAATGCGAGCGGTGTCGCGTGCATGCTCCAGGCTTCTCTCGACACCGCCGATGCCGAGGAGCACCGTCACGGACAGCGTGATTCCGGCCTCCTTCACCTTCCTTCCCGCTTCGACGATCTGGTCGGCTGTGGCCCCCTTATGGATTTTCCGCAGCAACTCCTCGTTGCCCGTTTCGATTCCCAGGTAGAGGATCCCCAGACCCCTTTCCTTCAGCTCCCCAAGTTCCTCGACGGATTTTCTCTGGAGGCTCTTGGCGTTGGCGTATGTCCCGATCCTCCGGATCCCGGGCAGGTACGTCCGTACGGCGTCCAGGATCTCGAGCAACCGTTTCTGAGGGATGATCAGTGCATCCCCGTCACACAGGAAGAGCTTCTCGACGTGCCGGATCCTTCGGGAGGCATACTGGAGATCTTCGAGGATCTCCTCGAGACTCTTGATGCGGAACCGCTTGTCCTTGAAACTGGGGCAGAAGGTGCATCGGTTGTGCGAGCAGCCGACGGTGACCTGCAGCAATAGGCTGTAGGCCTCGCTGGGAGGCCTGATGATGTCTCCTTCGTACTTCATTGTTCCCCGTGGTTGCCTCCGTAGGGGTTAACGGCGGGATTCTCATAACAGGCAGTACAGAAGGCTTTCGTGTCGACGTGGCCGCACCCGTATCCCCAGAGGTCCCAGCGGCGGCATTCGACGCAAAGAGGAATGGAACATCCGTCGCAGAGCACAACGGACATACGTTTGTTGCAGATCTGACAGCATTGCGTGCCGTCGGTGACGATCATCGGGAAGGTTTTTCCTCCTCCGTCAAATTTTCTGCGTTAATTTATCCGATGAGTGTCGAAAAGGCAAGCGTCTTGCCCGAATCACACACGGAAAGGCAAGAAAAACGGCGAACCGCAGAAGCAGCGCCAAATCAATGTTTCAAGTCATCCATTCAAGAATCGTCAGACAAAGTCGAGCATCTGTGAGAGGGGTGCCTTGAAACCATCTCGTGGCAAGCATCTTGCAGCGCTCGCTGATGTGCGCGGAATGATGATGAAAAAAAAATTCAAAAACTGTGTGAGAAATGCAAAAAACGCTTGACAATAAAATATTCTTCCGTACAAAGGAAACAAGTACACATTAACTATTGTTACCGTTTTTCAGACAGACCGACGATGAAAAAGCGGTGAAGCGAACGGGATCACAGGAACGACATTGAAAGCGCGACAGAGAACGGTTCATCGTCAAGAAAATAGTTCAGGAGGACCCAGGATGGAAGAAAACGTCTGTCTGAGCCAGGAGGCGGAGCCTCCAGGTCAGATCACCGGCTTTGCCG
>DATJPI010000273.1:0-4298 GCA_035506495.1 Syntrophales bacterium
CTTCTCTCCGGAAAGATATTCGGGCAGCGCCGGACGGTAGTAATAAGGGTATTTCTCTTTCGTGAACATCCGGATTTCCGATTCCGAATCGATCTTCCGGATCGCCTCGGCGGCTGAATTGCCTGCCGCTCCACACCCCACAATGACGTAACGGCTCATGCTTTTTCCTTTTCATTTATCGACACTTGAGAGTCTTGTTTCTACTTTACACCCCGAGGGAAAGACCGTCAAGGGCAACTCGCCTGTCTATATGTGTAAGAATTTGTCATTTTCAGTTGCTTTTTGTCTTTTGGTTGACTATTCTTCCTCTTCCGGAGGTTTTTTATGCCCGTTGAGATGATGAGCACAAAAGAGGTGGCTGCCTACCTGGGCATCAACGAGAAGCAGGTCTATGCCCTGATCAAGGCGGGAAGAATTCCCGGGACCAGGCTCACGGGGAAATGGGTCTTCCCGAAAAAAATCATTGACGAGTGGATCGAGGAGAGCGCCCGCGGCGGCCTCAGGCAGGCCAGAGAGCGCAGCCGCTCCATGGCAGGGGCTCTTCTCGCATCGGGAAGCAACGACCCGGTACTGGATTTTCTGCTCGCCGGCATGAGGAAATCGCACCCTGACTTCTACTTCTTCTGCGCCAATACGGGAAGTACCGAGGGACTGAAGGCGCTCGGCAGCGGCTACACCGATATTGCCTGGACGCATCTTTACGACTCGCAGACGGACCGTTACAACATCCCCTTCCTGGCAAAATACCTGCCGGACATGAAGGCCGTGCTTGTGCACCTGTTTCGTCGGGAAATCGGCATCGTCACAACCCCCGGCAACCCCTTGGGAATAGGTGGCATCGAGGATATTGCCGGAAAGAAGGTCCGTTTTGTGAACCGCCAGACGGGTTCGGGAACGAGGATCCTCCTGGACCATCACCTCGGCCGCCTCGGTATTTCCTGTTCAGCCGTCGAGGGTTACGATCGAGAAGTATACACCCACGTCGAGGTGGGTTTGACCATTCTCTCGGGAGAGGCCGAAGCGGGGATCGCTACGGTGGCTATCTCAAGGCTCATGGGACTTCACTTCATCCCCGTCACCCGGGAAAACTTCGACATGGTCCTGGGGCAATCTACTTACTTCAGCAAAGGCATCCAGGCGCTCATGGACGTTCTAAAATCATCGGGCTTTCGCGGGCGCTTCGAGCATCTCGGCGGCTACGGTTTCGAGGATTCGGGAAAAATCCTATATTCAAACATCTGAAGGAGAAAAAACATGAAAAAGCGGCTGCTGCCGTTGCTGTTGAGTTTCATGCTCCTCGTACCCGGCCTTTGCTGGGCACAGAAAGGCGGATTCGTTTTCATGGCCAGCACCATCGGTCCTATCGACTCGGGAATCGTGGGAGCTCTTGAGGATCAATTCGAGAAGGAGACGGGCATCCGGGTACGCCACGTAGGTGCCGGAACAGGTGCCGCCCTGAAGATCGCCGAGCAGGGAAACATCGATCTCGTCATGGCCCACGCCCAATCCCTGGAGGAGAAATTCATCGCCGAGGGCTACGGGACTGAGCGAATCCCCCTCATGTACAACGATTTCGTCGTCCTCGGGCCCGCAGCTGACCCCGCAGGGATCAAGGGAATGAAGACGGGCGCCGAGGCCCTGAAGGCTATCGCCGCAAAGCAGGCCCTCTTCATCACGCGCGGAGACAAATCGGGGACCCACGTGGCCGAGATGGAGATCTGGGCGAAAGCGGGGATCAAGCCCGCAGGCCCTTGGTATATGACCTACGAGAAGGGCGCCGAAGGAAACGTCCCCACGACCCGGTTTGCCGATTCGAAAGGGGCCTATGTGTTCATGGACCGGGCAACCTATCTCGCGCTGAAGAAGGACATCAAGCTCGTCATCCTCGTGGAGAATGACGAGGCCCTGCTGAACTACATCTCGGTCATCCCGGTGAACCCGAAGAAATTCCCCCGCGTGAATTCCGCAGACACGATGACGTTTGTGAAATGGCTCACCGACCCCGCGAAGGGGCAGAGACTCATAGCCGATTTCGGCAAAGACAAGTACGGCGCCCCCCTCTTCTTCGCCAATTCGAGGGAGTGGCAGGCCGTCAACAGGAAGAAATAGCCAAAAGACCGTTCAGATGACAAGGAGGCATACCATGAAAGGAAAGGGATTCATTCTCTGTCTGTTGCTCACCCTGGCCATGACCATTTCCATGGCGGGCATCGCGGCAGCGCAGCCGGCACAGAAAAACGTCATAATGGCGACGACCACAAGCACCCAAGACTCGGGACTTCTCGATGTACTGCTGCCGATCTTCGAGAAGAAGACGGGCTACTTCGTGAAGACCATCGCCGTGGGCTCGGGGCAGGCCATGGCCATGGGTGCCAAGGGTGAGGCAGACGTGCTGCTCGTTCACTCCCCCGCTGCAGAAAAAAAATTCATGGCCGACGGCAACGGTGTCGAGCGCAGGCTCGTCATGCACAACGATTTCATCATTGTGGGCCCGCCCAGTGACCCGGCCAAGATTAAGGGCGTAAAAAAGGCCTCCGAGGCCTTCAAGAAGATCGCCGCAACGGGCAGCATCTTCATGTCCCGCGGCGACAATTCGGGTACTAACGCCAAGGAGAAGGAAATCTGGAAGGCCGCCGGCGTGAAGTACGAAGGCGAGAAGTGGTACCAGCAGACAGGACTCGGCATGGGTCAGACCCTGGGCGTGGCAGCAGAGAAGAAGACCTATACACTCGCCGATCGAGGCACTTATCTGGCGCTGAAGAAAACCCTGGGACTCGATATTCTTGTGGAAGGCGACAGTATATTGCTCAATATCTACCACGTCATCGAAGTGAACCCCAAGAAGTGGCCCAAGGCCAATTTCGCCGGCGGCAAGGCCTTCGCGGATTTCATGGTGTCCAAGGAAACGCAGGACATCATCAAGACCTTCGGCGTCGACAAGTTCGGCTCGCCGCTATTCTTCCCCGATGCCGGCAAGAAGGAGGAGGCCCTGGGCAAATAAATGGACATCATTCTTGAAGGTCTCCGTCAAGCCTTCATCCTGCTTGTTACCTTCGACCCCGAAGTCATTGGGATTACCTGGCTGTCCCTGAAGGTCTCGGGAACGGCGACGTTTATCAGCCTCTTTATCGGCATGTCCGTGGGAACCGTCGTGGCTCTGACGCAGTTTCCCGGCCGCAAGTTCGTCGTGAGCCTCATCAACACGGGGATGGCCCTGCCGCCAGTGGTTGTAGGGCTTTTCGTTACGATCTTCCTGTGGCGAAACGGGCCCTTCGGCTTCCTGGAGATTCTCTACACACCGACAGCCATGATCATCGCCCAGGCCATCATCGCCACCCCCATTGTCATGGGAATCTCGCTTGCGGCCATGCAGCAGCTGCCGAAGAAGATGCGGCTGCAGATCCTTGCCCTGGGGGCCACGCGTCTGCAGATGGTCCGGATCCTCATCCGCGAGGCGAGGCTTCCACTGCTGGCTGCCGTCATGGCTGGCTTTGGCGGCGTCATCTCCGAGGTCGGAGCTTCCATCATGGTGGGTGGAAACATAATGGACTACACCCGCGTACTGACGACGGCAACAGTCATGGAGACAAGCCGGGGCAACTTCGACATCGCCATGGCGCTGAGCATCATCCTGCTTCTGCTTGCCTACCTGATCAATCTCGTCCTCACCTACGTTCAGCAGAGGGAGCGGCCGCGATGACAACGATCCTCGAGGCGAAAAACCTGAAAGTGATTCGCGGAGGAAGCCTGCTGGTGGATGTTCCCGGCATGGAGATCACCGAAGGGGAGACTCTCTCGCTCATCGGGCCCAACGGCGCGGGAAAAACGACGCTCCTGCAGGCCCTGTCTTACCTGATGAAACCATCGACGGGAGAGGTCCTGTTCCGGGGGCAGGCGGTGGGTGCACAACAGGGTGTCCTAGAGTATAGACGCAGGCTTGCCATGGTATTCCAGGAGCCCTTGCTTTTCGACACGACCGTTTTCGGCAACGTTGCATCGGGTCTCAAGATCCGCGGCATTGGCGGTCCGGAGGCCCGGCGCATCGTGGAGTCCCAACTGGATCGATTCGGCATCGCCCACCTGCAAGACCGGTCCGCCCGGACCCTTTCCGGCGGGGAAGCCCAGAGGACGAGTCTTGCCCGGGCCTTCGCCATCTCGCCGGAGATCCTTTTTCTCGACGAGCCCTTTGCAGCGCTCGATCCGCCGACGCGGGAGGCCATCGTAGCTGACCTGGAAAGGGTCCTCGCCGAAACGAAGACCACCACGGTCATGGCCACCCACGACCGAAACGAGGCCCT
>DATJPI010000274.1:0-3858 GCA_035506495.1 Syntrophales bacterium
TGATGGCGCTCATCCTCTACAAGACCCGCCTCGGGATCATCCTCCGGGCGGCCGTCAACGACAGCGAAATGGTGAATGCCCTCGGGTTCAACGTACCCCTCGTCTTCATGGGGGTGTTTGCCTTCGGAGCGGCGCTCTCGGGCTTTGCCGGCGTCATCGCGGGGCCGCTGCTCTCGACCTACCCCGGCATGGCCCACGAGATCCTCATTGACGCTTTCGTCGTGATCGTCGTCGGCGGCTTCGGGAGCCTCGGGGGCGCCGTAATCGCCTCGCTGCTCATCGGCGAGCTGCAGTCCTTCGGGGTCCTGCTCTTCCCGAAACTCTCCGTTGCCCTGGTCTACCTGCTCATGGCCGCCGTCCTCATCGTCAAACCCTCCGGACTCTTTGGTGAGAAACAATGATGAAACAGAGAAACGCACCCTACCTCTTCATCGCCGCCCTCTTCGCCCTGGGAGCCTTGATACCACTCGTGCTCAAGCCCTACCACGTGAACATGCTGACGGAGATCATCGTGTTTGCCCTCTACGCCGTCAGCTACAACCTGCTGCTCGGCTACGCGGGCCTTCTCTCCTTCGGGCATGCCATGTTTTTCGGGATGGGGGCCTTCACCGTCGCCGTGTCGCTGATCCACATCCCCGGGCTGTCCATGTGGGGTGCCATCGGACTGGCGCTCGCCATGACGACGGCGGTCGGGTTCGTCGCAGGGGGCCTCCTGCTTCGCCACAAGGGATCCTACTTCGCCCTTCTCACGCTGGCCTTCAACTCGCTTTTCTATGCCGTGGCCACGAAGTGGCACTCCGTCACGGGTGGCGACGACGGCCTGAGCATCACGCGGCCCGAACTCGCCCTGGGATTCACCACGATCAACCTGGCGGGGATCGAGAGTTTCTACTATTTCACCCTCGTCACCGTCGGGGCAGCCCTCGTCTTCTGCTGGTACTTCACGCAGACGGCCATGGGGAAGACGGTGCTGATGATGCGCGAAAACGAGGAGCGCATGAAGTTCCTGGGCTACAACACCAACGTGAGCCGCCTGATCCTCTTCACGTTCACGGGCGCCGTGGCGGGGCTCGCCGGAGCGTTTTACACGCTGCACTTCCAGTTCTGCTCCCAATCAGCCATCAGCGTCGACATGACCACGACCGTGCTGCTCATGACCTTTGTGGGCGGGACGGGGACCTTTTGGGGGCCAATGCTGGGGGCCTTCGTCTACGTGATCCTCCAGAATTACCTGAGCGACATCACGGACCGCTGGCCTCTGTTCATGGGCCTGATCTTTGTCTTCATGGTCCTTTTCATCCCTGGCGGGCTCACACAGATCATCCAATCCGTCAAGGCCCTGTTTGCCGGAAAGCGCGGCACGGGTAACCCCATCGAAGCCAAGGAAATTCCATCATGAGCGAATACCTGCACATCCAGGACATCCACAAGGACTTCTCGGGGCTCAAGGTCCTCACCGGGGTCGATTTCACCGTGAGGGAAAAGGAGCGCCATGCCGTCATCGGCCCCAACGGGGCGGGCAAGACGACGCTCTTCAATATCATCAGCGGGAACTTCAAGGCTTCGTCGGGCGCGATCCTGTTCAAGGGACAGGATATCTCCGGCAAGCCGGCCTACGCCCTCAACCGCGAAGGATTGTCGCGATCCTTCCAGATCACCAATGTATTCCAGGAGCTCTCCGTCTTCGACAACATCCGCTCCGGCGTGCGATCTCGCTGTGGATTACGGTACCATTTCTTCCGCAGGCCCGATCACAGTCGCGAGATCAACGAGCGCACACAGGCCCTCGTCGAAGAGGTCGGGCTGAAGGACGTCCAGCACATGCCCGTCAGCGCCCTGTCCTATGGACAGCAGCGGGCTCTCGAGATCGGCATTACCCTCTCCACGGAGCCCGAGCTCATCCTGCTGGACGAACCCACGGCGGGGATGACGCGCGAGGAGACAGGCCAGGCCATCCGGATGATCGACCGGGTCACGGCCGGCCGCACGCTGATCATCATCGAGCACGACATGGACGTTGTGTTCTCGCTTGCCGACACGATATCGGTCCTGCACTACGGCACGATCCTGGTCTCGGGCAAACCCGACGAGATCCGCAACGACCAACGGGTGAAGGACGCTTACCTGGGGGACGGATGACCATGCTGGAAGTAAAAGACATCCACAGCTACTATGGGAAAAGTCACATCCTTCAAGGCGTCTCCATGGCCCTGAATGAGGGCGAGCTCGTCTGCCTGCTCGGGCGCAACGGCGTCGGTAAGACCACCACGCTCAAGAGCATCATGGGCCTCGTGAAGCCTAGCGAGGGGAGCATTCGATTCCGCGGGCAGGAGCTCATCGGCAGGCAGCCCTACGAGGTCGCCCGATTGGGCGTGGGCTACGTCCCGGAGGATCGGAGGATCTTCCGCAGCCTCACCGTCCACGAGAATCTCCTCATGGGGATCAAGGACGCGAAAAACGCGGCAAAGGATGGCGGCTGGACCGTCGAGAGGGTCTACGAGAAATTCCCCAAGCTGAAAGACCGGCGCGACAACAAGGGCGGCCACCTCTCGGGCGGTGAGCAGCAGATGCTCACCGTGGCGAGGACCCTCATGGGAAACCCCAAGCTCATTCTCGTCGACGAGCCGACGGAAGGCCTGGCCCCCCTGATCGTCCGGGACGTACTGGAGATGCTCGCCGCCGTGCGCAGCTCGGGCGTGACGGTCCTCATGGTCGAGCAGAATTTCAAGGCCTCCATCAAGGTGGCCGACCGTTTCTACATCATGGGCAAAGGACAGATGGTCTTCGAGGGCAACACGGAAGCCTTATTGGCTGCGGAAGAAGTAAGGAAGAACTATCTGGAAGTGTAGGGCCGAGGGCCCGGTGGAGAAGTGAATCAGTGCGGAAGTGCGTAAGTGAAGAGAAGACCGGTTAGACATTCACGGATCCATCCTGTCGAACATTGAAACGACAAGACCATTGGGTCAAGGAAAAAGGGAGGTAAGGATTTATGAAAAAGATGTTAGGACTGGCGGTATTGTCCGTCCTGCTCATGCTGGCGGTACCGGCAGCGGCGCAGGACACCATCAAGATCGGGGCCACGGAGCCTCTCTCCGGGACGTTCAAGGACATCGGCGAGCGCTACCTCGAGGGTGTGCAGTACGCGGCCAAGGTCATCAACGAAAGCGGCGGCCTGCTCGGCAGGAAGGTGGAAGTCATTCCCATCGACTCGGAGCTCAAGCCTGACGTGGCCACGCGGAAAGCCCAAAACCTGATCCTAAAGGACGGCGTGAAGTTCTTCTGCGGCGGCACGGGCAGCTCCGTCGGTGCGGCCATGGCACAGCTCGCGGAAAAGCAGAATGTCATCATGTTCACCTACGGCATGGACGCCTCCAGCATGACCGGCGAGAAGTGCAACAAGAACTTCTTCCGGCCCGGCGGGAGCACCGACGGCCGCTCCTTCGCGCTGGCGCAGATGATCGCCAAGAAAGGCTATAAGAGCGTGGGCATCATCGCGCAGGACTACTCCTTCGGACAGGAGGCTGTGGCGGCCTTCAAGAAGAAGCTCGCCCAGATCGCGCCCAAGACGAAAATTGTCGCTGAGCTTTACCACCCTGCCGGCACGAAGGACTACGCCCCGTACGCCAGCCAGCTCATCGCGGCAAAGCCCGAGGTCATCTTCACTCCCAACTGGGGCAATGACCTGACGCTTCTGCTGAAGCAGGGACGGCCCATGGGCATGAAGCAGAAGGTGTACTCCTACTACATCAACGACGAGGTCATGATCAAGTCCCTCGGCGACGACAAGCTCATCGTCGGCGACATGGGGGCCGAGGTCTACGTGCTCTCCATCCCCAACAAGAAGAACCAGGAATTCGT
>DATJPI010000275.1:0-6694 GCA_035506495.1 Syntrophales bacterium
CCCGTTCTCATTGCCGTGCGACAGGCCGACCGCGCCGTCAAGCAGGCCAAGTGAAAATAGAAAATACTGATTTCAAAACCCGGGGATCGACCACCCCGGGTTTTTTTGCGCCCCGATCGGATGCCTCAGGCAGGAATCCGCGCAGTCGAAGCGGCCCGTTTCTCCGTCGTCGGCGGAGGGAGGCGAAAAAAATCTTGACATCATCCATTATATCTGATTAATCTGATCAAACTGAAGAATCAGAATTAACCAATCTCTTGCGAGGTGCCATGCCCATGGTGAAGAAGAAGGACGAGGCCTGCTGTTTCACACCGGGAAAAAGCCGCTGCCGCATGGAGTGCCTGATCGGCGTTGACGAGCGGGGCCAGATGGTCCTTCCCAAGGAACTGCGCGACCGGGCGAAGATCGGAACAGGCGAGAAGTTTGCTCTGATCAGCTGGGAGAAAAACGGGGAAATCTGCTGCTTCACCCTCGTCAAGGCGGACTTTCTGGCCGACAAGGTGAAGGGCTTTCTCGAACCCATGATGATGACTCGCTGAAAACCATCGAAGACGGGGAGATTCCCGTGAACCGCGTTACGAGAGATCGAGAGGACCTAACCGGGGCAACGGCGTGCTTCCTCGGCGAATTCCTGGAGCGCGAGACGTTTTCGAAAGAACAGAAAAAAGAAGGCTGACGAGGATCGGAAGATGAGCAACAAGGGTTGTCGCACAGAGCTCTTCACGGTGATCAATGACCCGGTCTGTGACTGCAGCGAGAGGCCCAAACCGGCATTGCCCCGGATGAAGCAGAGTTTTATCATCGGCTCCGTACAAACTCCTCTGGGCATTGTGCCCCAGGTCGCATCGACGTTAAATCGGCGGGATCACTGGGGTACGGTCAAGGCCCGATTCGGCGTGGGCCGGATGGATTACGCCGTCGATCCCGGCCTGTATGCTCTTGGCAACCCCGATGGCAACTCGCCTGTCTTTGTTTCCGCGAATTACAAGATGAGCTTTGACACGCTGCGCAGTTCGGTGCCGGGGCGAACTGGCTGGATCCTGGTCCTCGATACGGACGGGATCAATGTCTGGTGCGCAGCCGGCAAAGGGACCTTCGGCACGGACGAACTGGTGGCGCGAATCGAGGCGACCGGCTTAAAAGACGTGGTTTGCCATCGGCAACTGATTCTGCCCCAGCTGGCGGCGCCGGGTGTCGCGGCCCATAGGGTAAAACAGCTCTCAGGTTTCACTGTCCATTACGGTCCCGTGAAAGCCCGGGATTTGCCGTCTTATCTGGACGCCGGCATGCATGTCAGGCCTGAGATGCGTCGCAAGTCGTTCACACTGCGAGAGCGAGTCGTTCTGATCCCGGTGGAACTCGTCGAGGCCTTGAAACCGACGCTTGCGATAGTGCCTGTCCTTTTCCTTCTCGGCGGCTTGGGCGGTCACGGGGGATTCTGGTCAGGCGCGCTTCATGACGGGCTCTTCGCCGTCATGGCGTTTTTGAGCGCTCTCATCGCAGGCGCCGTACTGAACCCCATATTTTTACCCTATCTTCCCGGGAGGGCATTTTCCACCAAGGGGTTCTTCATCGGAACGCTCATGGCTTTCTTCGTCCTTTCTCTTCGGGGTTTCGACTGGCAGATGGGGCGGGGTGTACTGGATGCGGCTTCGTGGCTGCTGATCATTCCCGCCGTGGCGGCGTACCTGGCGATGAATTTTACGGGTTGCTCCACCTTTACTTCGCTATCCGGCGTGAGGAAAGAGATGCGCTGGGCCCTGCCTCTTGAAATCGGACTGGCCAGCTTTGGGATCCTGGCCTGGGTCACGTCACGGGTTTTTCTGTAGGAGCGGAAAATGGAGAGATTCGTTTACCTCAGCAATGTCGTCACCCTGAAGCTCGATGAAGAGAAGTGCACCGGCTGCGGGATGTGCCTCGAAGTCTGCCCGCATAGCGTGCTGGAGATGAACCGGACACACGTGACCATTCAAAATCGCGATGCCTGCATGGAGTGCGGCGCTTGCAGCCGGAACTGCCCCTTCGATGCCATCTCCGTGGATGCCGGCGTGGGCTGCGCCGCGGCCGTCATCAATTCCATGCTGGGAAGAAGCGGTGGCGACTGCTGCTGTCTTGATGATGAAAAATCCGCGGGCAAGAAGACAACCTGCTGCTGATCAAATTCCCTCTTTACACTCCCCTGATGCCTTCAGGTCGAGAAGCCACTGCTTGATCCGGTTTCGGTCGGGGACGGTGCCGACGCAGACGATGCGGCCGTTGATGACAAGTGCGGGGGCGCTCATGAGACCATATTTTGCGATTTCAGCGGGGTCCGTCACGTGGGAGAGATCGCCGGCGATCTTCAACTCGGCCAGGACCTCGCGGACGTCCTTCTCCATCTTGTCGCAGTTGAAGCAGCCCGGTCCAAGGACCTGGATGCGGACTCCGCCTGCAGGGGCTTCTGCCACTGCCTCCCCGATGACAGCCTTGAACGCCCGCATGAGGGCATCCCTGTAGGCCTCTTCCATCTTCGGCGGGATGTAGTTCTGACCCGCAATCCCCTGGTAGAGAAACTCCCGGCAGTCGGCGTCCGTCATTTCCGATGCCTTCTGCGCCAGGCTCTCCATCACCTTCTTCAGGCCGACAATCCCGATCGTCCGATCGCCGATCAGGACCTGAGCGATATCTTTGTCCATTGCGGAGATCCTTCTTTCATTTGTCTTTTTCTTCCTCAATCCATGCCCTGATTTCTTTTATAGACGGAATCCTACCATAGGACTTCACTTTCCTGTTGATGACCAGGCCGGGCGTACTCAGGACCCCGAAACGCATGATGTCGGCCATGTCGGTGACCTTCATGACCGTGGCATCGGTCCCGGCCTCTTTCACTGCCTGCTTTGCGTCAGCCTCGAGCTTCTCGCAGTTTCGGCATCCCGGTCCAAGCACCTTGATTTCCATGACAGTTCGACTCCTTTCATCAGATGATGGCGTTGAACAAGTATCCCACGATGATGATGGAAATAGTGAGAATGCCCGCGAAGATGGCGAGCAACTGCACTTTGAGAACCTTCCTCAGGATGACCATCTCGGGAAATGATATGGCCGTCACTGCCATCATGAAGGCCAGCACCGTCCCGAGGGGCATACCCTTTCCCATGAGGGCCTGGACGATGGGGATTGTGCCTGCGGCGTTGGAGTACAGGGGAATGGCGATGAGCACCGCCAGCGGCACGGCAAAGGGATTGTCGCGGCCGGCGTAGGTCGCCACGAAGTCAATCGGGACATAGCCGTGGATGATCGCGCCGACGCCGATCCCGAGGAGAACGTAAAGGGTAACCCGCCTGAGAATGTCCTGCGTGTGGAGGGCCGCCTGCTCGGCCCGGTCCCTCCATGCGAGTTTCGGGGGTTCCATGTCACCCATCCGGATCTGCCAGACGTAATCCTCCACCATCCTCTCCACCGCGGGGATCCGGCCGAGGATCATCCCGGCCGAAACCGCCACGATCATGCCCGTGCCGATATAGATGAGTGCGATTCGTGCGCCAAAGAGCCCCCAGAGAAGGACCAGGGCGACCTCGTTGATCATGGGCGATGCGATCAGGAAGGAAAGGGTGACCCCGAGAGGCACTCCCGCTTCCAGAAAGCCGATGAAAACGGGCACGGCCGAGCACGAGCAGAAGGGGGTTACGATCCCCAGGGCGGCGGCCAGAATATTCCCGATGAACTCCGTCTTGTGAGCGAGAATGTTTTTGACCTTTTCAGGCGGGAAGAAGCTCCGGATGATTGACACCGCATAGATGATGACCGTCAGCATCAGGAGGATCTTGATCGTATCGTAGACGAAAAAATTCACAGCGTCGGCCAGGTGTGTTCCGGCCTGTATGTCAAAGACTTGATAGGTAAGCCAGTCGGCAAAGGTTTGAATCACGGATCATCTCATCTGTGCGCGTTCAATGACAGCAGCGCATTTCATCTGCGAAGGATGTCTTCACGGCGCAGGACGGGCAGCTTCTTCTCGAGCATCATAATGTCGGGATCATCCCGGAGCCACTTCTTCAGGTTCTCCTGCAAGGTCTCCGCATAAGGGCTGCCCCCTTTGCTCAGGGAATAATTGACCCAGAGGCCATCCTTTTTCGAACGGACAAGGCCTGCATCCTCGAGCACCTTCAAGTGTTTGGAAACCGTCGGCTGGGCCAGGCCGAGGGCCGCCCGGATCTCACACACGCACATTTCCTTGTGCTGGAGCATCTTGACGACCTTGACCCGGTTCGGATCGGAGAGGGCCTTCATGACCCGGATGAAGTCCTTCATTTCGAGCACCTCTATATATAGCTATATAGCTATATAGCAATTCACTGTGTTTCCGTCAAGATGAAATGCACAGGTTTCTCGAGGCGCTCTTTCGGGATTGCATCGCTGGAAGATTAGGTATATACGAACCCCGGACCCGGGAAAGACCTGCAGACTTTCCCGGAGTGACCGGGGATCAGTGACCGGTGACCATTGAAGAGTTGGGGGTCATTCAAGAGGGAATCGGGTATGTCGGAACAAGTCAACACCGAACAATACGAGCGCATGGCTCAGCTCTACATGAAGGAGAAGCGCTACCCGGAGGCGATCGCCGTCTACCGGCAGCTCATCAAGATGAAGCCCGACCTGGACTCCTTTGTCCTTTGCCTGGCCTGGGCCCTCAAGGACAACGGCGAGGTCGAGGAGGCCGTGGCCCAGTTCGAGAAGCTCTTCCAGAAGGAGCTGGCGAGGCGGGTCTTTACGGGGTTTGCCTATGACGAGTTGGTGAGGCTCTTCCGCGAGATGAAGCAGCATGACCGGCTCGTGGGGGTGTGCGAGAGGGCCGTCGCCGTCCAGCCGAAGGATCTCGCGCTGCTCTACACGCTGGGCGATGCGTACCTGCGCGAGGGCCGTCCCGAGGAGGCGCGAAAGATCTTTCAGGGGCTCCTGGACGAGGAGCCCGATTCATCCCAGTACCACGCCGCCATGGGGAGCGCTCTCATTGCCGCCGGCCGCCACGACGAGGCGGAGGCGTCCTACAGGCGGGCCATCGAGAACGACTTTCCGGGCAAGGAGGGGATGTTTCTCAACAAGATGGGCCAAGCTTACATGCAGGCGGGCGCCTACGAGAAGGCCGAGAAAGCGTTCCGCACGGCCGCGGCGACTTCCACCGGGGACCCCATCTTCCGGTGTGACCTGGGCGATGCCCTTGTGATGCAGGGGAGGGTGGACGAAGCCTTCTATTCCTATGGCGATGCCGTACAAGCCAACCCCGCCTTCGAGGGGACTTACTACAACCGGCTCGGCAACTTGCTCATCAAAGAAAACCGCGCCTCCGAGGCGGCCGATGCCTTCCGTCGGGCGGGCGCGGCTGATCCGTCCAATGCGTTTTACAAGCTCGCCCTGGCCAATGCCCTCAACACGTGCGGGCGCATTGACGAGGCGAGAAAGATCCTCGAGACCCTTAAAACTCCGCCGGCGGGTTCTTGAGGAGCTTTGCGAAGCGGTCCTTGTCCACGGCCTTCTCGAAAGCCTCCTCGGGGCTGATCAGGCGCCTCTGCAGAAGATCGGCGATGGCATCGTCGAGCGATACCATTCCCAGCCGTCTTCCCGTCTGCATAACCGTCATCAACTGATAGGTCTTCTGTTCGCGAATGAGGTTCGACGCCGCGGGCGTCACCAGGAGGATCTCCAGGGCCGCGATCCGGCCCGGCTTGTCCACGCGCTTGAACAGAGCCTGCGACATGACCCCCTTGAGCGATTCCGAAAGTGACGTCCGGATCTGCGCCTGCTGATCCGCCGGGAACATGTCGACGATGCGGTCGATCGTCCGGGTGGCCCCCATGGTGTGCATGGTGGACAGGACCAGGTGGCCCGTGTTGGCCGCTTCTATGGCGAGCATCGTCGTCTCCAGGTCGCGCATTTCGCCGACGAGGATGATGTCGGGGTCCTCGCGAAGGGCCGCTCTCAATGCCTTCGCGAAGCTCAGGGTATGGGTTTCCACCTCGCGGTGGTTGACGATGCACTGCTTGGGCTGGTGAACGAACTCGATGGGATCCTCGATCGTCACGATGTGACACTTGCGGTTTGCGTTGGCATGCTCGATAATGGCCGCCAGGGTCGTCGATTTGCCGCTTCCCGTGGGGCCCGTGAGCAGAATCAGGCCGCGCGGCAGCATGGCCAGCTGCTTCAGGACCTGGGGCAGCCCCAGCTGATCGACGGTGAGTACCGTCGAGGGGATTTCGCGAAAGACCGCGCCGATGCCGTTCTTCTGCTTGAAATAATTGCAGCGGTAACGGGCGAGGCCCTTGACCTCGTAGCCGAAGTCCAGATCGCCCGTCTCCTCGATTTCCTGGCGCTGCCCCGGCGTGAGGATCTCGAAAAGCATCTCCCGCAGTTCGTCGTCATCGAGGGACTCGTCGGCGATCTTTTCCATATCGCCGCGGACGCGCAGGGCAGGAGGTGAGCCTGCGAAGAGGTGGAGGTCGGAAGCGCCCCGGTCATGCTGCAGGGCGAACAGGTCATCGATTCTTGCCATAGGTCAATCCCCTTCAGGAAATAGCAAAACCGAGAAGCAATTGTGCAAGTTCTATGCCCCTAAAGCCGGTTTCGCACACCGGTGCGGCAACGGACCCGACAATCGTCCATCCATCCTGTTCTTCCAGCAAAGGGTCCCGAACAAGTCCTTGACAGGGGATTTTCCGCT
>DATJPI010000276.1:0-2248 GCA_035506495.1 Syntrophales bacterium
CGAGCTCGCCGGCATTCCGCACGATCGATTGCTCATTGATCCCCTTTCCCGTGCCTTCGGAGACCGGCTTGACGAAGAGGGGATAGGGTAAATGAACGGCGCGTACATCCTCCGTGAGCTCGACAACGGCGAAGTCGGGCGTGGGAATTCCGAGATCCCGGACGATCCGCTTGGCCATGGCCTTGTGGAGGGTTAGCGAAAGCACGAGGGGATCGGAAAAGACATAGGGAACTTCGTAGGCGTCCAGCAGGCAGGGGACCTGGGACTCCCGACCGGCCCCCTTGAGGCCTTCGGCGATATTGAAGACCAGATCCCAGCGATCGCCGGCGACGAGCCGCTTCGCCAAGGCTCGCACATGGCCGATCCGGTCCGTCCGGTACCCCAGGGAGTTGAGCGTCTCCTCGACGGCATCTATTGTGGACGGTTGATCAAATTCAGCAGTCTGCTCCTCCGAGTATCCTTCCTTGAGATAATCGTCCCTGAGATCGTAGGTCATGCCGACCCGCTTCATGATTTCCACCTGTACTTGTTGAATCCAAAGAACCCCGCCGTGTTGGCGGCGGGGTTCTTTTTCTGTCCTATGGACTTGCAGGGCGGGAGAGTCCCGGCGCCTGCGTCATGCCGTCACAATCGGATCGGGATAATCGAATGTCCGCCCCTGATAGTTCCTAAGAGTAATCCGGTGTTCGTCGTGCCCGACTCTGTATTCGGGTAACAGCGGGATCTTCCCCCCGCCTCCCGGGGCATCGATCACGTAAGTGGGCACGGCATATCCCGTCGTGTGGCCCCGAAGGCCTTCGATGATCTCCAGCCCCTTGGAAACAGGCGTGCGGAAATGGGCAGAGCCTGTGATCGGATCGCATTGATAGAGATAGTAGGGACGGACACGATTCATGACCAGGTCGTGGACGAGCCGCTTCATCGTGTCGACGTTGTCGTTCACTCCGGCGAGCAGTACCGTCTGGCTTCCGAGCGGAATCCCGGCATCGGCAAGACGGTTGAACGACTGGCTCACTTCGAAGGTCAGTTCCTCGGGATGAGCGAAGTGGATGCTCATCCACAAGGGATGATAGCGCTTCAGGATGTGACAGAGGCTCGACGTGATCCTCTGCGGGAGCACAACGGGCACTTTCGTTCCGATCCGGATCAGCTCGACATGCGGGATGGCGCGCAGGCGCGAAAGCAGCCAATCCAGGGATTCGTCGGGGAGTGTCAGCGGATCGCCGCCGGAAAGCAGCACGTCTCGCACCGCCGGCGTCTTCTCGATATAGGCGATCGCCCGCTCCCATCGTTCCCGGTCGGCATGAAGCTCCTCGTGCTTGCCCACCATCCGAGAGCGGGTGCAGTAACGGCAGTGCGTGGAACAGAACCCGGTGACAAGGAACAGGACCCTGTCGGGATAGCGATGCACCAGGCCCGGCACGGGGCTGTCGTGGTCTTCGCAGAGAGGATCATCGGATTCGTCCCGCCTTCGCTCGAACTCCGCCGTTACGGGAACGACCATCCTTCTCACCGGCTGATCAGGATCCATGGGGTCCAGCAGGCTTGCGTAGTAGGGCGTGATGTTCAGAGGGATGGCGCCGCCCCGGGTATTGATCGCTGATTCCTCTTCGGCCGAGAGCCACAGGATGCGAGAGAGCATCTCGACGCCGGTGATCCGGTTCTTGACCTGCCAGCGCCAGTCGTTCCATTCTGCTTGAGTGGCTTCGGGGAAATACTGTTTGCGGAATGCTTGGGACCGGGGGCTCGGTTTGCAGGTGGAAGCCCCGCGGGAGGGCATGATGAAAACGCGACCGGTGATTCCTGTCGTGGCAGGTGCCACGGGGGGAGGGAGAACTGGGTTTTGAATTAGCTCATCCAGAGCTAAACCGGCAAAGCCGGTGATCTGACCTGGAGGCTCCGCCTCCTGGCTCAGACAGACGTTTTCTTCCATCCTGGGTCCTCCTGAACTATTTTCTTGACGATGAACCGTTCTCTGTCGCGCTTTCAATGTCGTCCCTGTGATCCCGTTCGCTTCACCGCTTTTTCATCGTCGGTCTGTATGAAAAACGGCAACCATTTTTAATGTGTACTTGTTTCCTTTGTACGGAAGAATATTTTATTGTCAAGCGTTTTTTGCATTTCTCGGACAGTTTTTGAAATTTTTTTTCGTCATCATTCCGCGCACATCAGCGAGCGCTGCAAGATGCTTGCCACGACATGGTTTCAAGGCACCCCTCTCACAGATGCTCGATTTGGTCTGACGATT
>DATJPI010000277.1:0-4215 GCA_035506495.1 Syntrophales bacterium
GGCAGCGAAGCTGCCATGGCTGCCTCGTAGACGCCGACGAGCGCCCGGGCCTCATCGCAGGGCCCAGGCATGCGGGATGCGTACGCCGCACCTGCATCGCCCAGCTTTCGCCGCAATGGGTCATCATCGATCAACAGCAAGGCCTTCTTCACGAAGTCATCCGGGTCTTTCGGATCATAGAGAACGCCCATGGCAGGATCTCCCGGATCACCGAGAACGGGCCAGCGGTTGCCGGGGATATCGGAGGCCAACAGGGGCTTTCCTGCTGCCTTCCCCTCGAGCAGGACGTTGGAAAGGCCTTCCGAAAATGACGCATTCAGGACCACGTCCGAGGCTTCGTAAGCCGCTCGCATGGCCGCCGGCGGGATTTGCGGCACCCAGCGGGCGTATGCATGCAGACGGTTCACTTCCGTGCGAAAGCTCTCCGTGTAATTGCCGTCGAGGGCAGGCCCCGCGAAGACGATTCTCGCCTGCGGGCGAAGAGCATGAACGCTCTCAAAGCCGAGCAGGCACTCGAGGTTGCCTTTCACGGGACGGATTCCCGCGGGCATGAAGAACAGGACCTGATCGGTCCCGGCGTTGCCTTGGAGATTCGACGGCTCTTCGCCAAGCCAGACGAAGGCTTTGGGGACGAAAAAAACCCGTCCCATTCTTCCCGGGATAACCTCCGCGAGCCTCGCGCGTCCCTCCTCGCTCTGCACGATGATCGCATTGGCCCGGCCCAGAACGGCTCTAACGATTTCACCGGCCGGCTGCCTTCTTGACTCAATATTCATGTCGGTCCCCGAAGGCGACACAATGAGAGGAAGGCCTCGCCACGCCCTGGACAGGGCATCATGGATCAGAAGTCCCCCCGCTCGGTAAGCATTGTGGACGTGCAGCAGATCCGGCTTGAACCGGATGATCTCATGTCCCATTTCGTCCGGTTGCAGACCCTCCGTCGCGATCACACGGACATCAAGCCCCATACCGACGAGCGACCGGCGCCAGCGCTCCGCTGTCATGGCATTGCCCGACACGGTCGGCAATGCCGTCGGCGTAAGGATCAGCAGGCGAAAGGAACTCAACGATCAACCTCCCCGTAGTTTGTCAAAACGACCCCCGATTTCCCCAGGGCGCGCCGGATGGCGGGATCGAGAAGGGCCTCGATCTCACGTTCACGGTCCGCCACGGAAAAACCGGCGAAGGGGCCCCGGCCGGACCCCGAAGTCAGCCTTCCCGGGTGAACCATCAATTCCGTGAGCCCGTCGGGCAGCTGCTCGATTGCGGCCAGGAGGGTCTCCACGCTCAGGCGCCCCTTGAGGTGCATGCCACGGAAGTGCGCCGATGCCTTGAGGCCCGTTCCCGCAAGCCTCTCCCGGGCGGATTTCCCGAGGTCGCCGAAAAACCGGGCCTCTTCCACCAGGCTTCTCGGAATCCCGCTGCCATCGTCAACGGGTTCATCAGGAATGCGTATCCAGCGGATCCCGTGGCGTTGTGCGGCAGACACGGCTGCATCCCAGACCGCCGGAAACACATGGACGTGCTGGTGTCCGTCGATATGGGACAGAGGCAGCCCTGTCTGCATCAGGACCGCGACTTGGCGATCCGCTTCCCGGGCAACGGCGGCCTCCAGGGCACTGTCCGCCTTTTCCTGCAGTAGCCTGTGAGCCGCGGCCTTGCCGAGAAAGCCCCCATCGGCTCCCGCGAGAGGTTTCGGCAAATCGGACAGCGGTCTGCCTTCCGTCAGGTTCAGGTGGATCCCGAAGGAAACTCCCTCGAATCCGCCTTGCCTGATGATCGCCAAGGCATGCCCCAGGGCGGGACTGTTGGGAAGTAAGCTTGCGCTGGTGACCACGCCCGCGCGCATCACCTCGAAGATCCCTTCATTTCTGCCCTCGTCGGCACCGAGATCATCGGCATTGATGATGAGTCGCTTCATCTCTCTTTGACACCCGTTGCCCGGATGAAGAGATTCCGAAAGACGTACTCGCCGCCAAAGGCTTCATGGAAATCGGACATTCCTTTGGCGCGCAAAGCCTCGAGATACTGGAAAAGCCCTTCGTCCAGTTCATCGTATTCGCGGGGCGTAAACGGCCGCTGTGACTCCCCCATGATTTCGACCCTGTCAAAGCGCTCACGAAGCCGCATCATCACCTCGGAAAGATTCGCAATCGAAATGGCCATGATCCAGAGCCTGCCCCGACACGGTTCAAGCCGTCCGGCCGCGCCGTCAACGATGGCCAGCAGATGCCTTGTCCCGCGGGGGCCCCCGAAACGGGGTCCGAAGTGCCTCCTGCCGGGAGTTTGCGGTGGCGTCGCAATCATGACGTCGAATCGCTCCCCCTGCCGCAGCGCTTCGAACCAGGAACCGGCCCGAACGTCGATGCGATCTGAAAGTCCGTTGAGGCGGGCGTTTTCGACCGTCGATTCGAGGGCCCGGGGATCGATATCGACGGCCACGACCTGTCCCGCACCGAGCCTTGCCGCTGTCAGCGACAGGAAGCCGCTGCCGCTGCCCAGTTCCAGGACTCGCTCCCCCGGCTGGATATCGAGCAGCCTGGCCAGTTCTATGCTCGATGGCGGCGGCACGTGGACCCCGGGACCTATTCTCAGCCTCATCACCCCTCCCGGCAGCGATACACCGATCTCCTTCGCACTCTCCTCCGCTTTGACTGCATGGCGTTTTGCCGCAACGTCAAGAAGCCGCTGCAGGAGGTCGGGAAACGCGATTCCCGCCCAACGGGCCGACAGAGTCAGTGCTTCTTCGGGCTCCATGCTCGGCGTAATGTTGGCCTCCAGAAAAAAGAAGGTTCCCCCGGGCGAGCGGCGTACATCGAAGCGGGCATAATCGCGAAGCCCCAACGCCCGAAACGCGGCAAGCGAAAGGGCTTCCAGTGCCCGACGCTCATCCGGTGCCATGGATTCCCGTATGACGTCGTGGGTGCCCGGCTGGACAACCTGGAGCTTGAACTCCTCCGTGAGCACACGCTCCAACCCATCACCTGTTTTCCATTCCAGTGGCGGCAGAACCTCGAGCCCGCCGGGACCATCGACAACGGAGACGGCGAATTCTCGGCCCGGAATGTACATCTCCATCAGGATGGGCTGACTGTAGCGCTCCAGGAGCTCCCCCAGATAATGTTGAACTTCCGTCTTACTTTGCGCGACCACGAGGCCCCGACTCATATGCTCGAAGGAAGGCTTGAGGATGTACGGGGGATGCAGCCAGGGGGGAATCCATTCGCTGCCGGAAGTGCAGAGGATGCCCGGCGGCGTGGGGATCCCTGCTGCCCCGAGGCGAGCCTTGGCGGCAGCCTTGTCGTCGGCGAGCGCGCATGCCTTCGCGTCGGAGCCGGCAACGACGATCCCGTGGGCCTCGAGATGCGACCGGACCAGGGATCGGAAACGGCCTTGCCCCCGGTAGGTGTCCGTATGGTCGATGACGAGATCACAGTCGTGTGCAAGATCGGGAAGACGAAACTCGATTTCTTCCGAGTCCACCAGCAGGTAGTCATGGCCGAGGAAGGATAGCGCCAGCGTCAAGGCCTCGGCGCATCGACAGGGCGAACTCGCCGTATGAATGATGCCGATTCGCATGAAAATCTACAATGTACCGAAATATCGGGTTCCCCAAGTTAAATGAAGATGTCTCCTAAGTCAAGTCTCCTGCCAGGGTTCAGGGTAAAGGGTCAAAGGTTCAGTGAAAAAGTAAAGAGGGATGCTCTACTGAACATCCCTCTTTGTGTTTTTTCTCTTTTTTCCCTATACCCTATACCCTTTACCCTGGACCCTGTTTGGTTAGTCGACTTTCTTGAACGCCTGCTTCTTGGCCTTGCACACGGGACAGTCGTCCGGCGCTTCGCCTTCCACGGTCATCCCACAGACCTGGCATACCCAGTAGTCCACATCGGGGGTCTTGCCCAGGTTTTCGAGCATCTTCTTGTAGAGCGCTGCGTGGATCTTCTCGACGGCATTTGCAAACTCGAAGCTCCGCAGTGCTCCCGCCACCGCCTCGGCCTTGGCGTCGTCGATCATTCCCGGGTACATCTTCTGAAATTCATAAGACTCGCCGCTGATGGCCTCTTCGAGGTTCTCCTTTGTTGAGCGGATACCCTTGAGCTCCCGCAGATGGGCGTGAGCGTGGACCGTCTCCGCTTCGGCGGCGGCCCGGAAAAGCTTCGCCGCCTGTTTGAAACCCTCCAGATCGGCCTTCTTGGCAAAGGCGAGATACTT
>DATJPI010000278.1:0-4844 GCA_035506495.1 Syntrophales bacterium
GCGACATGGTGACTTCACCGGGCGGAACGACCATTTCCGGCATTCATGCCCTCGAGAGGGGCGGACTGCGCTCGGCCCTCCTCCATGCCGTAGAGGCGGCAACGCTGAGGTCGAAAGAGCTGGGGAAGGGGAAATAGGCCCGAAGGGCCTGGGGAAAGGGTCAAGGGTTTAGGGTTTAGGGTCAAGGCAAAAGAAAAACCCCTTCACAGCGACTGTGGAGGGGTTTTTGCTGTCTGCGGTCTGCTCTTCCCTGTACCCTTACCCCTTTACCCTTTACCCTAAAATTTGAAGATATCGTAAATCCGGGTGATGATCCCGCCGCCGGATTTTTTCTCATCCGGCGTTTCCTTGTGTTCCGTTTGTTCCTGCCGGGGCTCAGAAGCGTCCTGCGGCTCCGATGAAACCTCGCCCGCTTCCTGGGCCAGTTCGTGGTTCCGGTCGCCCGGTCTTCGGCGCCTGCCGCGGGACCGCCTCTTCCTCGTCCCCCGGCCGCCTTCCGGGTGTGCCGCCTCCGTCTTGACCTCGTCGGCCTTTCCCTCTTCCGCTTCGGCCGCCTGCGGGATGTGCTCCCTCTCGACGAACTCGAATTTCGCCTCGTCCCAGAGCATGTCGGGATCGCCGGTGATCATGATCAGCACCCCGTGCTGGTTTTCGAGGGCCACGATGTCGCTTCGCTTCTGGTTGAGCAGGTAGTTGGCGATCTCGTGGGGCAGCGTGATCCGGACGGTGGAGAAGGTGCCCCGCAGGACGTTGAGACGGATCCTGCGGAACGTGCCGAGGGCCGCGTACTCCAGCGACGGCCGCATCCCCGTGCCCTTGCAGTGCGGGCAAGTCACGTGGCTGATTTCCTGGATGTTGGACTTCTTGCGCTGGCGGGACAGCTCCATCATGCCGAACTTGGAGATGCGGGAGATCTGGGTTCGGGACCTGTCGAGGCTCAGCGCCTTCTTGAAGGTCTTCTCGATCTCGGCAATGTGCTTGCGGTCCTTCATGTCGATGAAGTCGATGACGATGAGGCCGCCCAGGTCGCGCAGCCGCAGCTGCCGGGCAATCTCCTCGGCCGCCTCGAGGTTTGCGCGGAAGGCCGTCTCTTCGACGTCGCGCCGGTCCGAGGCGCGGCCGGAGTTGACATCGATGGTGATCATGGCCTCGGTGGGGTTGATGATGAGGTAGCCGCCGCTCTTGAGCTCCGCACGCTCCTTGTAGATGGCCTCGATCTGGGGCTCCAGGTGGTAGCGGTCGAACAGGGGCGTCTTGTCCTGGTAGAGCTTGATCATCTTCACGTTGCGCGGGGCCACCGTGTTGAGGTAGGCGCGCATCTTCCGGAAGGTCTCCAGCTCGTCCACCCAGATCTCCTGGATCTCTGTCGTGAAGTAATCCCTCAGCGAGCGCACGCCGAAGTCGCCCTCCTGGTGAAGCAGGGCGGGGGCCTGGACGCCCTTGGCCTTCTTCTCGATCTCCCGCCAGATCCGGAGCAGCACGTAGTAGTCCCGCGAGAGCTCCTGTTTGGTGCGGTTCATCCCGGCGGTCCGGACGATGAAGCCCACGCGCTCCTCGGCCGAGATCTGCTCCATGAGCTCCATGAGGGTCTTTCGCGATTCGTCGTCTTCGATCTTCCGGGAGATCCCCGTGCTCTGGCGGTTCGGCATGAGGACGACGTAGCGGCCGGGCAGGGAGATGTAGGTCGTGAGCATGGCGCCCTTGTGGTCTTTTTCGTCCCGGACGACCTGGACGAGGATCTCCTGGCCGTTCTTGAGGATGGGCCGGCCGCGGTGCCGATGATGCTCATCCTCGCCCTCCTCGATAGGATGAAAGTACTCGGGACTCACATCGTGCAGGGGCAGAAACCCGTGCTTCTTGGCGCCGTAGTCGACGAAGGCCGCCTGCAGGCCCCTCTCGACCTTGAGCACCACCGCCTTGTAGATGTTGCCCGTGATCGGCTCCTTTGCCGACATTTGGATGTTGTACTCCAAGAGCTTGCCGCTCTCCAGGACGGCCATCCGGCTCACCTCCTGGTCCACGGCATTGACGAGCATGATCTTCTTCATGAAGGTTTTCCTCTCTGTCCCCCACCCGGTTAAGCGGGCATCATGTAAACTCGCTCACGTCGCCCTTACCGGCGCGTATCACCTCGGGAACGTCGTCCACGAGGCTGATGACGCTGGACATCTCCGATGTCAGGATGCCCCCGTCGAGAATCAGGTCCACCGCGTGCCCGTAGCGTTTCCGGATCTCTTCCGGATCGCTCAGAATTTCGTCCTTGTCCGTCGTGGCGCTGGTGCTGATGATGGGGTGGCCCAGCTCGCGCACAAGCGACAGACATATCTCGTTTGCAGGGACCCGGATTCCCGTCGTCTGGCGCTTCGTCATGAGAATCTTGGGGACGAGACGCGACGCAGGGAGGATGAACGTGTAGGGCCCCGGCAATAGCCTCTTCATGGTCTTGTAGGCGTAATTGGAAACATTGGCATACTGGCTGATGTCCCTCAGGTCCGCACAGATAAAGCTGAAGGGCTGCTTCTGGCTGCGGCGCTTGATCTCATAGATCTTCTCTATGGAGCGCTTGCTGAAAAGATCGCATCCGATCCCGTAGACCGTGTCCGTTGGATAGATGATGATCCCCCCGTTTCGCATCGATTCAACGGCTTTGCGGATCAGCCGCATCTGGGGATTCTTATCGTTGATAGACCAGAGCATAATTTAAGCCATGTTGCCATTAACAATATTGTAAACTATCAGAAAAACTCTCTTTTTTCAATGAAAGAAGCCCTCTCCAGCGGTTTGTCCTGACGGGTGCGGGGGCGTTGGGACCCGTGGAGCGCCTGCAGTCGGCTTCCTGAGCGGCTTTCAAGGGGCCGCTTGCCTCTACGGGTTCGACCGGGGGCGCCTCGGGATAATCACTACCCTGATCTCCCTCTCCCCCCCGAGGGAGAGGGCTGGGGTGAGGGGGGAATAATCCTGCTCCTCACGCATCGAGGGCGCGCAATCATGTCCGGTTCTTTCCTTACCGGGAAGCCCGCCCTGTGGGCGGGAAGCTTCACTTGACAGAGAAAAATGGCTGTGGTAATGGGTTCGCAGGTATTGATCATGAACAAGCTATTCGCAATCAATACGTTCGGCTGGTGGTGGCAGGGCAACAGGACCCTGCCCACGGGGCCCTCTTATTGACATAAGGGGCTGTGGGTGAGGAAAATCACCCATGGCCGACGGGATATAAATCTAAGCCATGGGTAAGGTTCCCATGGCTTTTTCATTTATGGAGGCAGACGGCAGACAGTGCCCTCGATCGGCAGGATAAAGGATAAAGGATAAAGGTAAAAGGATAAAGGTAAAAGGAGAAAGGTAAAAGGAGAAAGGGGCAGACATCTAACCTTTAACCTTGTTCCTCTGACCTTTTGCCTGGTAAGCCGCGCAGCGCAACGAAAAGAACGAAATAAACGAAACAGACGAAATAGACCAGATTGTAGGAGGGAAAGAAAAATGGAAGAGCGAAAGATCATGCTGAACGATGCGGAGATTCCAAGGCAATGGTACAACATCCTTCCCGACATGCCGAGCCCCATGAATCCTCCCCTTCACCCCGGCACCGGGAAGCCCGTCGGGCCGCAGGACCTGGCTCCTGTTTTTCCCATGAACCTCATTGAGCAGGAAGTCAGCACCCAGCAGCTGATCACGATCCCCGACGAGGTTTTGGATAAATACCTCCTGTACCGCCCCACGCCGTTGAGGCGCGCACTCAATTTTGAAAAGGCCCTGAAGGCGCCCGTGAAGATCTACTACAAGGACGAGAGCGTGAGCCCCCCGGGCTCGCACAAGCCCAACACGGCCATTCCGCAGGCCTATTACAACAAGGTGTTCGGGATCAAGAAGCTCTCGACGGAGACGGGTGCGGGACAGTGGGGAAGCGCACTGGCCATGGCCTGCCAGATGTTCGGCCTGGAATTGCAAGTCTTCATGGTCCGCGTGAGCTACAACCAGAAACCCTACCGGCGCATGATGATGTCCACCTGGGGGGCCAAATGCATCCCCAGCCCCAGCGAGATGACACAGGCGGGGCGGAACATCCTTGCCCAGGATCCGGATTGCCCCGGGAGCCTCGGCATTGCCATCAGCGAGGCCGTGGAGCACGCGGTGACGAGCAAGGACTGCCGCTACTCCCTCGGGAGCGTGCTGAACCACGTGCTGCTTCACCAGACGATCATCGGCCTCGAGGCGAAGAAGCAGTTTGAGAAAATCGGGAAGTATCCCGACGTGGTCATCGGCTGCGCCGGCGGCGGAAGCAACTTCGGCGGAGTAAGCCTGCCCTTCGTGCGGGACAAGATCAACGGCAAGAAGGTGCACATCATCGCCGCTGAGCCTGCTTCCTGCCCGACCCTCACCAAGGGGCCCTTTGCTTACGATTTCGGCGACGTGGCCAAGATGACCCCGCTTCTGCCGATGCATACCCTCGGCCACGACTTCATCCCTGAGCCGATCCATGCGGGCGGGCTTCGCTACCACGGGATGGCGCCCATCGTGAGCCATCTCGTCAACCTGAAGCTGGCAGAGCCCCGGGCCTACAACCAGCTCGATACCTTCGAGGCCGGGGTTCTCTTCGCCCGCACGGAAGGCTTTATCCCCGCGCCGGAGACGAACCACGCGATTGCCGCCGTCGTGGACGAAGCCAGACGCGCCAAGGAAGAGGGCAAGGAGAAGGTCATCCTCTTCAACTACAGCGGTCACGGGATCATCGACCTGTCCGCTTACGATGCCTATCTCTCCGGGAAGCTCGAGCCCTACGAACTGCCGGACAAGGAGATCCAGCGGGCCCTCAAGGCGATCGAAAAGCATCCGAAGTGTATCGA
>DATJPI010000279.1:0-20235 GCA_035506495.1 Syntrophales bacterium
TGCGGAGAAACATCGAGGAGCTGCACAACTTCCACCAGTCCGTCCTCGATGCTTCACCGGATCTGATCCTGCTGCTGGATGCCGACGGGACCGTGCGGTACATGAGCCGCGACATCGATGCCGAACGCGGGCTCACCGCAGAGAGGCTGAAGGGAAAGCATTTCTCGCAGTTTGTCTCTCCGGAGCGGCGCGAGCTGCTGGAGCAGCGCTGGGACGAAATCCGCCGTGGCAATCTCAAGCCGTTTGAGATCGAAGCGACAGACAGGGATGGAAACAGGCGAAACCTGTTGCTGACGGCGCGCCCGATCAAAGGAACGGACCGCCTGCTGGTCCTGCAGCGCGACATCACCGATTTCAAGGAACTGGAGAACCGGTACTTCGAAAGCCAGAAACTCGCGGCCGTGGGCCAACTCTCAGCCGGGATTGCCCACGAGGTCCGAAACCCCCTGTCCTCCATCAAGATGAGCCTCCAGATCCTGGAAAAGAGGATGAACCCCGCCGGCAACGATCTCAAGCGTTTTCAGATTGCCCGCAAGGAAGTGGAGCATCTGGAGAAACTCGTCAGCGACATTCTCGTCTTTGCACGTCCGACAGAGCCGGAGATGCACCTGGCCGATCTCGGTATGTGCCTGGAGTCCGCACTCGCAATGGCGGAACGGGAAGTGGAGAAAAAGAGGATCCAGGTGCAGATGCAATTCGACGACCGTATCCCGCCCCTGTCCTTCGATTCGTCCATGATGCAACAGGCCTTTCTGAACCTGTTCCTGAATGCCATTGATGCCATGGAGGACAACGGGGTTTTGACCATCCGCGCCGGGCTCGCCGAAGGGACAGGGCAGGTACGGATCGAGATCGTCGATAACGGGGCCGGCATAGATGAAGCCTCCCTGCCGCACGTGTTCAATCCGTTCTTCACGACGAAGAAGTATGGCACGGGTCTTGGATTGTCCCAGGTGAAGAAGATCGTCGATCAGCATCGGGGATCCGTTGAAGTCCAATCCCGGAGGGGCGAGGGCACGAAGGTCATCGTCCTGTTGCCGGTCAAGTGAGAACGATGCAGGATCAACGCAAGGGAACCGATCGACATGAGCAAGATACTCGTCATCGATGATGACCGCTCCATCTGCGAATCGCTCGAGCTCTACCTGACCGAAGAGGGTTACGAATGCCAGACGGCCCTGACGGGGACGGAGGGTCTCAACAAGTTTGTCCAGATCCAGCCGGACCTCGTCATTCTCGACATCCGCCTGCCTGACATCGACGGCTTCACGGTTCTGGAAGAAATCCGCGAGGAAGACGAGGATGCGAAGGTCATCATGATCACGGCCTTCCATGACATGGACACGACCATCCGGGCCATGAAGGCCGGCGCTTTCGACTACATCCACAAACCCATCAACATCGACGAGCTCGAAGTGTCGCTGCAGAAAGCCCTCAAGACCCTCGAGACGGAGAAAAAAATCGGCGGACTGCTCACGGAGTCCACGCACGATTACAAGGTAGGCGACATCATCGGCGCCACAAGGGCCATGCGGGATATCTTCAAGACGATCGGCGTCGTTTCCCAGAGCCGGGCTACGGTTCTCATCCAGGGAGAGAGCGGCACGGGCAAGGAGCTCATCGCCAAGGTCATCCACAACAACACCAACCGCAATGAGCCCTACATTGCCGTGAACTGCTCCGCCATCGTAGAGACCCTGCTCGAATCGGAGCTCTTCGGCCATGAGAAGGGATCCTTCACGGGTGCCATCGGCAGAAAACTGGGGAAATTTGAACTGGCGGGATTCGGCACGGTGTTTCTCGATGAGATCAGCGAGATGTCCGTCAACCTTCAGGCAAAGCTTCTTCGCGTCCTCCAGGAGATGGAATTCGAGCGGGTCGGGGGAAAGGAACGGGTCAAGGTCCGTGCGCGGATCATCGCCGCCACGAACCGCGATCTCAAGGCCATGGTGAAAGAGGGCAAATTCCGGGACGATCTGTACTACCGCCTCAATATCGTGACCATCACCATCCCCCCGTTGAGGGAGCGGCGCGAGGATATCCCTGTGTTGGTGGATTTTCTTATTCGCAAGATCAACAAGGACCTCCACAAGAACATCGCCGGGGTCTCCAAGGAGATGATGGAGATCTTCCTTCAGTACCGGTGGCCCGGAAACGTACGCGAGCTCGAGAATCTGCTTGTACGCGCCTCCGTGATCTCCCACGGCCAGGTGCTGGGGAGGGTCGAGTTCCCCGATCTTCTCGGTGGGGCTCAGGCAGAGATTGCGGGGGAGGGTGCCGGAACACAGACCGGCACGGATGCGACAGGCAGGCTGCTTACGCTCGACGAGGTCGAGGAGCGGCACATCCGTCTTGTCATCTCGAAGATCGGCCGGAACAAGGGAGAGATCTGTGAGGCCCTCGGCATCTCCCGGCCTACACTGGAGAGAAAACTCGACAAGTACAAGATCTCGTTCGAATAAAATAGGCCACAGGCGACAGGCCGCAGACTTGGAGAGCATCCTCCCTTTCCTCAAGAGACCTGAAGCCAGAAGCCCGAATCCGGAATCCCTCTTTTATGAAGATCACCTCCGCCGAATTTGTGAAGAGTGCCGTCAAGCCCGATCAGTACCCCAAGACGGGCATGCCCGAAATCGCCTTTGCCGGGCGCTCCAACGTGGGGAAATCCTCTCTGATCAACACGCTGCTGGGCCGGAGGAAACTCGCCCAGACCAGCGCGACCCCCGGTAAAACAAGGCTCATCAACTTCTTCATCGTCAACGATAAGCTGTCTTTCGTGGATCTGCCGGGCTATGGCTATGCCAAAGTCTCCCGGGCGGAGCAGGAAACATGGGGGCCCATGGTCGAGACCTATCTTCGCGAGCGTGCAAACCTCCACCTGGTGATTTCCATCCTCGATATCCGCCACGACCCCACGCAGCAGGATCTCGACCTGATGGAATGGCTCCGTCACTATGGGCGCAATCGTCTCATCGTCCTGACCAAGTCAGACAAGATCTCCCGTGGGGAGGCGATGAGACGACGCAAACAGATCATGACACGCCTCGGCCTCGGGGAAGGCGAGATGCTCGTTCTTTTCTCGGCTCAGACCGGCGAGGGAAAAGCGGATCTCTGGAGAGAAATCGACAGGATGCTGCGAACGGGCGATGCCCCTGTACCGGGCTCGGAATCACGCTGATCGCAGGGGATCAACCCTCTCGGATCAAGATCGTAAGGAGGCGGTCCACGGAGTCGATCAACGGTTTGAAGCGACCCCCGTGGCTCATAGCCGTGCCGAACAGATCCGATCGGAGCCGGCTGATTTCCGGATCGGGGCATTCCAAGGGAGATAGCGGTGTCGACCGCATGAACAGACGCTCCCTGTCCAGTAGCTCCTTCGCTGTCTCGACAAAGGGAACGATCTGTTCCCGGATTTGCAGCAAAGCCTCTTCTTCCTTTAACCCATTCTCTGAGACCGGAAGCGCCGCTCCGCCCTCAGGTCCGTCCGGGCGGAGAATCTCACGGATCTCACGGATCATGACGGCCAGCGTGCCGTACTCCAAGCCCCGTACGCCCCGGCGCCACTGCAGCAGGAATGGATTGCGCCAGCGCCAGAGGGAGTAGTTCGATCCCGTCTCCATCAGATCCCCCACGGTGGACTCGATGATCCCCAATTCAACAGCCAGCTCGGACAGAAGATGCCGAAGGGGGCGGCGATGGGGAATTGCATCACCCGTCTCTGCCTTGGATTGCCAGCCGGGCGACAGGTATTCCCACAGGTTTCGCAGGACAGCGGAGCCGTTGGGGTCGCCCGGCGTGTCGAAATGAACCAGTGAAAGAATCACACGACCCCGGCCGAGGCTTCCTTCCATCACAGCCGGCTCGTGGCGCAGACGGTCCGGGTCCAGGAGGATGCCGTAGCGTTTCTCCAGAGCATGCCAACCTTCTAACGTTCCGACCCTCACGGGGATGTCGGCGCTGAAGGCTTCCGGCTGAGCCTCTTCGTACGTGGCAAGCACGCGGATCCGATGATCCCCGGCTTGGAGCTGCGAGGGCCACCAGACGAAGAATAGAGGCGATTCGACGCCCCGCCAGATCCGGTGATCGGCGAGAGTGAGCCGTATGGGACCGCTGAAGCTCGCAACCCTTTCGGATGTTGGTTTTCTACGGACGGACAGAAGGCGAATCCCGTCTCCAGTGGCCAGTCCGGCGCCCCCGCAGATTCCCAGATAGTTGCCGCCCGCCTCGACAAATCGCCGGATCTGGGCACATCCCCGATCGCCCAAGGCGCTCCGCTTGTTGGATGCCCAGCCGCCGGGGACAAAAAGCATCCGGTATTGGGACAATACCCCCCTGCGGATCTCTTCCGAGTTGAGCAGGTCGAAGGGCAGGCCCGCCGCATGCAGCGACCGCCGGGCCATGAGTCCCCAGGCAAGCGATTCATCCCAGAGCAGGGCGCAGGCTCTTTTCGAAATCTTCTCTGCCTTTCCCGGGGGTCGTGTTTTCCTGTCGGTCATTGGATATCCCTGCTTGGGACTCCCTCCGAGGGGGTCAAGAGATTCCTACACCGTTTCCGTGACTCATTTCCAGATAAATATCCGGCGCCGTTATGCGACCGGCCGGACCACGGCGGCAATCATCCTCTGTCGGCGCATGCAGAAAAAAAGTACGGTTCAAGCCCTCTGAATCCGGTTGTCTAATCATCAGATGATCATGCAAATGATCGCTTGACAGGAGATTGATTTCTCATTTATTGTACAAAGAAATCGGCTCCATCCCGACATCGAGATCGGGTGAAGCAACGGCAGTCACAGACGCGATATACCCATGGAAAGGAGGGTGCCATGAACGAATTGCAGAAAATGTGGAAGACGGAAGACTGGTGGTCCGTATGGCTGGGAATCGGTATCATATTACTAGCGCTGTTTGTCTTCTGGGCCGGGGGCTCCATCAAGGGGTGGGTCGTCGTCCCGGGCAAGCTTGACGCATTCAGCAAGGTGATCGCGGACCTGACGAAGAACGCGGGGAACTACCTGATCATCTTCCTCCTCTTCGGATCTGTGTTCAGCGTCTCCATGGCGATCATGGGCCACAAACTCGGTCACTTTATCCCCGGATTCATCATCCTCTTCGTCGGCTCTCTCATCATTTTTTACCTTGCCGGGTGGAAGGTGATGGAGGATCTCAACATCGAGGCCCCGTTGCTGGCCCTCATCATCGGGCTGATCATCTCGAACGCAATGAAGATCCCCGCCTGGCTGAAGGTCTCCCTGCGGACGGAATACTATATCAAGACCGGTATCGTTCTTCTCGGGGCGACACTGCCCCTGACCATGATCATCACGGCGGGTCCCATCGCGATGCTGCAGGCGACCATCGTATCGGTGGCGACCTGGCTTGCCATCTACTTCGCGGCGACGAAGCTCTTCGGTCTTGAGCCTAAGTTCGGAGCGGTCCTGGGCGCCGGAGGCGCCGTCTGCGGCGTCTCGGCTTCCATCGCCGTCGGCGGCGCCGTCAAGTCGAAAAACGAACACATCTCCATCTCCATCGCTGTCGTGACGGTCTGGGCTATCGTCATGATCTTCATCCTGAGCTTTGTGATGAAGCAGATTGTCCCGGGGACGATCAGCCCGGGCGTGGGTGGGGCCATCGTCGGGACCTCGGAATTCGCCGATGCCGCGGGATTTGCCGTTGCGGCCGAACTGGCGACCCGCTTCGGCGAGGCGCCGATCCACACCTTCACCTTGATGAAGGTCATCGGCCGGGATATCTGGATCGGCATCTGGGCCCTCATCCTCGCCATCGTGTCGGTCATGTACTGGGAAACCAGTGAGGGTGAGAAGAGATCCGCCGTGGGCGCCGGGATCATCTGGGAGCGTTTCCCCAAGTTCGTCCTCGGGTTCCTGGCGGCATCCCTCATCATGAGCTGGGTCTCCACCATGGTTCCCGCCGACTACCGGGGAAAGGCCAACCTGGCCGGAAAATTCAAGAACAAGGAGTACAAGGCGGACTTCACGAATTACCAGGTCCCCGCGCCGTATGCTGACCGGATCAAGATCGACACGGAAAAAGGTCAGGCCACCGTCAAGGGAGAGCTCACTGACGAAGACCTGAAGGTCCTGACAACGGGCGCCACTCCGGATCAGGCTGCCGTGTTCAGCCAGCTCGTGGCCAACTCGAGCTGGTTTGACAGGGTCTTGAACCCCGACGTGATCTCGCCGATCAAGAAGCTGCGTTCCTGGGCCTTCGTATTCTGCTTCCTTTGTATCGGCCTGTCGACCCGGTTCGCGGAGTTGGCCCATTTCGGCCTGAAGCCCTTCTGGGCCTTTACGGTCGGCGTCCTCATCAACGTCCCCCTGGGATTCATCCTGTCGGCGATCGTGTTCAAAGACTACTGGATGAAGATCGGATAAAAAAGGAGGTAGGTCCATGTCCAAATCAGATACGCCCCTTCTCGACCAATTGGCGGGAGGGAAATGGCCAAGCTTTGTCGACGACATGAAGCAGGCTGCCGAAAAAAAGCCCATGGCCAAGGATCTCCTCCGGCAGCTGGAGCGTTCCTATAAAGACAAAATCGGTCACTGGAAGCACGGCGGTATCGTCGGTGTGAAAGGCTACGGCGCGGGGGTCATCGGCCGCTACTCGGACATCCCGGACGAGTTCCCCAACGTGCAGGCCTTCCACACGATGCGGGTCAATCACCCGACGGGCTGGTTTTACAAGACCGAGGCCCTTCGCAATCTCTGCGATGTCTGGGACAAACACGGCAGCGGACTCACCAACATGCACGGCTCGACCGGGGATGTTATTCTCCTGGGGACCACGACAGATCATCTTCAGAACTGCTTCGACGATCTCTCCGCAAAAGGTTTCGACTTGGGCGGCTCCGGCTCGGCCCTGCGTACACCGAGTGCCTGTGTGGGACCGGGGCGCTGCGAGTGGGCCTGCATCGACAGCCTCGATGCCTGTTACAACATCACCATGAGCTTCCAGGACGAAATTCACCGTCCCATGTTCCCTTACAAGTTCAAGATCAAGATCGCGGCCTGCCCGAATGACTGTGTCGCCTCGATTGCCCGGTCCGACCTGGCTGTCATCGGCACGTGGAAAGGGGACATCCCCGCGGACCAGAAGGAAGTGGCGGCTTACGCCGCGGCGGGCCTCGATATCCAGCGGGAGGTCTGCAACCTCTGCCCGACGCGTTGCATGGTCTACAACGGCAAGGAACTGAAGATCTACGACGAGGACTGCACCCGCTGCATGCACTGCATCAACCTGATGCCGAAGGCCCTGAGGCCGGGAGATCAGCGCGGCGCAACCATCCTCATCGGCGGCAAGGCCCCGATCGTCGAGGGGGCGCTTCTTTCCTGGGTCATCGTGCCCTTCATGGAGCTGAAGCCCCCTTACCAGGAGCTGAAGGATCTGATCCTGAAGATCCAGGACTGGTGGAGTGAGAACGGTAAGTCGCGCGAACGGGTCGGCGAGCTGATCAAGCGTGTGGGCATGAGAACCTTCCTTCGTGCCGTAGGACTTCCTGCCGTGCCCCAGATGGTTAAGGCCCCCAGGACAAATCCCTACGTCTTCTTCTGGCCTGAAGACATCAAGAAGGAGGTGAAGTGATATGCCTACCGATATCGGCCCCCCTGACTACAAAAAGATGCTCCCCCCTGTGATTCAGCGCAATTACGGGAAATGGAGATATCACGAGATCCTCCAGCCGGGTGTCATGGTGCACGTCGGCGAAACGGGAGAAGCTCTTTACACGGTGCGAGCGGGATCGCCGCGTCTCATGTCGACGGATCATATCCGGGAGATCTGCGATATCGCCGAGAAGTACTGCAACGGATATCTTCGCTTCACGAGCCGCAACAACATCGAGTTCCTCCTCGAGGACAAGGGGAAGATCGCCCCCCTGCTGGCCGAACTGGCCCAGAAGAAATACCCTGTCGGCGGGATCGGGCACGCGATTTCGAATATCGTACACACCCAGGGCTGGGTGCACTGCCACACGCCGGCCACGGACGCTTCGGGTCCTGTCAAGGCGTTGATGGAAGAGATCCACGAGTACTTCGTGACGATGAAGCTGCCCAACCATGTTCGGATTGCCCTGGCCTGCTGCCTGAACATGTGCGGTGCCGTCCACTGTTCCGACATCGCCATCCTGGGCATCCACCGAACGGTTCCCAAAACCGACAATAGCCGTGTCCCGAACCTTTGTGAAATTCCGACCACGGTGGCTTCCTGCCCGACCGGGGCCATCCGCGGGGACATGAAGAACAAGACCGTCACTGTCAACAACGAGAAGTGCATGTACTGCGGGAACTGCTATACGGTGTGCCCGGCCATGCCGATCGCCGATCCCGAAAACGACGGGATCTCCATCTGGGTAGGAGGCAAGGTGTCGAATGCCCGAAGCAGGCCCATGTTTTCCAAACTGGCGATCCCCTTCTTGCCGAACAATCCCCCCATGTGGCCGGAGACGGTTGCAGCGGTGAAGAACATCATCGAGGTCTACGCCGGCAATGCCCGCAAGCATGAGCGCGTAGGCGAGTGGATCGAGCGCATCGGCTGGGAGCGCTTCTTTTCGATGACGGGCATACCCTTCACGGACAAGCACATTGACGATTTCGATTTGGCGACGGAGACGTTCAGGTCTTCGACGCAGTTCAAGTGGAGGTAGCCCATGGGTGATGATCTGAAGGCGAAGGTCCTCGAGGCGTTCCAGCAGAAATCGATGGGTGACAAGAAGATGTTCTACATCCGGGACGTGACCAAGTGGTTTCCCGATGAGGACCGGCATGCGGTCCAGGATGCCGTTAAGGCCCTCCTCGATGAAGAGTGTCTGAAGTACTGGTCGAGCGGCAGCACGACCTATCTCGTGCTGGCGGAATGTTATCCGAAGGAATAGCGACTTTTATGCCCACAGGTGGTGGAGCATGAGCCGATCCTGCCCCCGGATGGTCATTGCTGCGCTCCGAGGCAGTGCGGGCAAAACGACACTGTGCGTGGCCCTGGCCGCAGCCTTGGTACAGCGAGGCTTACGCGTGGCGCCCTTCAAGAAGGGTCCGGACTACATAGACGCTGCCTGGCTATCCCTGGCGGCGGGACGGACGTGCCGCAACCTCGATACCTTCGTCATGGGGCGTGAATTAGTTGCGGGCTCCTTTTCCCGGCATGCGCCCATGGATGCCGTCTCGCTTGTCGAAGGAAACAGGGGACTCTACGATGGCTCCAACCCCGAGGGGGAACACAGCTCGGCTGAACTGGCCAAGCTCCTGAAGGCTCCCGTGGTTCTGGTCGTTGACTGCGACAAAGTGACCCGGACGATGGCCGCCATGGTCTTGGGCTGCCAGCACTTCGATGCGAAGGTCAACATCCGCGGCGTCATCCTCAACCGGGTGGCTGGACAACGCCATGCAGCAGTCCTTCGCAGGAGTGTTGAAGATCACTGCGGTCTGCCGGTTCTTGGGACGGTGCCGAGGATGGCGGACATCCCATTCTCGGAGAGGCACCTGGGGCTCATCCCGCCCCAGGAGCAGGACCGGATCAATCAGACGCTTGAACGGGCCGCAAAGATCGCCGTGGACTGTCTGGATCTGGATGGCCTCATGGGTGTTGCTTATACCGCTCCGCCCTGGAACGACGTAGCCCCTCCGGGAGGGCTCCATGCCGACGAAACAGCGGGGGAACCCGTGACGATTGGGGTCATTCGGGACAGGGCCTTCCAGTTCTACTACCCGGAAAATATCGAGGCCCTCTCCGAACGGGGTGCACGCATCCTCGAGATCAGTGCCATCAGCGCCATCACGCTGCCTCCGGTCGATGCGCTATACATCGGGGGCGGGTTCCCGGAGACACAGGCAGAGCAATTGGCTCAGAACGAAACCTTCCGCCGCTCGTTGCTGGAGGCCGCGGAGGGAGGTCTGCCGATCTATGCAGAGTGCGGCGGCTTCATGTACCTGGGGGAATCCCTGATCGTGGGAGAACATCATTACCCCATGGTCGGCTTTCTGCCCGTCTCCTTCGAGATGGAAAAGAGGCCTCAGGGCCACGGTTACACCGTCGTGGACGTGGAAGGGGAGAACCCCTTTTTCCCGATTGGGACAAGAATTGCGGGCCACGAGTTTCATTATTCCCGGCTCCTCTCCCGAAACCTTTCGGAAGGGCATCTGGCGTTCCGGGTGCGGAGGGGAGTCGGAATCGACGGGAAACAGGACGGGCTGTGCCTCAAGAACGTCCTGGCCAGCTTCACCCATCTCCACGCATTAGGTACACCTCAATGGGCGGAGGGACTGGTTGGGAGGGCTAGACAGTATCACGACGGCAGGCAGGACATCAAAAAATCGATGCAGAAAAGAAATATGCGAATAGATCACGGAAGGAGGTTTCAGGCATGCCCCAGATAGAACTGGCGGGAAAAACCTATGAAGTCGATGAAGACGGGTTCCTCCAGGAACTCGACAAGTGGAATGAGGAATTTGCACAGGCCTATGCGTCATCGGAAGGAATCGAGGGGCCGCTGACGGAAGAGCACTGGAAGCTCATCCACTATTTGAGGAACTACTTCAAACAGTACGGGATTGCACCGATGATCCGCAAGGTGTGCAAGGACAACGGGATGGATCTCAAGAAGCTCTACGAACTGTTCCCGACGGGCCCGGCCAAGGGCGCCTGCAAGCTGGCCGGCCTTTCCAAGCCGACGGGGTGCGTCTGATCAGGATCTCATCAACGGACCGGCTTGCGTGCGGATCGACCGGTTGTGCTTGCCACGGAAAGAGGCGTATGGCCGGGTAACGTGAGGATTCACCGGGGGAAGGGTATGACAGGATCGGAATTCATTTCCCGTGTTTATCCCTATCTTGCCATCGGACTTTTCGTTGCAGGGACTGCATGGCAGTTTGTGCGCTGGCTGAGAATGCCGGCCCATGTGAAGTGGACTCTTCACCCCGTGCCTGAGGGAATTGCCGGGCAGTTGAAGTACATGCTCAAGGAGATGCTCACCTTTGAGACCCTCTATCGCTTCAACCGCCGTCTCTGGGTCGGGACGTTCTGTATGCATATGGCCATGCTGGGGGCCGCGGTCTTTCTCGTGCTGAACCTCATCGGTTGGACGCAGGGGTTCCCCGTGCGATATTGCCTCTGGCTCCTCGCCGTTTCGGTGATCTACATCCTCTGGCTGCGGATCATCGACGGCAACCTTCGAGTCCTGTCCTCTTTTGAGGAATATTTCAATCTCGCTTTTCTCGCGGTCGTTGCGACCGCGGGGCTCTTGGCTTCGACGCCGCACTCGTCGTCGTCCTCCCTATCCTATCTGCTGGGGCTCCTGACGTTCCAGCCAGGTTCGACCCCCCTGGCGTGGGATCAGCTTCTGGCTGTTTTCCTGGGAGGGCTTTTCCTGATTTACCTGCCCTGGAGCAAGATGATTCACTATATTGCCAAATACTTCACCTATCACCATATTAACTGGCAGAAGGACTGACAGCGGTGCCGATATGACGGAAAAGAATCCGCAGATTCAGGATCAGGATCCGAAGTACTCGTTCCGCAGTGAAACGATTCTGCCACGTGAGGAACGGGCGGCTCGTTTCCTCGAGACCCTTCAGGAAATCCTGAGTGCGAAAATATACAATCTTCCCCTGGAGTTGTATCTGGGCACCTGCGCCAAGTGCAACAATTGCGCCGAGCAGTGCCAAGTCTACCAGGCCTCGGGCGATCAGCGGGATCTGCCCGCGTGGCGCTCGGATCTGCTCCGGAAGGTCTATAAGAAATACTTCACTCGATCGGGAAGACTCTTCGGCAGTCTCGTCGGGGCCAAGGCGCTGACGGAGGATGACATCGACGACATGGTGGATGCCTTCTACCGGTGCACCATGTGCCGCCGCTGTGGCGTCAATTGCCCCCTTGCCGTCGACAACGCGCTGATCACACGCGTTGGCCGGGTGCTTCTCGCGAGCCTCGGCTTTATCCCGAAGAACATGACCGTCAGCGTCAAAGCACAGCTCGGCGAGGCGGGGAACACTTCCTCCATCCCGAAGGCAGCCTTCATCGACACGCTTGACTTTCTGGAAGAGGAACTGGCGGAAGAAGCGGGCATTCCCATCCCCATTCCTCGTGACGTGGCGGGGGCCGAGTTCTTTTTTGCCGCCCCCGTGAGCGATTACATCATGGAAGCGGACACCCTGATGGGCATCGCGAAGACCTTCCACGCCGCCGGAGCCAGCTGGACCGTCAGCACGGAAAATTTCGATGCCATCAATTACGGGCTGTTTTACAGCGACGAAGTGCTGGAAAAGGTTCTCAACCGTCTCTTGGAGGCAGCGGACCGCCTGAAGTGCAAAACCATTGTGATCGGCGAATGCGGTCACGCAACAAAGGCGGGCCTTCTTTTCAAAAAGATCTACGGGCGGCCGGAATACCAGGGAATCCAATTCAAGAACATTCTGGAAGTCAGCCATCGATTCCTGAAGGAAGGAAAGCTGAGATTTGATCCGGGGAAGAACACCGACACCTACACCTACCACGACCCCTGCAACCTCGGCCGCGGCGCGGGTCTCTATGAAGAGCCCCGTGAACTGCTCAAGGCCGCGGTGCAGCACTTCGTTGAAATGACGCCGAACCGCCAGATGAACTACTGCTGCGGCGGGGGCGGCGGGCTCGTGATCGTCGAGGATCTGCATGACTGGCGGATGTCCGCCGGCGGGCTCAAGAAAGCGGATCAGATCCGTCTGACCGGTGCGAAGGTTGTCGTGGCCCCCTGCGCCAACTGCAAGAAACAGCTCAAGGAGCTTGTCGCGGGTCACCGCCTGGACGTGGAGATCACGGGTCTCCACGATGTGCTCAGCAAAGCCCTTGTCTTTCAAAAAAGCAGCTGAGAGGATCCGAACGAAGCCGGCAGAACGCAACATGAACCTTCTTCTATCTCTTGTCGCCATGCTGGTCCTCACCCTCGTTGCCGTTGCCGTTGCAACCAGCCAGGGGATGACGCCCTTCCTTTTCATGATCCTGCCCTACGGCGCCTTTGCCGTATTTGTGGCGGGTTCGGTCTGGCGTGTCGTGACCTGGGCCCGATCGCCCGTTCCCTTCCGCATCCCGACGACCTGCGGCCAGGAGAAGTCGCTTCCCTGGATCAAATCAGAACCGCTGGAAAGCCCCTCAACGACAGCGGGCGTAATCGGAAGGATGGCCCTGGAGGTTTTACTTTTCCGCTCGCTCTTCCGAAACTCCCGGATGGATCTCGTCGACGGACGGACGGTCTACGGCAGTGCCAAGTGGCTCTGGTTCTTCGGGCTTCTTTTTCACTGGTCGCTGCTGATCATCCTTGTGCGCCACATGCGCTTCTTTATCGAACCGGTCGGTTCCTTCCTCAGTGGCCTCATCGCGGTGGACGGGTTCTTCGAGATAGGAATCCCGACACTGTTCCTGACGGATGGCTCCATCCTGCTTGGGCTGACATTCCTGTTTGCGCGCCGGGTGCTCGACCCGCAGCTGCGCTACCTGTCACTTTTTACCGACTACTTTGCCTTGCTGCTGCTTCTCGGTATTGTGGTTACCGGCATCCTCATGCGGAGTCTCATGCCCGTCGATCTCGAGCAGGTGAAGACCCTTGCTCTGGGGTGGGTCAGCTTTTCCCCCGTCGTGCCCAAGGGGATCGGGGTTGTGTTTTCCGTGCATCTTCTCTTCGTCTGCGCTCTGCTTGTGTGGTTTCCCTTCAGCAAGCTGATGCACCTGGGGGGGATCTTCCTGAGCCCCACGCGGAATCTGGCTAATGACAGCCGCATGCGAAGGCACGTCAACCCCTGGAATGCCCCGGTGAAGGTTCATACCTACGAGGAATACGAGGATGAGTTCCGGGACAAGATGAAAGCGGCCGGGCTGCCCGTGGAGAAGGAGTAGCGATGTCTCTTGACAAGATGCCGAAACCCGAAGAACTGATCCGGATCGGCTATAAGCCGCCCAAGACGGCCTGGATGGATACGCCCGTCGACTTCCGGCCGGGGACGTGGAGCTACAGCGGAGCCGCAAAGAACCTGACCTACCTCGGCCTGCCGAATCCTCGGGCATGGCAACCCCCGGATGCAGATTGGAAACTCCCGGAGAACTGGAAGCAGATCATTCTGGACGGGATGCGGGACCGTCTGGAGAAATACCGCTCGTTTAAACTTTTCATGGACCTCTGCGTGCGTTGCGGGGCCTGCGCGGACAAGTGCCATTTCTACATGGGCAGCGGCGACCCCAAGAACATGCCCGTCCTGCGGGCCGAACTCCTTCGGTCTGTGTACAGGCGCTACTTCACGGAGACGGGCCGGCGCTTCGGCAGACTTGCAGGCGCGAGGGATCTGACCGAAGATGTCCTCAAGGAGTGGTTCTACTACTTCTTTCAGTGTACCGAATGCCGCCGCTGCTCCATCTTCTGCCCCTACGGCATCGACCAGGCCGAGATCACCATGATCGGCCGGGAGCTCCTCAACCTCGTCGGATGCAATATCAACTGGGTGATCGAGCCCGCGGCGAACTGTTTCCGGATGGGCAATCACCTTGGCATCCAGCCCGGCGGCATCAAGGACATGCTCGAATTCCTGGCAGACGACATCGAGGACCGCACGGGGGTCCGGGTGGATGTCCCGTTGAACCGAAAGGGCGCCGATATTCTTTTTGTCGCTCCGTCAGGCGACTTCTTCGCCGACCCGGGCACCTACACCTGCATGGGTTACATGATGCTATTCCATGAGATTGGCCTCAACTACACCTTCAGCACCTATGCATCCGAAGGGGGTAACTTCGGCCTTTTCACGTCCCATGAAATGATCAAGCGTCTCAACGCCAAGATCTACGCCGAGGCAAAACGACTTGGCGTCAAGTGGATCCTCGGCGGTGAGTGCGGCCACATGTGGCGGGTTCTTCATCAGTACATGGACACGATGAACGGCCCGGCCGATTTCCTTCAGGAACCTGTCTCCCCAATTACGGGGACTCGCTTCGAGAATGCACGCTCGACAAAGATGGTGCATATCTGCGAGTTCACCTCCGATCTCATTCGCAACGGAAAGCTCAACCTCGATCCCCGCCGCAACGACCACCTGCGGCTCACGTTCCACGATTCCTGCAACCCGGCGCGCGCCATGGGCCTCTTCGAGGAGCCGCGATACGTCATCAGGCATGCCGCTCGGCATTTCCACGAGATGCCCGAGGACACCATCCGGGAAAAGACGCTTTGCTGCGGCAGCGGGGCAGGGCTTGGCAATGAAGAGAACCTGGAGATGAGGATGCGAGGGGGGATGCCCCGGGCGATGGCCGTCCGGCACGTGAAGGAGCGGCACGACGTGAACCGGCTCGCCTGCATCTGCGCCATCGACCGGGCGACGCTGACCGCCCTGATGGACTACTGGGTGCCCGGAGTGACTGTGATGGGCGTCCACGAGCTTTTGTCCAATGCCCTGGTTATGAAGGGCGAAAAAGAGAGAACGACGGATTTGCGTGGCGAGCCGTTGCGGGAGCGAACAGACGATGAAACTCTATGACCGGGGAAAGATCGTCGCCGGCATTCTGATCTTCGTGATCGCCGTCACCTTTCCGTTCTGGTACGGCACAGGGAAGTCCGTTTCCCCTCCCCAGCTCGATCTGGATACACCCGCCATTCAACAACTTGCGGACAAGCGTTGTGTGGAGGACACCGCTTTCATGCGCGCCAATCACATGAAGCTGCTCGCCACCTGGCGCGACGACGTTGTCCGGGACGGGAAACGCTACTACACGGCAAAGGACGGCAGGGTCTTCGAGATGGGACTGACCGGGAGCTGCCTGAAGTGCCACTCGAACAAGGACCGATTCTGTGATCGATGCCACGATTATGCCGGGGTCAAGCCGAACTGCTGGAATTGCCATATTGTCCCCGGGGAGGTGAAGTGATGCCGCCCAGTAGGAGGGAGTTCCTGATTGTTGCGGGACTGACGGCCGTCGGCATGGTGTGCCCGTCCCTGACCCGAATCCTCCACGCGAAGACGGCTGTGACAGCATCCGGTATTGTGACGGCTGTCGACGGGATGACCCCGGCCCTGAGAGCAAAACGCTGGGCAATGGCGGTGGTCCCAGGCAAATGCCCGAGTGATTGCAGAGCCTGTATCGATGCCTGTCACCTCACGCACAATGTCCCCGATTTCGGCAACCCGAAGGACGAAATCCAGTGGATCGGTCTGCAGCCCTTCGAACGGATTTTTCCCGGGCAGACGTACCCTGAAATGCCTGAGGCGTCGAAGAAACGCATGCTGCCGATTCTGTGCAATCACTGCGACAACCCTCCCTGCGTGAGGGTCTGCCCCACGCAAGCCACGTTCAAGAGAGCCGACGGCATTGTGATGATGGACTATCATCGCTGCATCGGCTGCCGGTTCTGCATGGCCGCCTGCCCTTACGGGGCCCGGAGCATGAACTGGCGCGATCCCCGGCCCTTCATCCGCAAGATCAACGACGACTATCCGACCCGGACCAGAGGTGTGGTGGAGAAGTGCACGTTCTGCGAGGAGAGGCTGCGGAAGGGGATGCTCCCCGCTTGTGTGGTTGCCTGCGAGGAGAAGGCCCTCCTCTTCGGAGATATCGACGATCCCCGTTCGGAGATCCGGCGGCTGCTGGACAAGGAACGCCCGATCCGGCGGCGTGCGGAGTTGGGGACGAAACCGCAAGCTTACTATATTCTGTGAGGATGCCGTGCTCGAGAAAGCGCTGACGGGAAATCGCCAATACGGGTTGTGGGTCGCCGCTTTGCTGGCCCTCGCCGGGCTCGGGTTCTTTTTCTACCTGCGCCAGCTCGACTACGGCTTGGGTCTCACCGGGATGAGCAGGGACGTTTCCTGGGGGCTCTACGTCGCGCAATTCACGTTTCTGGTCGGCATCGCCGCTTCGGCCGTGATGCTGGTCCTGCCCTACTATCTCCATGACTACAAGGCCTTCGGGAAAATCACGATCCTGGGGGAATTCCTGGCCGTTGCGGCTGTGATCATGTGCGTCACCTTCATTTTCGTGGATCTCGGTCAGCCCTCGCGGGTCATGAATGTTCTTCTCCACCCGTCGCCCACATCGATTCTCTTCTGGGATATGATTGTCCTGAACGGCTACCTGTTGATTAATATCGTGACCGGTTGGACGGTCCTCCAGTGTGACCGGAAGGGGATCCCGCCGCCGGCCTGGGTAAAGCCTCTGATCTATCTGTCCATTCCCTGGGCCATCAGTATCCACACCGTAACGGCCTTCATCTACGCGGGGCTTCCGGGCAGGGGGTTCTGGCTTACCGCCATCATGGCCCCTCGGTTCCTGGCTTCGGCCTTCGCCTCTGGACCGGCCCTGCTGATCCTGTTCTGCCTCGTGCTGAAGCGTTTTACCGGATTCGATGCCGGCAGGAAAGCGATCGGTGCGATGGCGACGATCGTGACATACGCCTTGGCCACGAGCATCTTCTTCGTGCTGGTCGAGATCTTCACGGTCTTCTACAGCCAGGTGCCCGAGCATGTGGAGCACTACCGGTTTCTCTTTGCCGGTCTGCATGGCTATGACACAATCGCCCATTGGATGACCGTCTCAGCTCTCTGTGCCCTGGCGGCCCTCCTGTTACTGATCTATCCGGAAACCCGTCAGAAGGATCCCCTACTGGCCATGGCCTGCATCGGCGTGTTTCTGTCCCTCTGGATTGAAAAAGGCCTGGGTCTCATTGTGACCGGCTTTGTTCCTTCCCCGTTGGAAAAGGTTACCCGCTATGCCCCCACGGGGCCGGAAATTGCCATTACACTGGGTGTCTGGGCCGTGGGGTTCCTGATCATCACGATTCTCTACAAGATTTTCATTTCCGTACGCAGAGATGTCGATACCGTTTAATCCATGATGAGCTTGAGGCAACTCCGGCATCGCGGGTGGGGTGTCTTGCGGAGGGAGCGACGGAATGAGGCATACGGCTCGCTTCGCCAGATCGACGAGAGGGATTCGTCCGATAGATTGCCGAAGGAGAGCCTCTGCCAGGTTTTTTCGCGGACCTCTACGGGCTGAGTTGCCCTAGAGGCCGGGATGTTCGTGAACACGCAGGGGGAAACTCCACCGTCCGCGGCTACGACGAGAGTCCTTCCGATGTTTTCCGTGCAGGTACGGTTGCTTCTCCCGGGCCTGGCAAGGTGATAGTGAACCGTCAACCCCGTTCGCTTTCCCTCGTCCACCAACCGATCGAGTTTTGATTTCCATTCCTGATACTCCGCTTCGTTTTTCGGCAGGATCTGCTCGCTTTTGAGGCTTCGTGACGGGACGAAGTCTAGCGTGCTGATGATGATATTCTCAATCCCCCGATTCGCCAGGGCAGGAACGATCTCCGGCAGGGATGAGGCCTGCGATCGAAGGAGCATGTAAGCGATGCCGACGACCGGGGTAGCCGAGCACCGCTCTTTTTTCGCCGATGCGATCGAGTCAATAGCCGCAAGAACCGCCGCAAATGATGTTCCCCGTCTAATCTCGTCGTTTCCTTCGCCGATTGCGGCCAGGGAAAAAGCCACGTCATCGATCCCGCTGGCAACCAGGCGGGCGGCCATTTTCCGGTCCAGGAGCATCCCGTTGGTCGCCGTCGTGACGCGGCAACCCGCTTTCTTGGCCAGTCCGATCATTTCGAAGAAGCCGCCGTGCAGCAGCGGCTCCCCCCAGCCCTGGAGGTGAACCATGCCTGTCGTGGCAAAGTAAGGTGCAAGGGCCTCAGTGAGGTTCCGGGAGAGGTCTCTGCCCGGCCAGTGGTCGCGGTATGCCGTCCTGGGGCAGTACAGACAGGAGGCGTTGCATCGCGAGGTGATCTCGACCTGGATCCAATCCAGCATGGGCATGCGCTGTACCCCCCACCAGAGGGACAGGCTTTTTATCAGTTTACGATTTCGTGTCCCCATCTCTCATAACCAGAAGTTTCTTACCCGGTATCCGCAGAGAATTCCCCACGGAAAAATGTTTCGTCTGATCACCTGTTCGCATAGATCCTGATTAGCATGCAACCGGGGGCAGGGCAAGTACCGGGTATGGATGCAGGAGACAGGGATCCGTCCATTCGCTCAACCCATGGAGTTTCCTGCACATTGCTCGATGCACGCGGCTTTCCAATGCGAGCGGCAATGACTATATTAACCTCGTGAAGGGAGTGGCCGGCCTGGACGATCACTTCCCTGCCGCGAAGAGATGCTCAACCGGACGAACATGGCCCGGGTGCAGATTATGGTGTGCGGGTAACGGACAGATCCCGGGAGATGTTTCGCGGTCGCCGGATGGGAACAGAGGCGCATCACGCGAAGATGACTGAAAGAATGGTATTTTGCTTTTTTTCAAGTGAATTCACCTTGACAGGGTGGTGGTTTTTTGCTAGGGAGCTTGCGGTTTGACGTGTGTCGCTCTGTGAAATAAATCGTTTCAAATTTGACTCAAAGACCGAGGTGGTAACGTGTCGGATAATAAGAAGAATGGAAAAGTCGGTGCCGTTATGGTGGTGGGATCCGGGATCGCCGGGATCCAGGCCGCTCTGGACCTTGCCAATTCCGGGATGAAGGTCTACATGGTCGAAAACGGGATCAGCATCGGCGGGGTCATGGCCCAGCTCGACAAGACGTTCCCCACCAACGACTGCTCGGCGTGCATCCTCTCCCCCAAGCTCGTCGAGGTCGGCAGGCACCCCAATGTCGAGATCCTGACCCGCCGGACGGTGGAATCCGTCGAAGGCGAGGCGGGCCGCTTCACCGTCAAACTGACAAAAGCGCCCCGGTACGTCGATCTCTCCAAGTGCACGGGCTGCGGCGACTGCGCCACGGTCTGCCCGATCACCGTCAAGTCCGACTTCAACGAAAACTTGAGCGACCGCAAGGCCACCTATCGGCATTTTCCCCAGGCCATTCCCAGCGGATACGCGATCGACAAGCTCGGCACGTCGCCCTGTAAGGCGGCCTGTCCCACCCATATCAGCGTCCAGGGCTACGTGGCCCTGATTGCCGTCGGCAAGTACAAGGAAGCCCTCAAGCTCATCAAGCAGGAAAATCCCTTCCCGAGCGTGTGCGGGCGTGTCTGCAACCATCCCTGCGAAGAGGCCTGCATGCGCGGCAAGGTCGAGCAGCCCATCGACATCATGCATCTCAAGCGCTTTGTTGCCGACCTCGACCTCAACGACGCCACAAAATACGTCCCCGAAATCAAGGAGAAGAAGGGCAAGAAGGTCGCCGTCGTTGGCGCCGGCCCCGCGGGCCTGTCCTGCGCCTATTACCT
>DATJPI010000280.1:0-10790 GCA_035506495.1 Syntrophales bacterium
CTTTCCATTGCAGCCTCTGCCGTCTTGAAGTTGCCGAAGCGGACCTTGTAGAGTCCCGTCTTGTAGACAAAGTAATAGGCGGAGAGGCCCTCGCGATTGAGCCTGCTCGTGAGCTTTGCCGCGTTTTCCGCCTTGGAGAAGGCGCCGGCCTGTATGGTGAATCCCATCTTCGCAGGCATGCGCACCTTGCCCGCCGGGGCGATGGGCTCGGGCGGTGCTTCACGCCTCGCGCAGCCGGCGAGGATCAAAAGGATTAACAAAATTAGGATTGGCAGACGCCCCAATGACTTCATCGTCTCGACCCGCTGTTTGCTGTCGTCTGCTATTTCCCTATACCCTTTACCCAATACCCTGTACCCTCTACTTGAGTTTTGCGACAATGAACGGCCAATGCAGGTCACAGGGCACGCCCATCCGCAGCCACGCATTTCGCTCGTCCATGATCCTGTTGATGATGTCGCGGATCGGGGCCTTCTGTCCCCCGCCTGCCGGCACCTCGAGCGAGACACTCAACTCTTCGATGGCGGGAGGTGCATCCTTTCCGACTTCCTCCCTGTAGAAGTGCCGGGCATCCTCCTCCGTGTCGGCCGCGACGACATGATCGCCGATCCTGTAGACTTCCATATCGAAATCGCTCCCCTGTTCTTTTTCCGCATTATACCCTCCTCGTCAAGGGCAGGCCTGTTTCTTGACAGTCCGGGATCGATCCCCTATAGTACGCGAAGCCTTCTTCCGTCTGCCGAAACGATACAAAAAGGGGATAGAGCGTCATGGTCGACATCCGGACATTCCGTACTTTCCGCCCGCCGACGAGGAACCCCAAGGGGATCCTGATCTTCATCATCCTGGCAGTCCTGTTCTTTGGCTTCTGGCAAACGACAAGCCTTGTGGCGGACTGGCTGTGGTTCCAGGAAGTGGGCTATGAGAGCGTCTTCACCGTAAGCCTTTTTGCGCAGATGAAGGCAGCTGCGTTATTCGGCATCCCCTATTTCATTTTCTTCTTTCTGAACCTGTCCCTCGCAAACCGGCTGGCCCCGCAATACCAGGTGCATGAAGGAAGCGATACGATCGACCTCAACCCCCCGATCCCGGGAAAGATTCCTTTTCAGCTTTTGATCCTGGTGGTTTCTCTTTTCCTCGGGTTGCTCGCCGCGCTGGCCGGCGCCAACCAGTGGGAGAACCTGCTGCTGTTCTTCAACGGCGTGCCTTTCGGGGCAAACGATCCGCTCTTCGGGAAAGACATCGGCTTCTACGTCTTCCAGCTTCCCCTTCTGAACCACATCTTCGGCTGGTTTTTGAGCCTGAACTTGTTCACACTCATCGCCACAGCCGTGGTCTACGTCCTCCGCAAAGCGGTGTTCATCCGGCCGCCGCAGTTTTTCCAGCTCGCCCCGGCAGCCAAAAGGCACCTGCTGATCCTGGCATCGCTCTTTTTCTTCTGGGGCGTCTTCGGGTCGTGGCTTTCGCTCAACGAGATCCTCTTCACCAAGCGCGGCGTCGTCTTCGGCCCGGGCTACACCGATGTGACAACACAGCTCTGGGTCCTCAAGACCCTCATGGTCGTCTCCTTTATCTGCGGAGCAGCCATTGTCGCCTATGCCTTCATCGGCAAGGTGCTGATCCCCATCGTGGCCATTGCGACCTTTGCGGCTCTCTTCGTCCTGGGGCGCGGGATCTACCCGTCCGTCATCCAGAAATTCCAGGTCATACCGAACGAGATCGTCCTCGAGAGGCCTTACCTCGAATGGAACATCAAATACACGCGTATGGCCTACCAGCTCGACGGCATCGAAGAGAGAGATTTCCCGGCCGAGGAAAACTTGACCCGGGAGGACCTGCGGCGAAACGACCTCACGATCAAGAACGTCCGCCTGTGGAACGACGCGCCGCTGCTTCAGACCTACGGGCAGCTCCAGGAAATCCGGACCTATTACAAGTTCACCGACGTGGACAATGACCGTTACGTGATCAACGGTGAGCTTCGCCAGGTGATGATCTCGCCGCGGGAAATGTCCTATCAGGCCCTGCCTTCACGGACCTTCGTGAACGAGCATCTGACCTACACTCACGGCTACGGGATCGTTATGGGGCCCGTAAACCGTGTCACATCGGAGGGACTGCCGGAATTCTTCATCAAGGACATTCCCCCCGCATCGTCCACGAACGTGAAGGTCACGCGACCCGAAATTTATTACGGAGAAACGTCAAATGACTACGTCTTCGTGAGGACAAAGGCACCGGAGTTCGACTACCCCGTGGGGGACAAGAACGTCTATTCCCAGTACGAGGGAAAGGGCGGCGTCCCTCTTTCCTTTTTCCGGAAGCTGCTTTTTGCCGCCCGTTTCGGCTCCGTGACGGTCCTGCTCGCCAACGAGATCGCCGAGGGCAGCCGCATCATGTACTACCGCAAGGCAAGGGAACGCGTCGCCAAGATCGCTCCCTTCGCCCGTCTGGAAGGCGATCCCTACCTCGTTGTCACCCCCGAGGGAAGACTCGTCTGGTTTGTCGACGGCTACACGATGACCGATCGCTTTCCCTATTCGGAACCCATATCCGGAACGGGAAACTATCTGCGAAATTCGATTAAGGCTCTTGTCGATGCCTACGACGGATCGGTGGAGCTCTATGTGAGCGACCCGACAGACCCCATCATCCAGACCTATACGAAGATTTTCCCGGGGGTATTCAAACCCCTAGCTGAGATGCCTGAGCCCCTGCAGAAACACATCCGCTACCCTGGCGGGATGCTGGGCGTGCAGGCACACATGTACCGGGCCTACCATATGCAGGACCCACAGGTTTTCTACAACAAGGAGGACCTGTGGTCGATCCCCGGAAAGCCGACGCGCGGCGGCGAGCAGGAGATGGAGCCCTATTACACGATCATGCGCCTGCCGGGAGAGAAGAAGGAGGAGTTCATCATGCTCGTTCCCTTCACGCCCAGCCGCAAAGACAACATGGCTGCATGGATGGCCGCCCGATGCGACCCCCCGAATTACGGAAAACTGATCCTCTACCAGTTTCCAAAACAGAAGCTGATCTACGGGCCCCGTCAGATCGAGGCAAGAATCGACCAGGACACGGAAATCTCCAAGCAGCTCTCTCTATGGAACCAGCGCGGCTCCCAGGTGATCCGGGGGAACCTGCTGGCTATCCCCATTGAGAAGTCGATCCTCTATGTCCAGGCCCTCTATCTGGCAGCCGAGAAGGGACAATTGCCGGAGCTCAAGCGGGTCATCGTGGCGTTCGGCAACATGATCGCCATGGAAGAGACCCTGGAGCAGTCGCTGCAGCGCATCTTCGGCGGCGAGCTCATCCGTGACCGGGGACCGAGACCAGCGGGAGCGATCACCGCGCCGGCCGCTCAGGAAAAAGCGGACCGGGAGCTTGCCCTGGAGGCCCTGCAGCACTACCGCAAGGCCCAGGAGTACATGAAGCAGGGCAACTGGGCCGCCTATGGGGAGGAGCTGCGGAAGCTGGACGAGGCCCTGCGATCTGTTGAACGCAGGAAGTAACACAAGCAAGAAGGCGCTGCTTTCGGGCAGCGCCTTTGATTTTAATCTCGTTCCATCATCCCGCCGCCGTTCTTGCGGCTTCCCTGATAGAGTTCGTACTCCAGAAGACGGCACTCGATGGGACCGTTATAGAAAGGCAACCTCCTCTTCGTCCGCAGGCCGACCTTCTTGGCCAGTTCGAGGTTTCCCGTGAAGATGTAGCCCCGGTAACCCATGCACCGGTTCTTGAAAAAATCCCCGATTCCCCTGTAGATCTCCCCCAGCTTCCCGGCATCGCCCATGCGCTCGCCGTACTCGGGGTTCAGGACGACGACCCCGTATCCGACGGGCATGGGAGTCTCACGAAAATCGCAAACACTGAATTCGATGAGGTGCTCCACCCCCGCTGTCCGGGCGTTTTGTCTTGCGGCCTCGACGGCGTCGGACCGTATGTCCGTGGCGATGATCTCCCCGGGGGCTTTCCTGTGGGCGGCTTTTTTGAGAGTGTCCCTTTCTTTCTCGAATGCGGTTCGGTCAAACCCCAGGATGTGCATGAAGCCAAAGTTCTGTCTCAGGATCCCCGGAGCCCTCCCCAGGGCGATGAGGGCCCCCTCGATGGCCAGGGTTCCGCTGCCGCACATGGGATTGACGAGAGGTGTCTTGCCGTCCCATCCCGTTGCCAGGATCACGGCGGCAGCCAGGGTCTCCTGCATGGGGGCCTCGAGGGGAATCTTCCGGTAGCCCCTGCGCGAAAGGGGTTCGCCCGAGGTGTCGAGCCAGATCTCGCATCGCTCACCCTCCCAGTGCAAGTGGACAACAGTTCCATGGCGACCCGGGCCCGAGTCGGGCCGCCGGCCTTCGCGGTCGCGGATGCGATCCACGATGGCGTCTTTCGTTTTCACGTTGGCAAACCGGGTGTCATCGACGGCGTCGGTGTCGACGCTGGAAGTAACCGAAAGGTAGCCGTCGGCAGCGATGAGTTTCTCCCAGGGGTATTTCACAAGGCGCTGGTAGAGATCCTGGGCCTGCCCGGCAGGGAAGGCATCCACGAGATAGAGGATGCGTTGGGCCGTGCGCAGGGAGAGGTTGAGACGGATGGTGTCTGCGAGGGTGCCCTCCGTCTCGATGGCCGTCTCCAGAACCGAGAAAACGGGAAGGTGATGCGACTGGATCTCGCTTACGAGGATCCCGGCGGTCCCGCGTGCACAGGTGATGAAAATCTTTCGTTTTTCTCTCCAAAGGGTCATCACAGAGCCCGCCTTCGTCCAATCATGCGGCAGTTAATCACAGTCATTGAGGGATGTAAAGAGACGGCGACAAGGGAATCAGAAAAGCCTTGCGAAAAGAAACTCCTATGATAAGAGAAACCTGCCTTGGAGGTCAGTTTTCAGAAGGACCGGGACATGATCGACGAGAAACACCTGGACAATATCCGACTCTCCTCGACCCCCATCGGGCAGAGGATCGTCGCACGCTTTATCCTGACTCCCAACTATCGCCTCCTTCAGAACGTGGATATCCGGTTCGAGAACGTGGAGAGGATCCCCCGCAATGAAACGGTCATCTTCGCTATGAACCACACGGACCGATACAACTACTGGCCTTTCCAGTATGAGCTCTGGAGGCTGCATTACCCCTTTACGACGGTCTGGGCCAAGGGAAAATACTACCGCAACCGGATCGTCGGGAAGTGCCTCGACGCCTGTAACGTCATCCCCGTGCCCTCCATGGGATACCTGGTGGAGGAGTTTTACAAGCAGCGATTCGGCCGAAAGATCGGGAGACAGGAGTATCGCGTCATCAAGGACTGGATCGACGGGAAGGCCGATGTGGCCGCCTCTACGATGAATCTCAAGGCCGAGACGACAACCCTCTTCAATCAAGGCTTCATCGAACACCTCAAGGACTATCACCAACTCCTGATGGAAAAGGTGGCCGAGTTGAGCACGAGAGCGATCAAGGAGTGGGACCTGAACCTTATCATCTTCCCTGAGGGGACCCGGTCGCTGAGGCTCGGCGAGGGAAAGACGGGGCTTGCGCAGATTGCCCTGTACTCGGGAAAGAAGATCATCCCTGTGGGCTGCAACAACTCCGACACGGTCTACACGGGCCATTCGCCCTTCGCGAAAACGGGCACCATCACCTACCGGATCGGCGAGCCGCTCACTGTGGACGACAAGCTCAAGGAGTTCCGCATCGAGGAGCCATTCAAGCTTTTCTCACGGGAGTCCCAGGAAAAGTTCAGGACCCAGTTCGAAGGCGTGACCCGGGTGGTGATGGACAGGATCAACGGCCTACTCGACGAGAGACACCGGCGGCTGCGGCAGCAGCCGCTGACATCAGGCGACGGGCATCAGGCTTCAGGCTGAAGATTCAGAACGAAAAAGCCTATCGAACATCCCCACCATATTGCAGTGCAGCCGGAGTCCGGAATCCCGAGGCCCCTCCTTGCTCACACCTCCAGCCTCGCTCCTCGGGATGTCGGGCGCCTTGCATCTGAACCTTTTTGACCAGCCTTAATTACCCCTTCGGTGAAGGCACCATCGCGTACTTCCTGAAGTTGTTGAAATGCGTCTTTGGCTCAGCATGATATATTTCGATCCGTAATTGAGGCATATTGACTCCCTTCATTGCCTTTGCCTTCTAAGCCAATATCGCCTATAATCCCTTCATTCCAGAACACAATCTCATCTTCAAGAAATGGCGTTCGTCTACCTTGGGCGAGGAAAAGCATCCGGCGGTAATGTTTGGGAATATGCTATCGAATTCCAACGATTGATTTCGAGAGGAGAATAGAGCCTTGAGAGAACCGGTCCGCAGAAATCTGGGCTCCGCAAACCTCGTAAGTATTGCCGGTATAATTGTGCTCGCAGCAGCGGTATCAGGCTGCACCTGGCTCGGGCCAGAAATCGTGCGCTCTGGCCGGCCGGCATACAACGACGCCATCCTTGCGACCAGCGATGGGCAGTTACTACAGAACATCGTGCGTATCCGCTTTGTGGACAGCGTTGGCTTCCTTGCGGTGTCCTCGATTACCGCAAATGTCTCGGTATCGGCCGCGGCCAGCGTCGACATCGGATTCGGTCCTTCTTCCAACTACGAGACGAACCTTACGCCGTTCAGAGGCACGCTGATTACCGAGCAGAATCCGACGATCTCCTACGCACCGGTTGGCGGCGATCACCTGCTTCGACAGTTCGCAGCCGAAATCCCGCTCGAGCGGGCAATCCTGATCATCAGCAGCGCGCGCGACCACGGGCAGGCATGGCGCACGCTCGTGCGGCGCGTTAATAATCTGCGCAATCCGGATTTTCCGGAACCGCCGACGCTGGTGATCGATCCGCGCTTCGAGGAAGTCGCCCGGCTCGCAGGCGAGCTGCAGCGCCGTGGCAGTCTATATTGGGTGCGACTCGACGGCGCGCAGACTGGGTATGGCTTCGTACTTCATAGCTACTCCCCCGCTAATTCGCGTGAAGTCGCACAGCTGCTCGAACTCCTCGGGATCGGAAAGCCCGAGCGTGAAGGCGCGGATGTCACTGTCCCGGTACAGCTATCGATCGGGACCCCGGCACCCAGCGCCGTCTCGATCGAATCGAGGTCGGTGCTTGACCTCATGAGGCTCGCTGCAGCGAGCATCGAGCTGCCGGCGGACACCCCCGGGGCGTCACCCTTTCCGGCGACAGGGCCAGCTGGTCAGGGAATCCGTATCCATTCTTCCACGACCGCGCCGTCCGAGCCGCGAGTGGCAGCGCAATACCGAGGGCGATGGTACTACATTGACAACAACGACGAGCCGAGCAAGCGGTGGTTCACGATGTTGCAACTGCTCGTCAACGCACAGCTGCCCGACATTACTGCCAGGAGCATGCCGGTTCTCACGGTCCCGGTCACGGGGAAGCGATAATGTATACACGACGCCAGACTTACGATCGGTAATCCTCAATTTTGGCGAATATTTCTTACGAATAGATGCGAAGTCCACGGGTCAGGAATCGGAATCATTCATCAGATAAAAAAAGAGCCCTTGATATTCAAGGGCTCTTGATGTTCAGAGCAAATTGCTTTTCCACACCTTTGCGTAACGCGGCGCGAAAAAGAGGGGAATTTCTCATCCCGATTTATTCCCGTTAACTCGCCGCACTTTTCCGTTTCTTTCCCAGCCGGACGGCGCACAGATCCCCGCACATCGTGCAGCCCTCTTCTTCGGCGCTTTTGCTCTTTTCGAGCCATGCCCCCGCCCGGACGGGATCGATCGCCGCCTGGATCTGGCCTTCCCAGTCCAGTTCCTTGCGGCACCGGGCCATGCGGTGGTCCCGCTCTATCGCGCCGGGAACGCCCTTGGCGATGTCGGCGATGTGGGCGGCGATCTTCGAGGCGATCACGCCCTCGCGAACGTCGTCGATCGTTGGCAGACGCAGGTGCTCCGATGGGGTCACGTAGCACAAATAGTCTGCACCGGCCCACCCGGCAATGGCCCCGCCGATTGCCGCCGTAATGTGGTCATAACCCGGGGCGATGTCCGTGGGCAGCGGACCTAAAACGTAGAAAGGCGCTTCGTTGCAGAGGCTCTTTTCGAGCTGGATGTTGGCCTGGATGTCGCGGATCGGCACGTGTCCCGGTCCCTCGATCATGACCTGGACGCCCCGGTCCCGGGCTGTGCGAGTCAACTCCCCGAGGAGGATGAGTTCCTGCACCTGGCCGCGATCGGTGGCATCGGCCAGGCAGCCAGGCCGCAGTCCGTCGCCCAGGCTCAGGACCATGTCGTATCTCTTCGCGATCTCGAGGAGTCGGTCGTACTGCTCATAAAGGGGATTCTCCCGGTTGTTGTAATCCATCCAATGGGCAAGAATGGATCCTCCGCGGCTAACGATACCCAGGAGCCTTCCCTGCTTTTCGATGCAGCCCACGCTTCGCCTCGTCACCCCGCAGTGAAGGGTAAGGAAGTCCACGCCGTCCTCGCCGTTTTCCTCGATTGCCCCGAAGAGATCGTCGGCTGTCATCTCCACGATGGCCTTGCCTGCCCCGACGGCTTTCACGGCAGCTTGGTAGATCGGCACGGTGCCGATGGCCACCGTCGATGCCCCGATGATGGCGCGACGGATCGACCCGAGATCGCCCCCCGTGGAGAGATCCATGATCGTGTCGGTACCTGCAGCGATCGAAACGCGTACCTTCTCGAGCTCATGGGCCAGGTCCGCCCGGTCCTTTGAGGTCCCCACGTTCGTATTGATCTTCGTTCGAAGCCCCTTTCCAATGGCCAGGGCAGGAATCGATGTATGCCGGTTGTTGCGGACGACGACAATCGTCCCGTCCTCGACGCCCTTGCGGATGCATTCGGCCGTGACGTTTTCCTGCTTCGCGCAGAAAACCATCTCCTCGGAGAGGATTCCCTGGCGCGCCATTTCCAGCTGTGTCTTTTTCTCTTTCATGGCTTTCACTTTTCCTGATGCTGATTTATTTGATCCTCGGGCCGGTTTGCCCGCACTGGCAGAGCAGGGGTGCAACATGATTGACGGGTCCCTGTCCACCTCCGATGGCGATACCGAAGCGGATCGCCTCCGTTACATAGGCTTTTGCCTTTGCTGCCGCCTCGAGGAAAGAGTTTTCCTGAGCGAGCCCCGTGGCAATGGCCGAGGCAAAGGTACAGCCTGTGCCGTGGGTGTGTTTCGTTTTGATACGGGGTGCATGCAGTGTGTAAAATTTCCTTCCATCATAAAGCAGATCGACGGCATCACCTCTCCGATGGCCCCCCTTGATGACGACGTTATGGGCCCCGAGCTTGTGGATTTCGACAGCTGCTCTTTTCATGTTGTCCATTGTGGTGATGCGCAGTCCCGTGATGCTCTCCGCCTCCGGGATATTCGGGGTAAACACCATGGCCAGGGGCATCAGTTCCCGTATCAGGGTCTCGCGGGCGCCCTCTGCCAGAAGCGATCGTCCCCCTTTGGCAACCATGACAGGATCAACAACGAGTTTCTTGATCCGGTATCGGCGGATTCTCTTTGCCACGCAACGGATGATATCCGCAGAACAGAGCATGCCTGTCTTGGCTGCATCGATGCCAATGTCCACTGCGACGGAGTCGAACTGCTTCTCAATAAACTCCACGGTAACCTCGAACACGTCCTGCACCCCAAGGGTATTCTGGGCAGTGATGGCCGTGATCACACTCATGCCGAAACCGCCGAGAGCAGCGATCGTCTTCAGATCGGCCTGGATCCCGGCTCCCCCGCCGGAATCAGATCCCGCTATCGTAAGCACTCGCTTTACTTCCATCCTGCCTACTTCCTTGCTCCATGCCTGGTTAGGAGACTCCGGAGAGGGGCCGTTCAAAAATGACCAGATGCAAGGCCCATGGAGACCCCTTCCATGATCTCCTTCTCCCTTGAGGGGAAAGGGCTGGGGTGAGGGTGACTGTTCCCCCGTAACCACGGGATGCGCCCCCGGCCAACAGCCCTATAATGCAAAAAGGGCACACCCCGGAAGGTAGTGCCCCTGATGACTGTCTCTTCGCTTCGGCCACTCCCTACGCTGGCATTACCCAGGTCAGGTTCGAAGGGTATCATCTCAGCCTGTAAGGCACCCCAGGGTCGGCTATTCAATTGTGTTTAAAGCTTACCCCAGGGAAAGGGCCGAATCAAGCAAATTATGCGGCCGGAAAGGAATAAGACCGGCGGCGATGCGGGCAAATAAGGCTTGAATTACGTTGTGATCGCGGTTAAGTAGTTTTGCTTAGTCATCAATTTATCTTTGAGATTCGCGATGTCCCCCATTCGTTTCGTATTCCTGATCTGCCTTGCAGAAATCCTGTCCATGACGGGGACCATGTATTTCCCCGCTCTCCTGCCCTCGTTCCAGGCGGAGTGGGGACTCACGAACACGGCGGCAGGGTGGATCAACGGCGTTTTTTTTGCAGGTTATGCCGTCGCCTCACCCCTGCTGGTGGGCCTCACCGATCGGATCGACGCGCGGCACATCTACCTTCCCTCGGCGCTTTTGGCGTCCCTTGCCCTATTTCTATTCGGATGGTTCGCCGAGGGGACAGGGTCGGCGGCATTCTTCAGGCTTCTGGCCGGCGTGAGCCTGGCCGGCACGTACATGCCCGGACTCAAGGCCCTGAGCGACAATATCTCCGGGCCGAAGCAGAGCCGTTACATCGCCTTCTATACGGCTTCCTACGGGATCGGCACGGCCCTTTCGATTTTCTTTTCCGGGCTGCTGGAGCCCGTAATCGGCTGGCGCCTGGGCGCCGAATGGCTCTCTCTGGGGCCTTTTGTGGCTCTTGCGATCTTCGCA
>DATJPI010000281.1:0-4210 GCA_035506495.1 Syntrophales bacterium
GATCGACGACGCCCACCCCCGCATCACTGTTAGGCCCAATCATGAGGTCCGGTTCTACAAGGTGGCCATCGGCCGGACCGGCGTCGAGTTCAAGCCCCCGCTTCCCGGATACGAGAAATACTGGATCCCCGGGTGCGTCCAGGAGTCGATGGTGGTTGCCGAATCCGGCAAAACCGATATGTCGCAAGAGGAATTCAACCAAAGATCGAAGGAACTGGGCTTCTTTGCACATCTCGTTGACGACCGCTGAAATTCAGGAACGAGGTCCAAGGAAAAAGGACAAAGATGAAAAAGAAAGGGCGAAGATGGATCTTCGCCCCTGTTCGTTTCATGCCTGTATCCTTTAGCCTTTGACCTTAAACCTTTGTCCTTGAACCTTTGTCCTGCCTTTTATCGCATCCGGATCGCGTTGCCGATCTTCTTCAGGATTCCGCTTTTTGCCCTTCCCTCGTTTCCAAATGTCACGGCGCTGTCGATCCCGTTGCCCCTGGCAACGCCCACCCGGTCGATTGTCGTCATCACCTTGAGCCCGTCGAAGTCCACGTAAAAACCGTCGTCCCTGACGGGAACCCCCATGGCTTTTTCGTCGCCCGCATCGGCTGCCGCGGCATTGCAAATTCCAACGCTCGCAAAATAACACAGGGCATCGTTGCGGTCGGCATGCTCCAGATTGTAGAAGAGTTCCTTGTCGCCGGCCAGCTTCCCCTTGTTCGGAAAGACATCGGTCCGCACGATGACGAAGCACAAACGGCCGTTCTTCCTTGCCACGATCTGCGGCGTCATGGCAACGGACGGATTTGCGCCAAGAAGTTCATAGCCTTCCCTGGCCATTTCCTCACAGACAATCTGGATGCCGAAATTATGAATCTCTTCCCTGGTCATTGTCTCTTTCTTTTCCACGGCTGCATTCCTCGCGTGTTTTGATGTCTTTTTTCTAGGCTGCCTTATCGAGCTCCATCCGGATCGCGACGGCAATCTTCTCCAGCGTGTAAGGTTTCTTGAGATATTGTCCGGCACCCAGCCTCTGGGCTTCCTTGACGCGGTCCGTCTCGGCGAATCCGCTCACAATGATGGCCTTTTGCCCCGGGCGATGCTCCGCGATCTTGCGGTACGTCTCGAGGCCGTCGATGCCGGGGTCCATGATCATGTCCAGAATGACGAGGTTGGCCGGTTTCTTCTTCAGGTACTCGACGGCTTCCTCCCCGCTGGACAGGGCCTCGGTACGATAGCCCAACCTCTTCAGCATGGCCGAGGCGAGCTCCCTCTGCTCCGCCACGTCATCGACGACGAGGATCGTCTCACCCCGGGATAGGAATTTCTCGATGGAGATCTTTTGGTCTTCCCGTTTGGTCACGGAACGGTTGACGGGGAAGTAGAGGCTGAACGTCGTCCCCTTGCCCTCCACGCTCTCGATGTCGATGTAGCCCTTGTGATCCTTCACCGTTCCCCAGACGACGGCCATCCCCAGCCCGGTACCGCTCCGGCCCATGATCTTCTTCGTGTAGAATGGCTCGAAGATCTTCTTGATATCCTTTTGGGCAATCCCGATGCCCGTGTCGGAGACTTTCAGAACAATGTACTCGCCCTCGGTGACGTGGTCGTAGCCTCGGATCGCCTTGTCAACATACTGGTTTGTCGTCTCGATCCGGATGGTCCCTCCGCAGGGCATGGCCTCAGCGGCATTGGAGACGAGGTTCATCACGACCTTGGAGAGGTGAACGGAGGAGCCCAGGACGGGAAGCAGCTCCTCTGCAAGATCTTTCTCGACCGTTACCCCGGGATGGAACGAACGGAGCCTCTGGAACTCGGGGCTCCTGAGGTAATCCGTAATGATGCGGTTCAGGTTCGCGGGCTCCATGACGGGCACGCCGCGGCGCGCGAGAGTCAACAGATCCTGGACAATGGCCGCGGCCTTTTCGCCCGAGTTCTTGATGGTCATGATGCCCCTGCGCAGGAGGCCATCCTCGGGGACCTCCAAGAGAAGCAGATCGGGGTAGCCGACCATGCCGCCCAGGATATTGTTGAGGTCATGGGCGACTCCTCCGGCCAGCGTCCCGATGGCCTCCATTTTTTCCGATCGGGCGAGCCTCTCTTCGAGGGCTTTCTTCTCGCGCTCGGTTTTCTTCTTCTCCGTGATGTCACGAAGGGTGGTCAGGATGGCGCCCAGCCCGGCCAGAGCGATCTTGCTTGCACAGATTTCAATGTCGACAATGTCCCCGTCCCTCCGGATATCCCGGATCTGGTAGGAGCTGAAGTCGTGGTTCGGCCATGCTTCCCTTCGCTCGGCGAGGATGTAACGGTCTTCGGGGTGAATGAATTCCATGACATCCCTTCCCAGCACCTCGCTCTTATCCCTGTAACCATGCAGGCTAAGCCAGGCCGGGTTGACATCGATCATCCTGCCGTCACGGGAGACACTCATTGCCTCGATAGAGTCTTCAAAGAGGGTCCGGTACTTTTTCTCCGATTCCATGACCGCATTTTCGGCCAGCTTGCGCTCCGTAATGTCCCGGAGAACGGCGAGCACCGCCGTGGGGCGGCCCTCTGCGTCCCTCAGGGCCACATTGGCAACACAGTGGAAAAAGGTCTCCTGCCCCAGCCGGGTCATAAGCGTGGCGTCGCTGCTGTGGACCCCGCCGTCCCCGAAGGCCCTGAGCACGTAACACGGGTAAGGCTCACAGGGCCACTCTCTCCTGCAGAGCCGTTCGTGGCATTTCACCTCGTCGCATCTGACGTCGAAGACTTCTTTCGCCTTGTCGTTGCACCAGATAATGCGAAGGTCCCGGTCAATCATGATCATACTGTCGCCAACGGACTGCAAAATCGCGTTGAGCTTTCCCTCGCTCCTGCGAAGCGCTTCCTCGGATCTCTTGCGTTCCTCCATCTCGGCTGCCAGCTGGAGATTCGCGCGATACAGCTGGGCCGTGCGCTCTTCCACGCGCCTCTCGAGTTCCTCACCGGCTTTCCTGAGCTTCTCCTCGGTCTCCCTGAGGGCCGACACGGTGCTCTTGAGCTCTGTATTGACGCCCTCAAGGCTCATCGTCGCCTTCTCCCGCGTCCTCTCGAAGAAATAGGCAAAGGCCGTAATGACGAGGAAGGAGGGCAGGAACCGGAGCTTGAAGTCCCGGGAATAGGTCGTGAAGGGGCTTGGAGGATTTTCCCACATGAAGAAGGCAACGGCCGGGACGAGCATGAGCAGCGTCGCGGCCAGCCCGGGCCGGGAACCGAGGATGAACGACGCGATCAGGGGAAAGGTAAAATACCAGACGTGGGCGGTGTTGTTCACCCCTCCGGTGAAGAGCAGATAGTAATACAGGCCTCCAATGACTCCGACTCCGCCATAAAAGGCCGTTTTGTAGTCCTTCGTCTCCCTGAGATAGACGATCAGGCATGCAAGGACGACGGCCGCGCCGTAATCCATCGCGGCGAGCCAGGGGGTTCTCTGCAGATAGGCGAGCGTGCCCAGCAGGATGAGATTGAGAATGCCGATCAGGGAAAATGAATTGAAGACGATGATCTTGCGCGACAGATCCCGGCTGAGATCATCGCTCATCCCGCCGCTGATCAGATCAAGGGAGATCCTCTTCAGCATTTGAATGTACACGGTCATTGATCCCGTATCGGCCTTCCGTAAATTGTCGCGTGAGAGGTGGTAACTGAAGAATATCCTATAACTAGCAGTAACCATGCCATGATGAGTGGCTTCGAGAAAAAAGCCCCACATGACAACCGTCTGATTTAATTTGATTTTTCAGGGCGTAGGATTGTTGACAACGCCGGTTTGCGGGCATGCCCGATTATGATCCGTCGGGAACTTGACGCGGGCTGTTCAAACAAGTGAAAGAAGTGCGGGAGTGTGTAAGTGAAGGAAGTGAGAGAAGTGACAGGGCAAAGTGGCAAGGGTAGAAGAAAGGAATTCTAGAGCTGGTAATCAGGATTCCCCTGTACCCTGTTTTAACTGTCTGCTGTCTGCTGTATGCCGTCTGCTGTCTGCGGTACCCAGTTCCCAAGCTATGTGGTGAGCATGGTTTTTATCCGACTGAGCATCCTGGCCTGTTCAGCATAGAGTCGGTGGGCTTCCTCGAGGGTCACCCTCTGAAACCGCACCCGGTTTCCGGGTATGGCCTGCGCAAGCCTGGGGATGTCCGTCGAGATGACCGTGGCGATCTTGGTGTAGCCGCCCGTCGTCTGCTCGACGAGCAGGACGATC
>DATJPI010000282.1:0-2337 GCA_035506495.1 Syntrophales bacterium
CTCGCGCTACTTCCGCACCCAGAAGGGCTACGACGTGAAGGGCGCCGACCTCTGGGAGCACGCCGTCGCCGTGGCGCTCTTTTCTCAGATCTGCGCCGCGAGGCTTTCACGCAGCGACGACCCCCGCGTCTTCACCGCGGCTGTGCTTCACGACATCGGCAAGATGGTGATGGGCGAGTTCGTCCAGGAGGCCTGGCAGAAGATTCAGGACCTGGTGCAGAACCAAAGGTACTCCTTCCTCGAGGCGGAGCAGGAAGTCATCGGTGTCCATCACGCGGAACTCGGCGGCGAGATCGCTCGGATCTGGAAATTCCCCGACGAGATCCTCCGCGCCATCGCATTTCATCATCGTCCCGATGCCCTGGGCGGCGACGATACCGTACCCTGGATCGTCTACCTGGCAAACCAGGTCTGCCATCTCATGGGGATCGGCGTCGGGACCGATGCGCTGAGTTATCGTGCCGTCGGAGACGTTGCCAGCCGGTTGAGCCTCAAGCAACGGGATCTCGAGGACATGATGGCCGATCTTCACCTGAGGCTGCGGGGCGCCAAAGAACTGGTCAGTATCGTTTCGGAATCAAAAGAAAGCGGGAGGGGATAAACGGAGGAAGCCATGGCCTTCAACCTGCTCATAGTGGACGATTCGAATTCGATGCGGACCGTCGTGAAAAAAATCGTGGGCCTGACGGGACTCGAGATCAACCAGATCCTGGAGGCGGACAACGGTCGCAAGGCCCTCGACGTTCTGGGCGGCAACTGGGTCGATGCGGTGATCCTCGACATCAACATGCCGGAAATGAACGGCCTCGAGCTGCTGAAGTGGATGAATGAGGATGCCGTCATGAAGAACATTCCCGTGGTGATGATGACGACGGAGGCCAGCGAGGCGCACATGAAGGCCGCCTTTGAGCTGGGCGCGAAAGGCTTCATTCGCAAACCCTTCGTACCGGAGGAGTTGAGGAAGAAACTTCTCGGGGTACTCGGCTTCGATGAAAAGGGGACCTATGGAGAACATCAGGGAGATTCTGAAGGAGTCGATTTTTGAGGTCTTCGAGAAGATGTTTTTCATCTTCCTCGAGCCCGGCGGACGCGTGCTGGTCCACGACTACGAGGCCTCGATCGGCTTTGACGGCCCGCGCAGGGGCAGCATCCGGATCCTGCTGGGCCTTCCGGTGGCGAGGCTCATGGTCCGGAATATGCTCGGGATCACCGATGAGAAAGAAATCGGGCGGCACGTGGAGGATTGCATGAAAGAGGCCGCCAATATGGTCTGCGGGAACTTCCTGGTGAACTTTGATGCATCGGAGAAGTTCGCCATGTCGCTTCCGACATTCTCCGTGAAGCCGGGGCCGCAGCCCGCTGTGTCGGTGGGCGTTCATGCTTTCGATTTCGATTGCGAGGCCGGCAAGATGGCCGTCGTGCTCACAATAGAGGGTAAAGGGTAAAGAGCCACAAGCCGCCAGCAGCAAGGCAGGGGTGGAAGCGAAGAAACGGTCAGAGGGTTGTTGAGCGTTGAACAAGATCAAGGTTCTCATCGTTGACGATTCGGCTATCGTCCGAAAGATCTTCTCGGAGGAGCTCTCGAAGTATCCCGACATCGAGATCGTGGGGACAGCGCCCGACCCCTACGTGGCAAGGGACAAGATCGTCATGCTCAAACCCGACGTGGTGACCCTCGACATCGAGATGCCCCGCATGGACGGTATCACGTTCTTGCGCAAGCTCATGAGGCACTACCCGCTGCCTGTCATCATTGTAAGTTCATTGACGCCGAAGGGTGGAAAACTGACGCTGGAGGCCCTCGACATCGGTGCCATCGAGGTCATCGCAAAGCCCGGAGCGGCCTATACGGTGGGCGATATGAGCGCCCAGCTGGTCGAAAAGATCAGGGCGGCCTCGCGGGCACGAATCGTGAAACAAGACAATGGGGGAGGCGGCGACGGGGGGTCCCAAGAGCCGATCCGGGCCCTGTCGCAGACAACGAATAAGATCATCGCCATCGGCGCCTCCACGGGAGGGACCGAGGCCCTCAAGACCGTGCTCACGAAGATGCCCGTCAATTCCCCGGGGATCGTTGTGGTGCAGCACATGCCGGCGAACTTCACGACGGCCTTCGCGGATCGGCTCAACGGGTTGTGCCAGATGTCGGTGAAAGAGGCAAAGAACAACGACTCGGTGACTCAGGGCACGGTGCTGATCGCCCCCGGGAATTTTCACATGCTCCTGAGGCGAAGCGGGGCCCGTTATTACGTGGAGGTCAAGGACGGGCCCATGGTGCACCACCAGCGGCCTGCCGTGGACGTGCTCTTCAAGTCCGCAGCGCAGACTGCCGGTGCC
>DATJPI010000283.1:0-3650 GCA_035506495.1 Syntrophales bacterium
TCCGGGTTTTCGTGCATGCGCCCCTGGAGTTTCGGGTTCAGCGCATCATGAAGGTTCAGTGCCTGTCCGACATCAAGGAGGCCCGCGCGCTCATCGAAGAAATGGACCGCAGGAGGATGAAATTCATCCGGGATATCGTCGGCACCGACTGGACCGACGCACGGAACTATCATCTTTGCATCGATGCCAGCGTCATCGATTTCAATTCGGCTGTGAGCATAATAGCGGGAATCGTGCAGCGGACCGCGAAAGAGAATGGGCCCTAGCGCCGGTCTATTGTACTTTTCCCCATGTCTTGTCCGGATCAAAGGCCCTCATCGCCCGGGCCGTCTTGGCGGTATTCCTTCCCAGATCCTTCTTGTAGACCACGCCTTCGTGATTCACGATGAACGTATTCACCCCCGACGACCCGTAAGCGGCCGGGTAGGCCACCAAGGCGAAACCCCCGATCATCTTGCCGTTGACAATGTAATCATAGGCGCCACCGGGTGCATGGGCTCCCTGAGCCCTGAGGATCTTGTACAGGTACCCGTGAAAGGGCGCCGGCATGCCCGCCGACTGCCCGTAGCCTTCGGCACGGGCACGTGCAACAAAGGGACCCAGCGGACTCAGGGTTTCACCCTGCGCCGCCTCCCAGTACAGGCCGTCTTTTCCGCCTTCCGTGCTTTCAAGCTTCTGCGCGTATTCGGGTTGTCCCATGCGGTCGCGGGCCTGATCGGCGTAGTCCCTCTCGGCATCGGCAATCGCCAGGCACACTTGAATGGCGCTAAGCTCGTTCTCCCCGATCTCGCGGCTGAGGATCTCGTCTCGCCCGGCCCGTGTGTCGAAGCGCCATCGGTTGCCGGTCCTGACCACCGGGACAGGGAAGGGCCAGTCGTCGTTTCCGATGAACAGGGTGACCTTTCCGCCGGGACCTGTTGCGAGGCGGTTCTTTTCACCATAGGATTTCATGAACTGTTCCCGGTGGTGCTGATCCTCGACCTCGTCACCCGACGAGACCATGGGTTCGCTGCCGGGTCCGAACAAGGCGATAAGTTCCTTCGTGTCGTTATCGCGCGTGGCCTTTACAAGCGCTTCCACGGCCGCTTCCGGAGAAGCAAAGGACTTTTGCCGGGGTGCAGCGGCAGAAGCCTCGGCAGCGATGCATAGCATGATCAAGAGCAGCGCGGCCATACAGGTCAAAAGGAGACGCTGCGGGGGGACTCCATATTCTCGCTGAACGTGTTGAACCATTTATGATCCTCCAGCACTTGCCATCCGTCTCAGCGGTGGCCGCCTCGCATCCCGCCGCCGAACCCTCCTCCGACACCGCCGTGCGATGCCCCGCCGCCGAAGCCCCCACCGATGCCTCCGTGTGCACCGCCTCCACTGGCTCCGCCGCGTATGGCATCACCGACCGTCCCGCCGCTGGATCTCGCGGCATTCAAGCTTTCCCGGCCCCAGCTGCTTTGCCGCTGAACCTCGCTGCCGCGGCCGATCCCCTCGAAAACCTGGCCTGAGCGGCTTTGCCTGGTCGTGGAGCGTTGCGCTGTCCCGGCCTGGGCCTGGCGACTTGCAGACGATTGGGATGCGACGGCATCGGGCCTGCCCGAAGTTCTGCCTGCCCGACCTGTTACTGAATCGGGCCTTCCTGCTCTGCTTGCCGCTGTGTCGGTTCTGCCCGCTCGGCTGGCCGCGGTATTGGATCTGCCGGCAGCGGTGGACGAGCTGCTGGATCGGGCTCCCCGCTCGATCCAGTTGCCTTCATAGCCTCGGAAATTCCGTCTGCTTTCCACGGCTGCGCGGTTTGTCTGCTGGCCGAACCGCTCCCTGGTGGCCTGGTCCCGGTAGGCAACTCCTCCCCGATGGGCGGGGTCATGCGTCCAGGCTTGAGTCGCGAAGCCCCTGCCGGCTGCTCCGCCGGATCCGGTAGCGTTGCGGTTCGCATTCGCTACGGCCCCGCCGACGGAGCCGCCATGACTGCCAGCGAAAGCTGCGCCGACGGTCCCGCCATGACCGCCGTGGGCATAGTAATTCGGGTTTACATAGCAAGCGTGGTTGTGCCAGCCCCAGTACCCCCAGCTGCCCCAGTAAGCCCCCACGAAGAGACCGACGCCGAACCAGATGAACCCGGGAGCGAATACAAAACCGGGCGGATAGGGATAGACGACGTAGGGCGGATAGTATGGCCACCACCAGGTGCCGTAGATCCACCAGGGATCGTAGACAGGCACGTAAACCATGGACGGGTTGGCCGGTTCGATCCGGATAACCTCCTGCTCGACGATAACCTTCTGCTGCTCTGTGGACTTGAGGTTGCCCGCCTCTGATGCCCTTTTCCGGAGATTCTGAACGGTGTCCATCACGTCGCTCTGCTGGGCGAGAAAGGCATCTCCTACCATCTGGGTCCAGTCCAGCTTCTGGCTCATCATCGAGAGAACATCGGGGAGGGGTACGAGGGCCTTCACACTGGCGTCCCAGGGCTGCTTTGCCAGGGCAGTGTTCAACTCATCGCCTTGGAGGCTTTTGTTTTCGCGTGCCCACCTGTCCGCCATGACGACTTCCAGAGGATAGGTCGAAGCGATGAAGATCTGGGCGAGAAGTGAGTCGGGATACAAGGCGATCGGTGCCAGAATCTGATCCAGCTGCTCCTGGGAAAACTTCCCCGCGCCTGCCTTGCTGTCCGGCTTGCTAGTTTGGGCGAAAACCGGAGGTGGGAAAGCAATCAGCAGGATCATGCACCAGATCACTGCAATTCGGAATGATTTCAACGCGTTCATAGGTCTTCTCCCGCTCGGCATGAAGATCGTTTTAACATTCCTGCCTGTCTGAAAGATTGTTACATAATATAACGCTTCAGCGGGGAATCGGTTTACGGATCCCATGAGTCTTTTTCGGACCGGAAAGGGACTCATCGGAAGGGGCCCTATTTGCTGTCGATCCGATGAATGCTCGACCAGTCGCCGGGCGGCGGATTTTCAGCGTAGAGCCTGCAGCGCTCACTCAGGATCACGGCGGGCCGGTCCGAGGGATCCAGTTTCAGTATTTTCTCGTAACATGCGCGAGCCTCGTCCCAGCGCCTGTCGAGATAAAGATCAAGCGCCGTTGCGGCAAGCCGGGCAATCGCGAGTGTCCGATCATCGGCGCTGCCCGCCTCGGCCATTAGCTCGTAAATTTTCACGCCTTTTGTGCTTCCCTTGACGGACACGAAATCGAGGGGACGGACAACGAAATGATCCTTCACCTGTTCTCGGGTGTTCTCCCCGATCATAATCCGGGTACCGTAGAGTTTGTTGAGACCCTCGAATCGGCTCGCTGCGTTCACCGTTTCGCCGACGACCGTGTAATTAAGCCGGGCGGCGCTCCCCATGTTGCCGACAATAACCTCGCCTGTGTTGATGCCGATGCGCTGGTGGAAGATGGGCTTGCCCTCCCGGGCCCAATTTTCCTGAAGCTCTTTCAGATACTCCTGGCCTTGAAGAGCTGCACGGCAGGCCGTCACCGCGTGATCCGGGTTAGGTGAGGGGGCTCCCCAGAAGGCCATGATGCTGTCCCCGATGAACTTGTCCAGCGTGCCCGGCGGAGGCTCTCTAAGGGCCCGGTTCATGGCCTCGAAGTATTCGGCCAGCTGCTCGACGAGGTCCTCGGGGGCCAGCTGCTCGGCGATCGTT
>DATJPI010000284.1:0-6781 GCA_035506495.1 Syntrophales bacterium
GCTGTTGCCGGCCTCGGTGACCAGCTTTACGGCTTCGATCTTGTACTCGCGTGTAAAGTTCCGTCTCCTGGATCCCATGACAGTCCTCCTTGCTCTTATTTAGCAGCTTTTCGGACTGTCCACAATTCCGGGGGAACTCCAGGAAAGGGTCTCCGTAGGACGAGGAACGAGGGCAACGCAGTAGATGGGCCCATTTTGCGCCTCACCCGCTTCGCGGCGGCGCCCCGGCAAGGAAAGAACCAGACATGATTGCGCGCCCTAGCGGGATGCACCCCCGGTCAGCAGGCTCATCGTCATTCAAACGGTTCAAAAATACTTAGATGCAAGGCAGCCGAGTCCTGAGGAGCGGAGGCGTACCTGGTTGCGTACGTCGAGCGACAAAGGACGAGGCAACGCAGCAGATGAGCGGTTTGGAAGCCTTGATCCGCTTCACGGGGCTTCCCGGCAAGGAATGAACCATCCATGGTTGCGCACCCTGGCGGGATGCGCCCCCGGTCAACCGTTTGCTAGAAGTCCAACATGGATGGCAGGCCTTTGTCGCGCCGATACCACCAATTCGGAAAAATCCGGTAGAGGACGCGCGAGACGGGACCGATGTATTCCTGGGAGCGCTTGTCGAATTGGATAGATTCGATGAGTTTTTCTTCGATCTGCTTGCGGTCCCCCGTCTCGTTGAAAATGTGGTAGGCGCAAGAGAAAATCGGGCTATACATATTTTTCTTCGCCAGGTAGCGATAGACGTTGCGGATCGTATTGGGCCCTTCCGGGGTCCCGTCGATCTGAGACAGCACGTTTTTGTCTGTCTGAATGGGGTTCCCGTCGAACAGATCGTAGTAGAGTTTCCCGTAACGGTAGTTCTTGCTGGCATCCGAGGACAGCGTGACATAGAGATCGCCTACCCCCGCCTGGCTGTAGAAGGCCTGGAAGCTTCCGCCCAGCAGCCTCGACAGGGAACGGATCTCCACGCCCGAGCGCGCGAAGATGGTTCCGGGAATGGAATTGCCGAGGTTCATGCGGTCCGTGACCCCTTTGATGTTCGCCACGATGTTCTTGAGGGCCCCGCAGGCCTCGATGCCCACGATATCGAAATTGTAGTACGAGGTGATCTCGCGCCTGTCGAACTTCAGGACCTCCTTCCGAACGGTCTGCGCCACACTGCGCGGACCGGCGATGGTCAAGGCCACCGGTTTTCCCAGAGCGATGTCCACGTCGAAGAAAGGGCCTCCCATGGCGACGACCTTGAACTTGTGCTGGATGTGATTCAGGTCGCCCTGTATCATCTGGGAAGGGGTGATCAACTCTTTTGTCTTTTCGTCTGCCACGAGGCCCTTGATGGCCGAGATGATGCACGTCTTGCCCCGTTTCTTGGCGATCATGGGGCGAAGGTAATCCAGCAGCCTCGACAGGCGGTTCATGGTGATGGTGAGGAAGATGAAGTCGTTGTCGTGAACAACCTGTTCGAGATCGCTCGATGCCGCCACCTCCGGCGCCAGACGGGGAACCTTATCCATTCCGCCATAGAGGCGTGCCAGATCGGAGGTGAGGTGCTTCGGGTTGAGGTGCTCCTGGTTAATGTGGCGGCACACCTCGGCGTCGTGATAGTAAATCGTCACACCCCTGCCGTTGCGGCCGTAGATATAGGCGAGCGCCGTCCCGAGTCGTCCCGGACCGATAATGGCTATTTTGCTTGTGTCCAAAAGCCTCACCTGTTAGAAAAGTGAATACAAAGTATAGGGAATCCCATTGTTTCTGTCAAATAAAAAGGGTGCCGCGATATTTTTCAAGTGTTTATAATTTCAGCGCTTTGTTCTATCTCGCACCGATTCTTTCACCAGGAGGTGCTATGTTGAGGCCCGCGGCATGGACATCGTGACCCTCATCGGACTGCTGGCAGCGGCTGTATCCACCGTCGGTTTTGCTCCTCAGGTCATCAAGGTCTACAGAACCCGGATGACCCGTGATCTCTCCTTGGGATCGTTTGCCATCCTGTTTACGGGTCTTTTCCTCTGGTTGATCTACGGTCTGCTGCTCGGAAGCTTGCCCATCATCCTTGGCAATGCAACCGGCTGTGTCATGGCTGCCTATATCGTCTACATGAAAATCAAGCACGGATAAAATAGGATAAAGGATAAAGGTTAAAGGGCAAAGGCTTGTCCAGGCCCTTTGTCTTTTCTCCTTTTCCCTTTATCCTTTTTCCTTTTACCTTGGACCTTATTTGATAAGCCTCTTTCTCATCTTGACCAGTGCCAGGGGGAAGAAGATGGCGCTGAAGAGAGCCAGGTAGATCAGGTTCCACAGGGCGAGGGTATCGAAAGGGCCGATGGCGACGGCCCGCGTAATCTCCACCAAGTGGGTCAGCGGCAGGCCGTATGCCAGTGCTTGGGCCCATCCGGGGAGCGTGTCGAGGGGGAAGAAGGTCCCGCTGAAGAGAAACATGGGTGTGATGAAGAGGAAGATGGGCAGGTTAAACAGGTCGATGTTACGCACGACTGCCGTAAAGTACATCCCGATCGACGCGAAGGCGAGGCCAGCCAGGAAGGAAATCGGGATCAGGAGAATGCCCTCGGGATAACGGATCAGGCCGAAGAGGCTGATGATAGCAAGCATGATGGACGATGCGATGACGGACTTGGTGGCACCCCAGATGATTTCGCCTGTAATGATTTCCTCGAGGAAGAGAGGGGTGGCCATCATGGCATCAAAGGTCTTCTGGTAGTACATGCGGATAAAAGAGCCGTAGGTCGTTTCGAAGAAGCCATTGTACATCATGTTGACGGAAAGAAGAGCCGGAGCGATGAAGACGACGTATGATATCGATCGGTCGCGCCAGGAAACGTCTCCCACGAGCCCGCTCATTCCCAGGCCGAAGGCCGCAAGATACAGCAGCGGCTCCAGCATGGGCGGCATGAAGCTCACCTTCCAGGTTTTGCGGTAGGTCATGAAGTTGCGGTTCCAGATACGGAGGAACCGCGAGGAGATAACCGGCAGGCTTGACCTGTTCATTCCCGCAGATCCCTCCCCGTCAGTTTCAGAAAGACATCCTCCAGCGTGGCCGTTCGCAGGGTGCATCCATCGCGGCAGTAGTCGCTCACCTCACGGTAGAGCTGGTCCCGCTCGCCGCAGTAGATGAGCAGGCGGTGTCCCAAGTCATCGTGACGAAGGTTGCGCTCCTTCACGAACGAGCGCAGCTTCGCGTCGGGTTCTGCAACTTCGATGATGTCCCTGCCTGCATGTTCCCGGATCAGCTCCAGAGGTCGCCCCTCCACGAGAATCTTCCCGTGGTCCACGATGATCAGCCGGTCGCAAAGCCGAGAGGCTTCCTCCATGTAGTGTGTCGTGAGGAGAATGGTGATCCCCCGGGCTCGGAGCCCCTCCAGGCGCTCCCAAATCTGGTGGCGTGACTGGGGATCGAGGCCCGTGGTGGGCTCATCGAGAATCAGGAGGTCAGGCTCGTTGATCAGGGCCCGCGCAAGCACGATCCGGCGCATGAGTCCCCCCGAAAGCTCCGCGATAGAGGTATCCTTGCGGTTTTCCAGCGCGATGAATTTCAGCAGCTCCTGGGCCCTTGCCGTGGCTTTCGAGCGGGGAATATCAAAATAGGAAGCGAAAACTTCGAGATTCTGAAGGACGGAAAGATCGGGGTCTAGATTGTTCTCCTGCTGGCAGACACCGATTCGGTATTTCACCTTGCGAAGCTGGCGGCTGTTGGTGACATCCTGGCCGAGGACATGAAGGGCACCGCCCGAAAGGGGGGAGAACCCGTAAATCATCCGGATCGTCGATGTTTTGCCTGCGCCGTTCGGACCCAGGATACCGTAACATTCTCCGGGCCGGACGAAAAAGGAGATCCCGTCCACGGCAGTAAAGGTGCCGAATTGCTTCCTCAGATTTTCTGCCAGGACAACGGGTTCCATAGAGGCATTATCTCAGGTTCGCCGGAATATGGACAATGTTTTCAATTTTCTATGTGGATTTTGTGGAGGTTGCGTAGCGGACCTTCGCCGGTTTGCGCCCGGCAGGACGAAGATAGGCGACAGCCGGCTGGCCCAGCGCGATGACGGCATGGACGTCCTCCGTCTCAGGGATGCCCAAGGAGCGCTGGATGGATCGATCACGGCGCATGGCCTCGACGGCAAAGCCGATAAGACAGGTCCCGATGCCCATGGTGTGGGCGGCCAAGGCGATATTCTGAGCGGCAAGCATTGCATCCTCGCGGGGGCACGTAGCGCCTGGTTCCGTACCGATCAGAATGGCTGCCGTGGCGCCGTGAAATAGCCGGTCTCGGCCTGTCTCATGGAACTGTCGAAGGGCTTCCTCCACCTGATTGTAGTAGCGTCTGTAATAGTGTCCCAGTTTGTCCTGCATGAAAAGGCGTGAGAAAAGGCGGGCTGCCGGGTTCGCCGCGAGGCGATTCAGTCGCCCGTAGAAGCCGCCGATCCGCCTCCCGAAAGCAAGGAGGGCCGCCCGATCGGGAACGATCGTGAAACTCCAGCGCTGGCTGTTGGTCCCCGAGGGGGCCATGGTGCCGATGCGGGCAAGGTCCTCCAATGCGGATCTCTCGACCGGAGCATCGGTAAAACAGCGGCAGGAGCGGCGTGAGTAAAGAAGCCGAACAAGAAGGGCGGTGTCGAACTCCCCGAAGGGGAGCCAACAACCGCCCGTCTCTATCGTGGCAAGCGAGAGGTTCCCGGGACTGACGGTGTCGATCCTGATCGCCTCTGCAGGACATACGGCTGCACAGTGGTCACATCCAAAACAGCCTTCCCGGGCAAGAGAGATTGTCCCGTCTGCCAGGGTGAGCACATCGGAGGGGCAGACAGAGAGGCAAAGTCCGCAACCGGTGCACCGGTCCGGGTCCAGCCTGGGTTTGGTCAGGTCTTCCATCCCCTGTTTCCGGCCCCATCGGCTGCGCGATTATTCCTTCGGAGGCTCCGGTCCGTAGAAGGTCACCTTGGCGTCCTTCATCGCCTTCTCGAGGAATGAATTGAGGCGTTCCTGTTGAGCGGCCTGGGTAGCCTTTGCCTTGACCTGCTCCTTTACGGTTTCGTAAGGCTGCTGCTCGGCTGCCTTGCGCTCTTCGACCTTGATGATGTGGTAGCCGAATTCCGTCTCGACGACGGGGCTGATCTCTCCGGGCTTCAGGGCGAAAGCGGCCTGCTCGAATTTCCCGACCATGCTGCCCTGCGTGAAGAATCCCAGATCGCCGCCTTTTGCCTTGGAGCCGGGATCATCAGAATATTCCGAGGCGAGCTTGGCAAAGTCTTCGCCTTTCTTTGCCTTGTCGAGAATTTCCTCGGTCTTTTTCAGTGCCGCCTTCTTCTCTTCTTCCGTGGCATTGGGCTTCACGGCAATGAGAATGTGGCGGGCCTTCACCATCTCGGGGTTCTCGAACTCCTTTTTGTGTGCGTTATAGTATGCCTCGTAATCTTTTTCCGTGAGGTTGATCTTGCCGAGGACTTCTTTCTGTACGTAGGTTCTTGCCAGGTACTCATTTCTCATGATCTCGATCTGCTTGCGTATCGCGGGGTCCTTCTCCAATCCCTTCTTCCTGGCGATATCCGACACGACCATGATGCTGACGAGATTCCTTACCAGAACCTCTTCCATCCGGGGATCGGCCTTGATGAGGGCTTGCTGCTGCTCCGGGTAGAGCCCTGCGTAGGCCTGGACGTCGCTCTTCGTGATTTCCTTGGCGCCAACCTTCGCAAGCACGTCTTTCTTTGCTTGTTCCGCTGCCAGTGCCGCAGTGGCGGTAAAGAGGAACAAAAGCATGAAGACGACCAGAGCGCCTGCCGATAATTTTTTCATCTCAAGATCTCCTTTGTTATGGTGGTGACAGGACATCACCCCGCTTAACCGGGTGACAACATATGATATTATCACAAGGGATTGAAAACAGATATTATTTTTTCATGTGCGGCGACCTTAGGTCTTATGCTCGGATCAGGCCCCTGACCGTGGAGGGCAAAAGTGCTGAGACAGGGCAGGCGATTTGTGATAAGGGACACTTGTGATGCAGGGAAAACAGCCGGCTATCGAAAGGCAGAGGGCTTATGAAAAGACAGGGTGAAACCCGGACGCTTTTGTTCGTCATGGCACTGATGGCTCTTCTGTTTGTCGCGGCTGTTGTGATCTTTTCGGGGTTCAGCCTCTTCCTGACGGCCCAGATCGTTGCCGTTGTTCTTGGCGGGGTCACACTTGTCTCTCTTTTCCGGCGTTACAGGGGGTTGGATCTTTTTTCTGCAGCATCCATTTTTTTCCTCTATATCCTGATGGTCACCCTGTTTTCCCCGGGGGTGGTGAATGCCCTTGCCGCCTACCTGACGAAATAGCCGAAGGCAAACCGCAGACAGCAGACGGCCGTCAGCCCAAGGAGAACGTCAGACATCAAAATCCCCCTTCATTCCCCTTTATGAAAGTGGGATGAAGGGGGATTTTTCTGTTTGCCTTCTTCATCTTCCCCTGTACCCTGTACCCCATACCCTGAACCCTGTTTTTTTCAATGTTTCGTTCACCGGGGGTTGAACGTTTCTTTCAAAAAGACCCCCTTTCAGGGGTGGCGAAGAGCCACCGAAGAAGCCCACCCGCCATACTTTTTCTGTTTAGAATCAGTGTGTTGCAAACTATCTTTCCCCGGATGCCCATCCTGGCACGTTCCTTCCTATAGTATCGGGCAACAAACAAAAACACCGAGGAGGACCTGACCATGAAAAAGACGCTTTCCACCCTGATTCTCTCCGCAGTCGTAGTGCTCATCACCGCCACCTTCAGCTTCGCCGAG
>DATJPI010000285.1:0-4804 GCA_035506495.1 Syntrophales bacterium
GCCCTCACGAAAGGAGAGGAGACCGGGGATATAAGGAAACGAGATCCTACCACTGTGGCTGGCCTCCTCAACGACTTCCAGGGTAGCGATGTCCAGAAGAACGACTGCGGCATAGACCCGGTTATCACCCTTGTTGCAGGAAAGGTCGGCCCCGGCAACAATCCGGATATCCCCCGGCCCGTCGTCACGCAGAACCAGTTTCCCGCGCAGATCAGCCTGTATGGCCACCGCCGTCTTGTAATCGACATCCCAGGAGTGGAGGTTTCGATATTTCATTTCTATGATGGAAAATGGGTAGCTTTCTAGAACGTCGGACAAGACTGGATAAAGCCGCAAGCCTCAAACAACAAGGTTTTCAAATACTCTTCTTACCTGGCACCTGATACCTGGAGCCTGATACCTCGCGCTCTTAGAGCGCGAAGGTCATTTCGCAGCAGGCCCCCAGTATCTCCACCTTCGCGCTGCTTTCCCGGATGACCCGCCGGCAGTGATCCACGATCTTGTCCATGGCTTTGTCGGTGCGGTCCTGGTTGATATGAAAGAGGGCCAGCTGTTTTACTCTTGCCTCCATGGCGAGGTCCAAGGTGTCCAGGTAGGAGGAATGCCCCCAGGTTCGGTGCCTGGCGTATTCTTCGCCGGTAAACTCGGCATCGTGGACAAGAAGATCAGCGCCGGCACAGAATTGCAGGTAGTCCTTATGCGGCAGGCCTCCGGGGTGCGTGTATCCGATCTCGTGGTCCGTTAGGAAGACGAAGCTCCGCCCATCCTCAATAAACTTGTAGCCTTTTCCACCGCCGGGATGGCTGATGTCGATGGGCATGATCGTGACGGAGTCGATTTGAATTTCCTTGGGGCAGCCATCGGAGTATTCGATCCGGGCTTTTAGATCGCCGTAGTTGACGGGAAAGTTCGGCGGGGACAACATCCTCGTCAGCATGGTCCGGACGAATTCCTCGGCAAAGGGACAGCCATGGATGTGAAGGCTCGTCCTGTCCGAGTAGAGAGGCCGGAAGAACGGGAAACCCATCACGTGATCCCAGTGGGCATGGGTGAAGATGAGGTCGTACTTGTAGAGCCCCTGGGCCAGCAGATCCTTGCCCAGCCTCCGGATACCTGTTCCCGCATCAACGATGATGACGCTGCCATTCTTGGAGCGGACCTCGATGCAGGTCGTGTCTCCGCCGTATTTGACGTACTCCTGACCGCTGACGGGGATCGATCCCCTGGCACCCCATATCTTGATGAACATCGTCTACCCTCCAGCAGGCAACACGGCCTCTACCTCACGTCAAGCTGCGGCTTGAGAAGCTCCTTGGCTCTCTCAATATCTCTCTCGATCTGTTTCACCAGCTCCTTGGGGCTTTCGAACTTCATCTCGTCCCGGATTCGGTCGATGAAGAAAACATTGATGGCCTTTCCGTAAAGTTCCTCTCGGGGAAAATCCAGAAGATGGACCTCTACGGTAAGATGGTTGTCGCCAAAGGTCGGGCTGTAGCCTATGTTGAGAACGCCGGGATGGCGGATCTCTCCCATATCGGCTACGACGGCATAGACGCCCAGGGCCGGAACGAGCTCCTTTTCCGCCTCTATGTTCGCTGTGGGGATTCCAATCTCCGAGCCTCGCCTGTACCCCTTCACAACAACACCGCTCAAATTGTAGGGACGACCCAGGAGCTTCATGGCCCTTCGCACATCCCCTTCCTGGAGGGAGTGCCGCACACGGGTGCTGCTTACGGCGATCCCGTCGAGTTGCACGGCATCAATGGCCTCCACGTCGAAACCGAGTAACTGCCCCTTGCTCCGGAGGAAGTCTTTGTTGCCGCTCTTGCGGTTCCCGAAGGCCGTATCGTGCCCGATGATGAGCTTCGCGATGTGCAGTTTGTCCCAGAGAATGTCCTGCACAAACGCCTCCGCCGATGTTTTCGCGAACTCCGGAGTAAACTCGATCAAGATGACCGCATCGATTCCGAGGGCTTCGATGAGCTTCAGTTTCTCCTCCAGTGTTGTTAAAAGATAGAAGGGCCTTCGCTCCGGGTGAAGGATTTTCTGGGGGTGCGGCTCGAACGTGATGACGATGCCACCGCACTTTCTGTTCCGGGCTTCTTCCACTACCTTGCTCAGCAGTCCCTGGTGAGCGAGATGAATCCCGTCGAAATTCCCGATGGTCACAACGGAGCATTCATATGTTGCAGGGATCCGGTCCAGTCCCCGGATAACATCCATGAATCGACAGCCCCCTCTTTTCCAATATCCCGAAAGCCCGGCCATCAGCCGGACTTCTTCGTAACATATCACGAAGTTCTCTTATATCAAGCCTGTTTTTGCTTGACAAGGTTTCGGGGATCATTATAGATTTAGTTCCCTTGAAAGAATGCCGAAGTGGCGGAATTGGTAGACGCGCTAGGTTCAGGGTCTAGTGGGCGTACGCCTGTCCGGGTTCAAATCCCGGCTTCGGCACCATGAAAATAAAACGGCATGGACCCGGTGGATCCATGCCGTTTTATTGTTGGAGGCACCGGGAAACGGCGGCCGTCTTTCTTTCTGCGCCTTCAGAACTTGAAATTCCCGAAATTGGATTCTCGGATCGGCTGCAGGAGTGCGACCTCGAAACCGAGGGCCAGAGCGTCGCGGCAGTCCTTGAGCGGAAGCGTCCCATCGTTGAAGAGCCTCGCCTCCATGTAGAAAGGATGAGCTTCGCGGTTGTATTTGTCGATCATCCCCTGCTGGAATTTCTTGGCCGCCTCTTCATCCATCTCCTGGCCCCGCTTTTTGCGGTTCACTCGCTCAAGGCTCGTGAGGATGAATCCCGCCGTCTCTCCGGACATAACCGACGTCCTCGCCCGCATGGTGGCAAAGATGAAGAGCGGGTCGAAGGTCCTTCCGCTCATGCCGAAATTTGCGGCGCCGTGATCCGGCCCGATGATCCACTGGATTCTTGGCACCTCGGTGCAGGCGACGGCCCTGACCATGCCGGATCCGTACTTGCCGATGCCGGCATACTCCTCGGCCGTCCCCACCATGTAGCCCGGGGAATTCTGGATGTAGAGGAGGGGGATCTTCATCGTGGAGCAGCGGATGACCCATTCGATGGCCTTCCGGGCCGAGTCCACGAAGATGACTCCGTTGTTGTTGCTGGCGATCACCCCGACGGGGATCCCCTTGAGGTGGATCTTCCCGCAGACGACGTTGTCACCCCGACCGATGTTGTATTGACGCTTGTATTCACTGAAATAGCTGTCGTCGGCGATGGCGGCAAGCACCTCGCGGATATTGATCCCCCTGCCGGTCTCCTTGGGCAGGACCTGATACAGGTAATCGGCCGGGACTCTGGGTTCAGTGGGCCTGCGCCGGTCGATGCAAATCGTCTGCTTCGGGTCGAAAGCAAGAAGTTCCCTAAGCTTCTCGATCCCCTCGTCCTGTGTCTTCACGAAATGATCGGCCCCGCCCGAGATTTGCGTGTGGACCCTCGCCCCTCCCAGGTCTTCCATGCTCACCGTCTCCCCGATGGCGGATTTCACCATGGGCGGGCCCCCGAGAAACGAGTAGGACATCCCGTCGATCATGATGGACTCGCAGGCCAGGTAGACGATGTAGGCCCCGCCTGCCGTGTTTCCCCCGGTGCTGAGCGTGTACTGCTTCAACCCCTTGGCCGACATCCGGCACATGTTGTAGAAGAAATGGCCGAACTGGTTTCGGCCCGGGAAGATCCGGTCCTGCAGCGGCAGATAGGCGCCCGCCGAATCGGCAATGTAGACGAAGTTCAGGCCGCATCGCTCGGCGATTTCCTGCGCCCGCAGGTGCTTCTTGCAGCTGATGGGGTAGTAGGCCCCGGCGCTCACGCGGCTGTCGTTGGCGAGGATCATGACCCAGTTGCCGTGGATCTTGCCGATCCCCGTCACGAGCCCGGCAGAGGGGACATCGTTCACGCCCTCATAGCCGATCCCGAAGCCCGCGCCGCGGCTCAGCTCGAAGAATTCCGTCCCCGGGTCGATCAGTTGACGGATGAGCTGACGGGGAGGTCTCTTCCCCTGCTGGGCCAGCCGCTCATTCTGGGCCTGGCCCCCGGGGTTGTAAGCCTTCTCCCACAACTCGTAGATCTTCTGTTCTTCGGTGAGCCAATGCTCCTGGTTTTCCCGGTGCTCCCTGTCCTTTTTCTGTTGGCGGCTCGATTTGTTCTCGGTCGTGTCAGCCATTCCTCGATCTCCTTTCCCCCATCGCGGAGCGATTCACTGCAGTGTCACTACCGGTACCTTTGGGTCTTCGAGAGAAGAAACCTCAGGCGGGCTTTTTCCCGCAGTACAGTTTCATCACGAAGGTGACCGCTGTCTCGCCCCTTTGGTTCTTGATCTCGTTGCGGACAGTCAGAACCCCCGCGTCCTTTCCTTTGTCAGCAATCTCGATGACCTCCACCTCGCAGTGGATGGTATCCCCGATTCGTGTCGGCGCCGTGAAACGGACCGCCTCCATCCCGTAAAAGGCGATGAACGACTTGGGCAGGTAGCTCGAATAGACGCCCAGCCGGAAGGGCAGCGACAGGCCAATGCTCAGGACGAGCATGCCGTGTGCGATGCGGCCCCTGAACGGTGTTGCGGCTGCGTATTCCACATCCGTGTGTAGGGGGTGCCAGTCGCCGGTGAGGGCCGAAAAATTCACGATGTCCGCTTCCGTGACGGTCCTGGCCGGCGAGATCATCCTGTCACCGACCCGGTAATCGTCAAGATACAAATATTCCTTCGCCATCTTCACCTCCTCATCCCTCAAACGGTTGACCGCATCTTTCCCCATTTTTCTTGCCACTTTTCAT
>DATJPI010000286.1:0-5226 GCA_035506495.1 Syntrophales bacterium
CAAGCTCGACGTGCCCGACTTTGAAGCCATCGCGAAGATTGCCCACGACGCGGAAGTTCCCTTCATCGTGGACAACACGGTCGGAGTGGGTCTCGTGCGGCCCATCGACTACGGGGCGGACATCCTGGCCACCTCGGCCACCAAGTTCATCGGCGGGCACGGGACGTCCATCGGAGGCGTCATCGTGGACGCGGGGAAATTCAACTGGGGCAACGGTAAATTCCCCGAGTTCACCGAGCCCGACCCCAGTTACCATGGCCTGAAGTTCTGGGACGTCTTCGGCAACTTCCCGGGGCTCGGCAACGTGGCCTTCATCATCAAGGCCCGAGTGCAACTGCTGCGGGATATCGGGGCATCGCTCAGCCCCTTCAACTCCTTTCTTTTCCTGCAGGGTCTGGAAACACTCACGCTTCGCCAGAAAAAACATTCCGACAATGCACTCGCCGTAGCGAAATTCCTTCAGGAGCACCCGCTTGTTCATTGGGTCAACTATCCCGGCCTTGAGGATCATCCCTCCCACAAGACGGCTGCGAAATACCTCCGGGGGCATTACGGGGCCATCCTGGGATTCGGCATCAAGGGGGGACTCGAGGCGGGTAAAAAGTTCATCAACTCGGTCAAACTGCTCTCTCACCTGGCCAACATCGGCGATGCCAAGAGCCTCGTCATCCACCCGGCCTCGACAACCCATCAGCAACTGACGCGAAAGGAGCAGGAAGCGACGGGCGTGACGGAGGACTACATCCGGCTCTCCATCGGCATCGAGGACGCGGAGGACATCAAGGAAGACATCGACCAGGCCCTGCGCGAAGCGGCCGCCTGAGTGACAGAACCGTTCGAGGAGGATGCGAAATGAAGATATACGAGGACATCACAAAAACGATCGGGCGGACGCCCCTGGTCAGGCTGAACCGCATGACCACGGGAGTAAAGGCACAGGTTGTCGCCAAAGTGGAATCCTTCAATCCCCTGTCCAGCGTTAAGGACCGCATCGGTGTCGCCATGATCGACGATGCCGAGAAGCGGGGAATCCTGAACAAGGACTCGGTCATCATCGAGCCCACCAGCGGCAACACAGGGATCGCGCTGGCCTTCGTCGCCGCTGCAAGAGGCTATCGTCTCATCCTCACGATGCCCGATACGATGAGTATGGAGCGCAGGCAGCTTCTGCAGATCTTCGGGGCAGAGCTGGTGCTGACGCCCGGAGCGGAAGGGATGAAAGGGGCCGTGAAGAAGGCCGAAGAGCTGACGGCGGCCACGCCCAACGCCTTCATGCCCCAGCAGTTCAACAACCCGGCCAATCCGGAGATCCATCGCAAGACGACGGCCGAAGAGATATGGAATGACACGGACGGCAAAATCGAAATCCTCGTGGCCGGTGTGGGAACCGGCGGGACCATTACAGGGGTGGCAGAGGTTATCAAGAAGAGGAAACCGTCATTCAAGGCCATCGCCGTCGAGCCTGAAGATTCGCCTGTCCTTTCCGGCGGGCAGCCCGGCCCACACAAGATCCAGGGCATCGGCGCGGGATTTATCCCCCAGGTGCTGGATCGGTCCCTCATCGACGAGATTGTGAAGGTCTCCAATGAAAATGCCGGCATCACGGCGCGTCGCCTGGCAAAGGAGGAAGGAATCCTTGTCGGCATCTCCTGCGGGGCCGCCCTGTGGGCCGCCCTAGAGTTGGCAAAACGCAAGGAAAACGAGGGGAAGCTGATCGTCGTCATACTGCCCGACACGGGCGAGAGGTACCTGTCGACGTGGCTTTTTAAAGAAGGTTGAGGATGCAGGCAACAGGTAACAGGTAACAGGTAACAGGTAACAGGTTTCAGGCCTAACGGATCGGAAACGTATGAGTATATCGGAGGCAACACATCTGACTGCGGAGGACGGCGGCGTCGGCTTCGTCGAGACGCAGTACTACACGTTCGCGCACCCGCCGAATGAGCTTTCGCTCGAATGCGGCAAGACGCTTGGCCCCGTGACGCTTGCCTACGAAACGTACGGCAGGCTCAACGCCGACAGGTCGAACGCAATTCTGATTGTCCATGCCCTGTCAGGAGATGCCCACGCGGCAGGGGTCCACGGGGGCGAGAACAATCCCGGATGGTGGGACGACATGATCGGCCCGGGCAAGGCCTTCGACACGGACCGCTATTTCGTCGTCTGCTCGAACGTCATCGGGGGGTGCAAGGGGTCAACGGGGCCGTCGTCGACCAATCCGAAGACCGGGAAACCCTACGCGCTGGATTTCCCCATGATCACCGTGGCCGACATGGTCAATGCCCAGAGGCACCTCATCGACCATCTCGGCATCGAAAGGCTCCTGTCCGTGGCCGGCGGATCGATGGGCGGCATGCAGGTCCTGCAGTGGGTCGCCTCCTACCCGGAGAGGGTCCGCTCAGCCATCCCCATCGCCACGGCCCTGAAGCATTCGCCCCAGCAGATCGCCTTCAACGAAGTCGTCCGGCAGTCCATCATGGCCGACCCGGACTGGCGTCACGGGAACTACTACGAGTACGGGCAGCCCGCCAAGGGTTTGGCCGTCGCACGCATGATCGGTCACATCACCTTCATGAGCGACCAGTCCATGGAGGAGAAGTTCTCCCGCAAGCTGAAAAACGGCGATTACAGCTTCAAGTTCGGCGCCGACTTCGAAGTGGAGGGGTACCTGCGCTATCGGGGCGAGAGCTTCGTCAAGCGATTCGACGCGAACTCGTATCTTTACATCATGAAGGCCGTCGATTATTTCGACCTATCCAACGGAAAGCTGGTTTCGCGGGATAAACCCATCGACACCCGCTTTCTCGTGATCTCCTTCAAGTCCGACTGGCTCTATCCGTCGTATCAGTCCCAGGAAATCGTCCGCGAGCTCAAAGCGGGGCTGATCGAGGCGACGAGCTGCGAGATCGCGGCCACCTACGGGCATGACGCCTTCCTGGTGGAAATCGACGAACAGACGCACCTCATCAGGCACTTCCTGGAAAAAACGTATTATGGAAACGGCAAACTGGGATTTGGAATCTAAAGACGCCCGGCTTGATCACCGGATCATCTTCGATCTCGTCAAGCCGGGCTCGAAGGTCCTCGACCTGGGCTGCGGCTACGGGGATCTCATGTACATCCTTACCCGGGAAAAGAACGTAAGGGCGCAGGGGATCGAGGTCGATGAAGGGGCCGTCTATGAGTGCGTAAAAAAGGGTCTCAGCGTTTTTCACAGCGACATCGAGACGGGGCTCATGGAATACCCGGACCGTTGCTTCGACTATGTGATCCTCAACCAGAGCATGCAGGAAGTCAGAAAAGCGGATTTCGTCATCGAGGAATCCCTCCGGGTGGCCGGAAAAGTCGTCGTCGGATTCCCTAACTTCGCTTACGTCCAGTCGCGGATCATGCTGTTTTTCAAGGGGCGCTCGCCAATTACGTCCTCGCTTCCCTACCGTTGGTACGACACTCCCAACGTCCGCTTCCTGAGCGTCAGCGATTTTCGGGATTTCTGCAGGGAGAAGCATCTACGGATTCTCGATGCCCGTTTCCTGGATGAAAGGGGAGAGGTCCGCTGGCTGCCCAACCTTTGTGCATTAAATGCGATTTTTGTCCTGTCGAAGACAGAGGCAGGGAATGAATAAGAAAGCCTTCGCATTGCTCTCCGGAGGGCTTGACAGCGCCCTAGCCGTGAAGATGCTGCTCGATCAGGGCATCGAGATCGAGGCGATCAATTTCATGAGCCCCTTTTGCAACTGCACTCCGAAAACGGCGGGTTGCAAGAGCCAGGCGCGGAAGATCGCCGGAGAATTCGGGATCAAGATCCGCGTCATTTCCAAGGGCATGGACTACATGAAAATGGTCGAGCGCCCGCCCCACGGCTACGGCCGGGGGATGAACCCCTGCATCGACTGCCGCATCTACATGCTCCGAAAGGTCCGCGACCTGATGGCCGCCGAGGGGGTTTCTTTTATCGTCACCGGGGAGGTCCTCGGGCAGCGGCCCATGTCGCAGCACCGCAGGGCCATCGAAATCATCGAAAAAGAGGGAGGGCTCCCGGGGCTCATCCTGAGGCCCCTGTCGGCGAAGTATTTCGATCCCACCCTTCCCGAACGGGAGGGGATCGTGGATCGCGGGAAACTGCTCGCCCTCAGCGGGCGTTCGAGAAAACCCCAGATCGAACTGGCCGAGAAGATGGGGATCACCGACTACCCCTGTCCGGCCGGTGGCTGTCTTCTGACAGACCGCGAAATCGCCGCGAGACTCCGGGATCTCTTTATTCACAGGTCCGGTTACACCATGGCCGATCTTCACCTCCTGAAGCTGGGAAGGCATTTTCGCATCGATCCCGACCTGAAGATCGTTGTCGGGAGAAATCAGACCGAAAACGAACAGATCAAGAGACTGGCCGAGCCGAGCGACACCGTCTTCGGTCCCAAAGATTTCCGTGGCCCGACGGTTCTTGCGCAGGGAAAGCTCAGCGAAGCACTGGAGCGGACCATCGGACGGATCATGGCACGATACAGCCAGGAGGAAAAGAGCTGCTACACGATCCTGAAATGGAGCCGGTCTGTCGACGATGCGGAGTTTTTTGTCGAAGCCCGGTTTTCTCCGGAGAGGCTCGAGGAGACGCGTATCGGCGAGGCCGGTGTGGATTTCGGACGGCCTTGGGGGTGTGCCCATTCGTGAGGCCACGGCCAACGGACGATAAACAGGGGAGGGGAAGGTGCAAGTCTTCGAAATCATGACGAAGGATACACGGCAGCTCATTGCGGCGAAGTCCGTCAAGGACGCCCTTGAGCTCTTCGACAGGAAATATGACCTTCCCGGTTACGGCGTTTCGACCCGTGTCATGCCCATGACGGCCGAATTGCAAAGACGTATAGATGATTACATCATGTTCCGGCAGTGCGGGATCTACGGATGCGGCCGTGAAATCGATGCGCCGTTTTTCATCGATCTGGACGGATTGGAATGATGGAAAGAAGTGTCTGAATCGCGGGTATCGTATCGTGAAAGTAATTGACATTTTCCCAGGAGCGATTTAATTACTACTAAATAAGTAGTATTAATGAAAAGCCTTATCCGTTTATGAAAATTTCCGCGAGATCCCGATACGGCGTCCGGCTGATGATGGCCCTGGCCAGGAATTACGGCAAGGGGCCCATCGATCTCAAGGACATCGCGAGAGAAGAGGAAATCTCGGAAAGATACCTCGGGCAGATCATCATCCCTCTGAGAGGG
>DATJPI010000287.1:0-5538 GCA_035506495.1 Syntrophales bacterium
CGGATCACTCACCTGCCTACGGGCATCGTCGTGCAGTGTCAAAACGAACGCTCGCAGCACAAGAACAAGGCCATGGCCATGAAGGTGCTTCGTTCGAGGCTCTATGAGATCAAGCTCCAGGAGCAAAGCAGCAAGATGGAAGAGCTTCACAAGACAAAAAAGGATATCGCCTGGGGTAGCCAGATCCGTTCTTACGTGCTTCACCCCTACAAAATGATCAAGGATCACCGGACAAACCTGGAGGTGGGTAACGTCCAGAAAATCCTCGACGGGGATCTGGACGAGTTTATCGAGTCCTACCTGATCAGCGCATCACAGCCGGGTTCGTGAGAGTAAGAACGATCAGCGTGGTGAATCGGACTGCAAGAATTCCCCGTTGACGGGTCGAACCAATCTCTGGTAGAAGCCAATACGACTGTTCATCCGGCCGCATCCCTGCCGGGGAAGGAACAAACTAATGTCGTCATTGAAGTTGGGCTGCTGTCTTATCATCCTGTTTTTCCTGACTGCGTGTTCGACAGCCACGCAGATCCAAGTAAACCCGCAGGGGAAGGTTGTCTCGGCCGATTCAGCGGACAAGCAACCGGCAAAAAAAGCTGCGAAAAACGGCAAGGTCAACGGCCTATCGGGTCCTTCTTCCCGGAGTTCAGCTGTGAATGCGACCGGTCCCGCACCGGCACCCGCCGGAGGGCAGACGGTCAAACCGAACGGCAACAATGCCCAGGAGGACGGCGACACCGAGGTCGAAGAGGACGTCGAGGAAATCGTGTCATTCCTCAGGCTTGCCCAGGCCTACCGGGACAAGGGGGACATGGACAATGCCCTGAAATCCCTTGACAAGGCCTATGGCATGCTCTTGTCGGAGGATGAGGACACATCCGTCGTGGTGCGCGAGAAAGACGATCTTCGGCTCATGATTGCGAAGAAGATCCTCGAGATCTACGCGGGCCGCCGCGCAGGCCCTGTCGGCAGATTAAGCGAAATTCCCCTGATCATGAACGCTGATGTGGAAAAGGAGATTCGCAGCTTCCAGACCATCGAACGCAATTTCTTCGAGCGCTCCTATGAGCGATCCGGCTACTACCTCCCCATCATGAAGCAGCAACTCCGGCAGGCGGGGCTTCCGGAAGAACTGGTCTGGCTTCCCCTCGTGGAGAGCGGCTTCCAGGTCAGCGTCCTGTCCAAGGCCAGGGCCCTCGGTCCCTGGCAGTTCATCCCGTCGACAGGCTACAAATACGGTCTCAACCGGGATCTCTTCATCGACGAGCGGATGAACGTGGAGAAGTCGACACAGGCCGCCATTGCGTACCTGACCGATCTTCACGGTCTCTTCGGAGACTGGCTGACGGCACTGGCGGCCTACAACTGCGGGGAAGGGCGAGTACTCAAGGTCATTTCCCATCAGCAGATCAACTATCTCGATCACTTCTGGGATCTCTACCAGCAGCTGCCCTACGAGACCGCCCGTTATGTGCCGCGGTTCCTGGCCACGTTGCACATCGTGAAGAACCCCAAAAAATACGGGATGGACCTGCCGGAACCATTTGCCAAGCCGATTGCCTTCGAGACGGTCAAGACGTACAAGCCCATGAAGCTCTCCGATATCGCTTCCGAGATGAGCCTCCCGGCGGATACGTTCGTCATGCTCAACCCCGAGCTTCGCCACCAGATGACACCCGACAGACCCTATGACCTCAAGATACCCAAAGGCCTTGGCCCGCAGTACGCGTCGGTGGCCGACCAGATCAAGGAGTCCAAGCCTCCGGTGCCGGAACGCGAGAAAAAAGTGAAGGTCGTAAAATACAAGGTCAAGCAAGGCGATACCCTTGCCTCGATTTCGAAAAAGTTCGGAACCTCGCCCAAGGCGATTCTGTCGACCAACGGACTGAAAAGCGAAAGCCAGGTGACGGCGGGAAAAACACTCAAGATCACCGTGAAGACGCGCGAGAAGGGAACACAGGTCGCCTCGACCAAGAAAGGAAAATCCAAGAAGGCTGCCGCCGCGGAGCCGGCCGTGATCAAATACACCGTCAAGAAGGGCGACACGCTGACCCAGATCGCCAAACGGTACAACACGACGATTGCGGAAATCGCAAAGATGAACCATCTCCCGGGGAATCAAGTCAGGATCGGCCAGGTCCTCAAGATCAAGAATCCCGCTGCGGAGACCGGAGGCTGATCGAACGTCACAACGTCACGCTCAGCCGGTACCCCCTGATTTCGAGGAAGATCGCTTCCTGCACGGCGGACATGACCCTCGCCCGTCCGCTGCTTTTCCCGTGGTCATAGCCTGTCAAATGCAGAATTCCGTGGAGGATCAGGTTCACCACGGCGTCCCCCACGGGGATCCCGGCCGCTCTGGCCTCCCGGGCTGCCGTCTCCACGGAGACCACCACATCCCCGAGCATGCCCGGATTGACTTCACCGAAGGTCCCCTCGGATAGGGAAAAGGAAATGACGTTCGTCGGCCGATCTTTTCCGAGGTAGTCCCGGTTGATCGTTCGAATCTGTGCGTCGTCGACCAGCATCAGACTCAATTCCCGCTCGCCGACCCCCAGAAGTTTGAGAATCTTACGGACGTCCCGGCGCAAGCCGGCGCGATCCAGCTTCTCGAGCTTCTGAGAACCCGAGATCAAGATGTTTCCCCTGCCTGTTTTCGAACTGGATCTCATGAATCCCGCAATCCCGGAAGCCGTCCCTCTGTTCTCTACAGCCTGACTTCCGCTTATCGGCCGTTTGTCTTCTTCCGGCTCAGGTGATTGTATGCCTTGATGATCTCCGAGACGAGGGGGTGACGCACCACGTCGATCTCCGTGAAATAGACAAACCGGATACCCTCCGTGTTGCCCAGGATTTGCTCCACTTCCACAAGACCGGAGGTCTTATCGGAGGGCAGGTCGACCTGGGTCACATCGCCCGTGATGACGGCCTTGGCACCCCAGCCCAGCCGCGTGACGAACATCTTCATCTGTTCCGATGTCGTGTTCTGCGCTTCATCCAGAATAATGAATGAATCATTCAGGGTGCGCCCCCTCATAAACGCCAGGGGGGCCACCTCAATGATCCCTTTCTCCATCAATGCCTGGACTCTGTCGAAATCCATCATGTCGTAGAGAGCGTCGTAAACCGGCCGGAGGTAGGGATTGACCTTCTCGACAAGATCGCCGGGCAGGAACCCGAGTTTTTCACCCGCCTCGACAGCAGGTCTTGTGAGGACGATGCGGTTGACGCGTCGATCCATCAGGAACGAGACGGCCATGGCCATGGCCAGGTATGTTTTTCCCGTGCCTGCCGGGCCGATGGCGAAGACCATGTCGTACTTCCGGATGGCATCAATGTACTGTTTCTGCGCGATACTCTTAGGCGTGATGACCCTTTTCTTCGAGGAAATGTAAACTTTGTCGAGAAAAATGTCTTCAATGCGGACGGAGCGGTTTTCCGAAAGGATGCGATGAGCAAAGCCGATGTCGGTGGAATAGACGGGAAACCCCTTCTGGATCAGGCGGTAAATCTGCCCAAGAAGATTTTCCACGAGATCGACGGCCGGCTCTTCACCGGTGAGCATGACCTGGTCTCCGCGCGCCGCAATCCGGATGCCCTCCAGCGTTTCGATCAGCCGGAGATTCTTGTCTCCCTCCCCGAGCAGGATCTTGAAGGCATCAGGGTCGGAAAAGGTCAGTTGCTTGGTGGTCTCGTCTTTCAAGCCATTACCCCAGCTTTCTGAAGAAACAGGTACGCGTAGACCTTGGCGTTGCCCACCATGTTCGCAATCAGGCAGTACTCATTCGGCTGATGGGCCATGTGGCAGTATCTCGACCAGACGGCGGCCGGATAATCATGCTTTCGGAAAACAGCGGCTACAGTGCCCCCTCCAATGCCCATGGGTTTTGCCTCCACGCCATAGACTTCCTTCACGGCGGCCTTGAGCGCCGAAACGACGGGTGAGTCGTGCGCTGTCGGAGGGGGGGCATCCGCCTTCTGTACCGGCGTGATTTGGATCTGCACACCGAACTGCTTCTCGACCTCGTCGGCTATGTTCCTCATGGTCGTAAGCACCTCATCGACGGGATAAACGGGCAGGATGCGGCAATCCAGGTAGAAAATATCATCGCCCGGGATCGTGTTGACATTCGGGACATTGGCATCCTTTTTCGTCGGCTCGAATGTGCTTTCGGGAGGATCGTACAGGGGGTCTGTCGCTCCGTAGATCCGCCTGAGCTCCTCCATGCGAACCGCGAGATGGGATGCAGCACGAAAGGCATTTGCGCCGAGGGAAGGGCGGCTGGCATGGCACTGCTTGCCCGTGGTATGGAACTGAACCCACAGTACGCTCTTTTCGGCCACCTCAATCATGGAGCCCTCTTCGTTTCCCGCGTCGGGCACGACGATGAGATCCGTCTTCCGGAACCATTCCCGCCGGTGATTCATAACGTAATCGAGACCGTAAAGGCTTGCGGTCTCCTCGTCGGCAGCAAACAGCAGGCCGATGGCCGACTCCGGCACGATCCCCTCGTCCAGAAACGCTTTTGCCGCAAAGATGGAGGCCACGAGATCCTGCTGGTTGTCTTCCGTGCCGCGCCCGAAGACCTTGCCGCCGCGGACATATCCTTCGTAGGGGTCGCGTTCCCAGAGCCTCAGCTCTCCCGGGGGAACAACATCGGTGTGACTCATGACCCATACCGTCCTGCCGGCGTTTCGGCCAGGGAGGCGGACGACGAGGTTCGGCCGGATGCCGCCGGATGCCCTGAGGTCGGGGGCGTCGCAATTTTCCACGGAGGAGAACCCGAAGCCGCGAAGACACTCCCTGAGGAATTCCGCCCTGCCGGCTTCGCCGTCGCCCCCGTTTTCCGGCGCGAGGGCCGGAATGGCCGTCAGGGCGATCTGCAGGCGGATCATGTCCGGTTCGTAGCTGTCAATCCGTTTTGCAATCCGCTCAAAAAGAGCTCTGTCGATCATCTTGCACCGTCACTTGATCCGCTTGACCGTTCCGAAAGACTTGAGGGCCTCATCGAACTTGCTCTCGTCTCCGAGGACAAAAATCGTCTTTTTCTCCGGGTCGAGATATTTCTCGGCCGACTTCAGGATGTCCTCCCGACTCACCGCGTCGATCATCGCGGGATAGTCGGTGAGAAACTTGGTCGGCAAACCCTGAAACTCAAGCATCATGTACTGCATCGCGATCATATGCGGGGAAGTAAAAGAGAAGATGTAGCTGTTCACAAGGGATCGCTTGGCGAGGTGGATCTCCTGCGCGGGGACTCGGGATTCGCGGGCGTCTTTGAGGATCCCCTCCATAAGGTTGATCACCTGGCCCGTGGACTCCGACTTCGTCATCGCGTAGGCACCGAATGCGCCGTAGCCCTGTCGTCCTTCGTAAAAACTTCCCGCACTGTAGGCCAATCCGCGGTTGCTCCGGATTTCCTGGAAGATCCGGGAACGGAAGCCGCCGCTGCCCAGGATGTAATCCAGAACGGTGAAGGGATAAAAATCAGGCGACTCCTTTCCCGGGCCGATCGCACCGATGATCACCGTCGACTG
>DATJPI010000288.1:0-8927 GCA_035506495.1 Syntrophales bacterium
CTGCGGTGAGCCCGCGTTCGGCATCGATGTCGCGGCTCATGTACCGCACGGTCCCGTCGGCATCCAGCAGCAGGATCAGATCCGGTGAAGCATCGAGGACGGACTGGTGGAAGTTGTGCAGCTCCTCGATGTTTCTCCGCAGATAGATGTTCTCTTCGAGTTCATTCCGCATGGTCTCGGCGTATTCCTTCAGGCTGAGCTCCATTTCGCGTTCGCGGGTCACATCCTGAAGCGTCTCAACGGCAGCGATGATTTCCCCCTTTTCGTCGCGGATGGGCGCGGCCAGGAAGTACAGGTGCCGCCGCTTGCCTCCCAGATTCTCGTAAAAATCCGTCGCCTCGTAGGCGCCTTCGATCACCGAGGATTTCTGCACCCTCTTCTTTCCGTAGAATTTCTCCAGGCCTTCGGCATCACCGTCCACGATAAGATCGGCGATGACGGGGCGCTTCTCCTTGTAGAAAGGCATCCACTGATTGTCCGTCCCGATCATGGTCGAGCCCGGGTATCCGCTCATCTCCGTGAAAGCCCGGTTCCAGAGAATGACCTTGTGGTCACGGTCGATCACAAAACTCGGGATGGGAGAGCCCTCGATGATCCCCTCGATCGTTTTTCGCAGTCGGATGTTTCCCTCGAGCTCGCGCTTCAACGTTTCGGTCTGTTCCATCAGGGACCGTTCCAGCTCCCGCTCGCGGGTTACATCCTGAAGCGTCTCGATGGCGGCGATGATTTCCCCCCGTTCGTCGCGGATGGGTGCGGCCAGAAAGTACAGGTGCCGCCGCTTGCCCCCCAGATTCTCGTAAAAATCCGCCGCCTCGTAGGCCCCCTCGATCACCGAGGATTTATGCACCTTCTTCTTTCCGTAGAATGTCTCCAGGCCTTCGGCGTCGCCGTCCACGATGAGATCGGCGATAACCGGACGCTTCTCCTTGTAAAAAGGCATCCACTGATTGTCCGAACCGATCATGGTCGAGCCGTCGATGCCGCTGAGCTCTGTGAAGGCCCGGTTCCAGAGGATGATCTTATGGTCGCGATTGATGACAAAGGTGGGAATGGGCGATCCCTCGATGATCCCCGCAATGGTTTTCCGAAGGAGAATATTCCCGTCGAGTTCCCGTCGCAGGGTCTCGGCATTCTCTTGAAGGTAGCGCGCCAGTTCCCTCTCCCGGGTCACGTCCTGAAGAGTCTCGATGGCGGCGATGACCACTCCGTTGTCATCGTAGACGGGGGCCGCCAGAAAGTAGAGGTAGCGCGGCTTGCCTCCCAGGTTCTCGTAAAAATCCGTGGCCTCATAAGCCCCTTCGATGACGGAGGATCTCTGAACCCGCTTTCCGCCGTAGTATCTCTCGAGTCCTTCGATATCACCGTCGACGATGAGATCCGCGATGAGGGGGCGTTTTTCCGGGTAGAGAGGTTTGTAATGATGATCCGTGCCGATCATGTTGCGGGCGTGATGACCCGTCAGCTCCGCACAGGCCTTGTTCCAGAGGATGATCTTGTGGTGCCGGTCGATGACAAAGGTGGGAATGGGAGACCCCTCGAGAATACTCTCGATAGAGAGGCCCGTGCGGTTCAGCACAGGACGGACGCTTTTTTTCTTATCGGTCCGGGAAACCGTCACGATTCGTCTTCCTCTTGTCCTGCCTTCTTTCTCCTTTTCTCCTCGTACCAACAGGCCACGTAGACCGCGATGGCCAGTCCCAACGAGATGATCAGTTTAATGAGGCCGCTCTCGATGCCGATGACTTTGTCGCAAACAAGCCATGCAACGACGTACGTGACGGCCGTGAGAATCTCCTGCATTGCAGCCCTCCCTCCCGCAAGAAGACCGATCCGGTGTATCCGAAAGCCCGCCCCGAAAAACTGGATCGGCAGTCGCCCGATACTAGCCTCCCGAGCGGAATATTTCAATAAAAAAAATGCCTTGCATACAGGCCCGAGGTCCGAGGATCGAGGACCGAGGCAGGAAAACCTCGAACCTCGCGCATCGTTCCTCAGTCCTGCGTTGTCGGCGGGCGAGGACGATTCCACGATTCGTTCAATTTCGGCTCGCAGTTGAATGAAACGTTAAATGAAACCTCTGCCATACCGTTTCTCTCCATCTCCGCCGTTTCAGATAAATACTTGAATTTCAGGTTGTTACGGGAAAGTTAGGTCGGGGCAACCCCATGGCATATCGGTTGCAAACTCTTTCGCCGTTTTGAGCAAATTTCCCTTTAACTCGGGAGCAGGTTGTGCTACTCAGGGAACAAATTTTTTTGCATCAATATAAGATGAAAGGAGAAAGAGGTCATGTTCAAAAAGATGTTCTTTACCATTTGTTCAGCACTGTTCACCCTTTTGGTTTCCGCCCCGGCGGTGCTCGCGGCGGAAGCGCTTCCCTCCGGGGATGGCTACAATAAGGTGTTCTTTGCTGTCGGCGCCATGCTGGCCGCCGGTATCGGTGTGGGTCTCGGTGCAATCGGTGCGGGCGCGGGCATCGGCAACGCCGCCAACGGCGCCTGTATGGCCGTTGGCCGCAATCCCGGCGTGCAGGGCAAGATCATGACGACCATGCTCGTCGGCATGGCCATGGCGGAGTCCTGCGTTATTTACGCTCTGGTTATTGGTCTTGTCATTCTTTATGCCAACCCCTACGCGGCGATGATCCTCAAGTAAGATCCGCTCTGAAAAAAATATAGAATAGGGGGAAAAGAGTATGGCAGAGACTAAGAAAGATAAGCAGTTCTTCTCCATCGGAAGGATTTTCTTCCTGCTTATCGTCATTCCCCTGTCTCTCATGGCTTTCCTCATCGCCAACGGCATCTTCAAAGTGGGGGATACCGCAAGAGAGCGAGCAACAACCGTTCTGGACCAGAAATCCCAAGAAGAGATCAAGAGTCGGGCGATCAACACGGCAGACGAAGTGGCCAACTTCCTCCGGGAGAGGGAAAATGACGTTCTCGTCGCCTCCATCCTCCCGGGCTCCGAGGGGGCCTTCAAGGCTTTCGTTGATCAGAAGAAGCGAAATCTCTGGGTTAAGGACAAGGACGGGAAGATCCAGAATGTTGCAGTGCCTCTCTACTCGGAGATGTCCCTGATCGACCGGTCGGGCAACGAGATCGTCCGGATCGTGAATGGAGCCGTGGCAGGGAAGAACCAGCTCAGAAACGTGGCAGCCCCTGGCAACACGACCTACAAGTCCGAGGATTACTTCTCGAAGGCGCTCGGACTGGGCAAGGGTGAGGTCTACGTCTCTCACGTGACCGGCTGGTACGTGACGAAGCAGGAGTTCGAAAAAGGGAAGAGGTATTCCGGTGTCGTGCGTTTCGCCACCCCGATCTTCGACAAGGGTGGTCTCTCCGGCGTCGTGGTGCTGAGCCTCGATTACCGGCATCTGGCGGCCTTCACAGACCATGTCATCCCGACGCAGACCGACTACGTCTTTGAAGCCGATGCGTCGACAGGCAATTACGCCTACATGGTGGACAACAAAGGGCTGATGATTTCTCACCCGCTCGATTATCACATCGAAGGCCTGAACCCAGACGGGACACCGGTGCCTGCCCTGACCAAGGACAACGCCGAGGCCCTGACGAAGGAAGGCAGGGAGGTCCTGAACCTCAATCTGCTCGGGTTCATGGATCCGGGCTTGCCTGAAGTGGCCAAGGAGGCTGCAGCAGGCAAGGCGGGCATCAAGAACTACAAGTTCGCCGGCCGCGAGAAATTCGTCGCCTATGCGCCGATCAAGTACATTTCCAAGACATACCCCGAGCCCGCCGGATTCGGCTGGATCGGCATGGGTGTCGACATCGCGAAATTCCAGGAGATAGCAACGGCAACGGCGGAAAAGATCAACCAGGAAGTCAAGGGCTGGACGTCAACCATCGTCATCATCATTATCGCTGCCGTCATTCTGTTGTTCGGGATCTCGGCCCTGCTGGCCCGTGGCATCGGCCGCTCGCTGGAAGCGGAGGTGCCTGCCGGCTCTGAAGGTACGAAGGAAGACCTCTACGACGATGAGGAAGACAAGTAACCTTGATCCTTTGGATCGATGACTGCTGAAAGGGCCCGGATCGCCGATCCGGGCCCTTTCTTTCCTAACACGCCCCTTTTCTCCGACTTTCTCTCCGATTTTCTCTTCCGGGAAAGGAAATGAGAGCGGCAGATGTGCACATTCCCCGGGAATGGTGTTCGTCCATGCATAGGCGTGCCGAGAAAATTTCATTGACAAATTACCTGGTTATCCGATACAAAGTAACATTTTAGTGCATAGATTATCCTCGGCTGGGTTGGTCGGGGCCGAATGTTATTTCCTTCATCCCGCCCTACGGCGGGCGTCTGATCGAAACCAATCGAAAGGTGGGAGGCTCCATGAGTCTGAAAGACAAGATAAACAGCGAGATGGTCGCGGCGGCAAAGGCAAAGGATGCGCTCAAGCTCGGGGCCATCCGGATGATTAAGACGACGCTTCACAACAGGGAAATCGATGCCAAGCGGGAGCTCAACGAAGCGGAAATCCTCCAGGCGCTCTCGGCGATCGTGAAGCAACGCAAGGACTCTATCGAACAGTTCAAAGCCGGCAAGCGCCAGGATCTGGTCGAAAAAGAGGAGTACGAGCTCGCGGTCGTGCAAGCCTTCATGCCGCAGCAGATGTCCGCGGAGGAAGTCGAGGCGGAGGTGGTGAAAGCCATCTCTGAGGCCGGTGCCACAAGTGTCAAGGACATGGGCAAGGTCATGAAGGTCCTCATGCCCAGAGTGGCGGGGAAGGCCGACGGCAAGCTCGTCAGCGATACCGTCAAGGCGAAGCTCGCGGGCTGAAAGAGCACGGCGAGCCTTGGGGGATAGCAGGCATGGACTTGGGCGGAAGCGTCCCGTAAAGGGGGGTGACCGTTCAGAAAAAAGAGCCGTCCAAGCCTTTACACCTTCCCGATCTTCACTATATTAGTGGTGAGACCTTGGAAAAGGGTATCGGATCTTGAAGGGTTATATTCCCGAGGACCGAATCGAAGAGATCCGGAACCGGATCCACATCGTTGATCTGGTTTCCGAATATATAACGTTGAAGAAGGCGGGACGCAACTATATCGGGTCCTGCCCCTTTCACAAGGAAAAAACCCCTTCGTTCACGGTCAATGCCGAAAAACAGATCTACCACTGCTTCGGGTGCGGCGAGGGAGGGAATGCATTTTCCTTCCTGATGAAGATCAACAACATGACCTTCCCGGAAGCGGTGCGTCATCTCGCTGGGAAGTTCGGCGTCCCACTCCCCTCCCGGGAGTTCACCCCGGAAGAGAAGTCCCGTCAGGATCTGAGGGAGAGCCTGCGTCGTGTGAACCAAATCGCCGCCGTCTACTACGCAAAGACGCTGCGATCGGCAGCAGGGTCGGCAGGCCGGGCATATCTTGAAAAAAGAAAGATCAAGCAGGAGGTCATTGAAACCTTCCGGCTTGGCTATGCCCCGGAGGGCTGGAGAAACCTCAGGGATCATCTGCAGAGGGAAAACGTTTCGCTGAAACATGCCGAACAGGCCGGCCTGCTGGTGCCCCGCACCGACGGCGACTCCTACGACCGGTTCCGGGGCCGGTTGATGTTTCCCATCGAGGACGTCAACGGCCATGTGATCGCATTCGGGGGAAGGATCATCGGGGAGGGAGAACCGAAGTACCTCAACTCGCCCGAATCGAACGTGTATGTCAAGGGAAGGAATCTCTACGGGCTCTGCCGCGCAAAAAACGCGATCCGCGGGGACGAGGTTCTCATCATCGTCGAGGGATATTTTGATCTTCTGGCCCTGTGGAATCATGGGATCCCGAATGTGGCAGCCACGCTGGGCACGGCACTGACCCGTGAACATGTGGATCTCATCAAGCGCTATACGGGCGCCGTGGCCCTAACCTTCGATACCGATGCCGGTGGAAAAGCCGCCCTGGAGCGAAGCATGCCCCTTTTTCTTGAAAAGGCTCTACGGGCGAAGGCGGTGGTTCTCCCCGATGGGAAGGATCCCGATGAGTTCGTTTCCCGGCACGGCAAGAAAGCCTTCCTCGAAGAGGTGGAACGCTCACGGACCCTCGTGGATTACTACATCGACGAGGTCATCGGACAGGGCCGGAATATCGACGAGCGCAGAGGCGCGCTGAGGAAGTCCATCCCGTTCATGGCGGGCATCGCCGATCCCGCCGAGCGCGACCAGTTCATGAGGCGCATTGCGGAGCGTCTCGGCGTCGACGAGGAACTGGTGAGGCGCGAGGTGAGCCTCCAGCAACCGGCAGGGCGCCACGGAGAGGCTGCTCCCCCGCCACAGCGCCGAACGGTGGCGGGAATCGACCGGGTAGAGCTTTCTCTCATCCAGATCATGATCGAGAACCCGTCACGGATTGCCGATGTCATGGAGGGCAACGTCCTGGCCTACTTTATGGACGACGCGCTCAAGGGCCTGGCGGAAACGATCACGGCAAGCTACCGCAAGGGGCAGCCCCCGCGTTTGGCCGAGATGGTGGATCGGATCGAAAACCGGGTGGTACGGGAGGCGCTGCTCGAACAGACGGTGTCCGCAGCCTCGCCGGACCACAGCGTCGGCGAACGTCTCTTCGGCGACACGGTGAAGAGAATCAAAGAACGATGGTACAAAGAACAGCAGCGGGATCTGAGAGTCCGATTGCTGAGAGCGCAGGAAGCGGGAGACCAGGAACTGTTCAACCGGCTTCTCAATGAAAAGGAAAGATTACGCCATGAGCAAAAAGAACATCAAAGATAACCGGCGTCGGAGAACAACGTTCATCTCCAAGGAAATCCAGTCCGATGAGGTGAAGAAACTCATCTCGCTGGGGGAGGAGAAAGGATTCCTGACCTACGATGACGTCAATGAGATGCTCCCTTCGGACATCGTGTCGTCGGACCAGATCGACGAGATCATTATGCTCTTCGGGGAGAAGAACATTGACATCATCGACACCGAAAAAGGGGAAAAGATCATCCTGAAGAAGGCCGTCGAGGAAGCCGCCGAGACCAAGGAAGAGGAAGAGGACGAGCTGCTCGCAATCGTGCCCGCCGGGGCAAGGACCGGCGACCCGGTGAAGATGTATCTGCGCGAGATGGGCCTCGTGTCGCTGCTGAATCGAGACGAAGAAGTGGAGATCGCCAAGAAGATCGAAGAAGGAGAGTGGGAAATCACCGACGCCGTCTTCAGCGTTCTCACGTCGGTCAAAGACGTCGTCGGGATGGGCAAGGAACTCAAGGCGGGCGATCTTCGGGTGAAAAGCATCGTCGATAACGTAGAGGACGAGGACGGCTTTGTCGAGGAAGACATTCACAGCGAACGGGTCATCAAGCTCATCGACCGGATCACGGACATCGACCGGCGCAGCGAGTCCCTTCGCCGGAAGCTTCGCGAGAAAGGACTGAACGAGAAGGAAAGACGCGACCTCGAGGCCAAGCTGGCCAAAAACAACAAGAACATCGCCAAGACGTGCCGGGAAATCAACCTGAGCAAAAAGCGCGTCCAGAAGATGGTCACGAAACTCAAGGACTTCACCGCAGAGGCTGACGATGCCGATGCGGAGATCCGTTTCATTCGGCTGAAGACGAAGTTGCCGCTGAAGTCACTGGAGGGCGTCTTCGCGCAGATTCGCCGCAGCAAGCAGGAAGAGCGCAAGGTAACCAAAGAACTTCGCATCTCGGCTGCACGGCTCCGGGAGTATGAGGAGCGCCTGAAGGAGGCCCGAAAAGTGCTCAAGCACGTTCAGACCGAAACGGGGCTCCACGTGACGGACTTGAGAAAGATCGTCGAAACCATCGAGGCGGGCGAGCGTAAGGCCAGTACGGCGAAGCGCAAGCTCGTGGAGGCCAACCTGCGGCTGGTCGTAAGCATCGCCAAGAAGTATACGAACCGGGGCCTGCAATTCCTGGATCTCATCCAGGAAGGAAACATCGGGCTCATGAAGGCCGTCGACAAGTTCGAGTACCAGCGCGGCTACAAGTTTTCCACGTACGCCACGTGGTGGATCCGTCAGGCAATTACGCGCGCCATTGCCGACCAGGCGCGAACCATCCGGATCCCTGTGCACATGATCGAGACGATCAACAAGCTGATCCGGACCTCCCGTTACCTCGTTCAGGAACTGGGACGGGAACCCACTCCCGAGGAGATCGCCGACAAGATGGAGTTCCCCCTCGAGAAGGTTCGCAAGGTGCTCAAAATCGCCAAGGAACCCATTTCGCTTGAAACGCCCATCGGCGAAGAAGAGGACAGCCACCTGGGAGATTTCATCGAAGACAAGAAGATCATGTCTCCTTCCGAAGCGACCATCAGCATGGACCTCGCGGAACAGACCCGCAAGATCCTCTCTACCCTCACTCCTCGCGAGGAAAAGGTCTTGCGCATGAGGTTCGGCATCGGCGAGCGAGTGGACCTCCTGCTCGAGGAAACGGTCATTGAAAGCGTTGACGTCAGCGTGGAAAAAGCTCGACAGATCGAGGAGAACGTGCTCAAGAATCTGAGGAACCCCTCACGCCGCAGAGAATTAAAATCGGCCGCGAAATAAAGGTTGACAACATGGCATGATCTTGTTAAATGTGCGATTTAAATGATATTTTTTCCAGAGGGGGCCCATAGCTCAATTGGCAGAGCCACCGGCTCATAACCGGTCGGTCCCTGGTTCGAACCCAGGTGGGCCCACCATTTTTCCGGTGGCCCGGGATGAATCCCCCGCGAAAATCGGTCGAATGATGGATATGGACATGCTGAATCATAGGGCACACACAAGAGGGGCTTCAAAACCCGAAGCAGGACACGAGCACAAAAATGCACCGACATCGGTGCATTTTTTATTTCCCAAGAGCGCAACAAGGATTAACAAAAGACCGGGAGACCAAGATTGAAAAAACAGATAGCCCTTCTCATTGACCTCCAAAAGATCGATCAGGAAATCCGGACTCTGAACACAAAGAAG
>DATJPI010000289.1:0-4534 GCA_035506495.1 Syntrophales bacterium
CCCCCCGCTTCTTGCCTTCGAGTGGGAGATGATCTCCGACGGCCGCACCTTCGAGCGACCCGTCAATTATGCCCTGCTGCGGATCATCCCGCCGGAAGGGACCCACATCGATAACCGCAAGCGTCCCTTCATCGTCATCGACCCGCGCGCGGGCCACGGCCCGGGGATCGGGGGCTTCAAGAAGGACTCCGAGGTGGGCGTGGCCCTGCAGTTCGGCTACCCCGTCTACTTCGTCATCTTTTTCCCGAAGCCCGAGCCGGGGCAGACGATATTGGATGTCAATCGAGCGGAGCAGAAGTTCCTGGAAACGATCATTGCCCGCCACCCCGAGAGCCCCAAGCCCGTTATCTACGGCAACTGCCAGGGGGGATGGGCCTCGATGCTCCTTGCGGCAAATGACCCGGAAAAGGTCGGCGTCGTCGTGATCACCGGCGCCCCCATGTCGTACTGGAGCGGCAGCTGGAGCGGCGGCGCCGGCGAAAACCCGATGCGTTACAGTGGCGGGCTTCTGGGCGGCTCCTGGATGTCGCTTCTGTCAAGCGATCTGGGGAACGGCAAGTTCGACGGCGCGTACCTTGTGCAGAACTTCGAGAACCTCAACCCGGCCAATACCTTTTGGAACAAGTACTACAACCTCTGGAAGGACATCGACACGGAGCGCGAGCGCTTCATCGAGTTCGAGAAATGGTGGGGCGGATACTTCCTCATGAACGAGGAGGAGATCCGCTGGATCGTCGAGAACCTCTTCATCGGCAACAAGCTGGCCCGAGGGGAGGTGAAAGCAACTCCCGGCACGTATATAAACCTGAAGTCAATCCGCTCTCCGATCGTCATGTTCTCCTCTAAGGGCGACAACATCACCCCCCCACAGCAGGCGTTCAACTGGATCGCTGACGCATACTCCAGCACGGCCGAGATCAAGGCTAACGGACAGGTGATCGTGGGTCTCGTCCACGAGGACGTCGGCCATCTGGGCATTTTCGTTTCGGGCAAGGTCGCCCAGAAGGAGCACACGGAGATCGTCGAGGCGCTCGATTACATCGAGATGCTCCAGCCGGGGCTCTACCTCATGGAAATCGAGGAGACACCGGGCGCGGGGAAAGACAGGTACGTCTCGAGCTTCCGCGAGGTGTCGCTGGAGGAGATGAGGACGTTCAACAAACTGGAAAGACGCGACGAAAAGCCTTTCGAGCTGGTCAATGAAATATCCATTATTAACGAGAAGGCGTATTCCATCTACGCACGGCCGTTTGTGAAGCGCTTCGTTAACGAAAAGACCGCCGAGCTCGGCCGGAACATGCACCCCCTTCGTGCCCAGCGCTGGCTTCTCAGCGACATGAACCCGCTGATGTGGCCAGTGTCCCTCGCGGCGTCCGCCGTCAAATCCGACCGAAAGCCGGTCAAGGAGGACAATCCGTTCCGGAAAATGGAAGGAGCCTTTTCCGAGATGATGACGGCTTCCCTGAATCTCTACCGGGATCTCCGGGATGCCGCTGTCGAGGCCGCCTTTTTCCAGATCTACGGGTCCATGCTGACTCTCGGCGCATCGGGAGACGTCAAGACGGTCATTGAGCCCGAGGTCAAGGTCGATCCGCGCGAGTTGCCCCATGTGAAAGAGGCCCTGGCAGCTGTCGACAAAGGCGGTTATCCCGAGGCTGTTGCGCGCATCGGGTCGCTCACAGCCCGAGACGCTGCGCCCATCCCGCTGTACACGCTCGAGAAGGCAAGCGAACTGGTCCGGTCGGACGAGATCCTCTCGAAGCTGACAGAAAACCAAATCCGCCGGATCAAGTCGGAGGCCGGTGTCCTGGCGCTCCTGGAACCGGAAGCCACCCTGCGGGCCTTACCGACACTCCTCACCGACTCCGAAGACCGCAAACGCACTCTGGAAATCCTCGATTGGGGTTTCTCGCTGCAGGGCATTACCCAGGAACAACGCGACATGATCAAGAGGATCAAAGATCTCCTCCAGGACAAAACGGCCTAACGTCATCCCGTATTCGGGAAAGCAGCCTGCGGCAATGCTGATGAAACGAGAGTCACCAGATGAGATTTCGTTGCGCCGGTTCAAACAAGTTCATTCCATTTATCGTCGCACTGAGTACGCTGATCCTCATCTCCTGCGCGGCGCAATATCCACTCAACCCGAAGCAGGAGGTGATGCAGCCCCCTGAAAGGGGTCCGGAGCCTGCGGGTTCCCAGCTTATGATCCTTGCCTTCTCCGGGGGCGGCACCCGGGCTGCCTCGCTGGCGTACGGGACCCTGGAGGCGCTGCGGAAAATCGAGCTGCCTAGGGGCGCCGGACCCGGTTCGGATGAGCCGCCGAGAACTTTACTTGATGAAGTCAGCATCATGGTCTCCGTCTCCGGAGGAAGCTTCACGGCGGCTTACTACGGCCTGTACGGCAAGCAGATATTCGTCGACTACAGGGAGAAGTTTCTCACACGGGACGTGCAGGGCGATTTAACCCGCAGTTTTCTCAATCCGCTGAACGGGCCGCGGCTGTCGTCTCCCCGTTTCGGGCGCAGCGACCTCGCCCAGGAATACTACGATGAAATCCTGTTCAACAAGGCGACCCTTGCCGACATGGAAAGGAAAAATTCTCCGCGGATTGTGATCCTCGCCACCGACATGACGGACGGCGTCACTGTTCCCTTTACACGGGACGCATTCGCGATGATCTGCTCGGATTTCACAAGATTCCCGGTTTCGAGGGCGGTTGCCGCCTCTTCGGCTCTTCCCGGCTTCCTGTCCCCCGTGATCGTCAGAAACTACGCCGGGAGCTGCGGGTACGAAAGGCCGGACTGGGTGACGAAGGCCCTCGAGAAACCCGATCCATCCCGCCGTTTGTATCATATGGCGAGGATCTTTAACTCCTTTCTCGATGAGCGGCAAAAGCCCTATTTCCATCTGGTGGACGGAGGCGTTTCCGACAATCTCGGCATTCGCGCCATCCTCGATAAGATCATGATGAAAGGAGGACTTCGTGAAGTCCTCGATCGTGCCGAAACTGCCGGGGTCCGGAGGATCGCGTTCATTATCGTCGATGCGGAAGTATCGGCAAAGCCATCCTGGAGTCTCGGAGACGTACCCGGATTGGGGACGGTTTTGGATGTGTCTTCGACGGTGATGGTCAACAAATACAATTTCGAGATGCTCGATCTGCTTCGCCGGACGATCAAGGACTGGCAGACGGAGGACGCGGCACAGCACAAGCCGCTGGATTTCTACATCGTCCACGTCACCTTCGATTCTCTGCCAGAGAAAGAAGAGCGGGACTATTTTCAAAGTATCCCTACAACCTTGTCATTGAGCGCGGAGCAGGTCGATCGGCTTCGCGAGGCGGCAGAAAAGCTGCTGCGGGGCGCGCCTGAGTTTCAGCGCCTCATTCGCGACTTGGGAGGAAAGAGAGTCGAATCGCCAAAATGAGTATGTTGTCTAGTGCGTCGTATCGGTTTTTTGAAATGAGGCGCAGATGATCCAAAAAAGCGTCCTGCTTGAATCGAGGGGAGGATTTCATGATGTCTGTTTTGCAGCATTTAGCATTCTTGTTCTTGTCTATCTGCCTTTTTGTATCCTGTTCGCCCGGTGCAAAGCAGGAATCAAAGGTTGAGCCTGTTTCCGTTGTCCTTGGGAAGGTGAACCAGGGCGAGGGCAACCAGATGATCTTCGTGAGCGGCTCCGTCGTCTCACCCGAGGGGCCTTCCACCCCGGCCTTCCTCGTTCCGGGGAAAGTCCTTTTTGTGGGCCCGCGCGAGGGCGATTACGTTCAGAAAGGACAGAAGCTGGCGGAGATCGACCCGCTCGACTATCAACTGGGGGCTGCGGCGGCGGCAGCCCAGCACGACCAGGCCAAGGTGGGGCTGCGGCGGGCGAAGGAAGAATACGACAGGATGAAATATCTCTACGATGCGAAAAGTCTGGCTCCCAATGATTTCGAAAGATTCCAGGCCAACCTGGATTCCGCCGCGGAACAGGTCCGCCAGGCGGCGGCCAATGATCGGCTGGCCCAGAAGCGCCTTTCCGATGCAACGCTGGTTGCCCCCATCGACGGCTACATCGACATGCGCGGCATCGAGCCGGGCGAAACGGCTGTACCCGGAAAACCTGTTTTCCGCATTGTCCGGCTCAATCCCATAGAGGTCAACGTCGGGGTTCCGGAAACGGACGTTGATCTGGTGCGGGTCGGCCAGAAGGCCGTTGTCACGCTGCCCGCCCTGCCGGGGCAATCGTTTGAAGGCGCCATTCGCCTGATCAATGTCGGCGCCGACCCGAATACAAGGACCTATATGGCACGCATCAGCCTGCCCAATCCCAAGCACGTCTTGAAAGTCGGGATGGTGGCGGAAGCGAGGATCGAAGGCGACCGGAAGGTATCCATGATGACCGTGCCGGGTGAAGCGATCGTCCGCGACAGTCAGGGAGCGACGATGGTTTTCATTTACTTTCCCGAGCAGCGGCGGGTCTACAGTAAACGGGTGAAGATCGGTGTCTTTCGCGGCACCGAAGTGCAGATTAAAGAAGGTCTCTCAGG
>DATJPI010000290.1:0-5864 GCA_035506495.1 Syntrophales bacterium
TCGGGAAAGATGATCTTCGTTCCTTCTGTCAGCCGGTCGTAATCACCGGGGTCTGCGAAGGTGAGGGGCAGGACGCCGAAGTTGCAAAGATTGGACTTGTGGATACGGGCAAAACTTTTGACGATCTTCGCACGCACGCCCAGGTACCGCGGCGCCAGCGCCGCATGCTCTCGGCTCGAACCCTGACCGTAGTTCTGGCCTCCCACAATAACGACAACGCCCCGGGCCCAGCAGGCCGCGGCAAAACCGGGCCGAACCTGCTCGAAGACATGCTCGCTGATGGCCTCGATGTTGGAGCGAAGAGGAAGTACCTGGCTTCCCGCCGGCATGATCGCATCCGTGGAGATGTTATCCCCCACGCGAAGCACCACCTCGGCCGCAATGGTGTCCGGAAGCGGCGCGAGCTCGGGAAGTGGTTTAATGTTGGGGCCGCGCACGACAACAGTATTCTTTAACTCGTCGGAAGGGAAAACGATGGAGCGCTCGTCGGTGAGATACTTTTCCGGGTCGCGGATGCGAGGAAATGTCATTTCCCCGGTGAGGTCGCGGGGATCGGTTATCACGCCGCGAAGCGCAGACGCAGTTGCCGTCTCCGGTGAACAGAGGTAGACCTGGTCGTCCTTGGTTCCTGATCGTCCGGGAAAGTTTCTTGGGAAGGTCCTGAGACTTACTTCTCCTGTCCCGGGGGCTTGCCCCATGCCGATGCAGCCGTGGCAGCCGGGCTCGTGCAGGCGGGCGCCAGCCTGAAGAAAAGCCAGCATGCCGTTCTCACGGGCGATATTCTCGATTACCTGACGACTGCCGGGGTTCACGTGGAAAGAGACCGTCGGATGGACGTGCCTGCCTTCCAGAATCTTTGCCGCGACCATAAGGTCCCGGAAAGAGGAGTTGACGCTGCTGCCCACGATCACCTGGTCCACTTTGATGCCGGCCACATCCCGCACGGGCACGACGTTGCCGGGCGAGAAGGGCTTCGCGATGAGCGGTTCGATGCTGCCGAGATCGAGGGTGAGATCTTCGTCGTACGTGGCGCCCTCGTCAGCGGCAAGTTCGCGCCAGCATCGGCCACGTCCTTGCGCCTCGAGGTATTCCCGCGTCCGTGCGTCGGAGGGGAAGATGCTGCTGGTGGCGCCCAGTTCGGTACCCATGTTGCCGATGGTCTCGCGATCCGTGGCGGAAAGGGTCTCCACGCCCGGGCCGTAGTACTCAACGATCTTGTCCACACAACCCTTGACATCAAGGCGGCGCAACATCTCCAGGATGACGTCCTTGGCGCTCACCCAGTCGGGAAGGCTTCCCAGCAGCTTAACGCCGAGCACACGAGGGCAGGAAAGATAGTAAGGAAAGCCTGCCATGGCCAGCGCTACGTCCAGCCCGCCCGCACCGATGCCGATCATCGAGACCCCTGCGGCTCCCGGCGTGTGGCTGTCCGAGCCGAGCAGGGTCTTTCCCGGTACGCCGAAACGCTCCATGTGGACCTGGTGCGATACCCCGTTGCCCGCCCCGCTGAAGTGGATGCCGTACCGCGCGCAGGCGGTCTGGAGAAACTTGTGATCGTCGGCGTTCTTGAAATCAGTGTGCAGGATATTGTGGTCAACGTACTGGGCTGCCAATTCCGTCTTGACGGAAGGGAGGCCCAGCGCCTCAAACTCGAGCATGGCGAGAGTGCCCGTGGCATCCTGAAGGAGCGTGTGGTCGATCCTGATGCCGATCTCCTTGCCGGGGATGAGTTCACCCTCGACGAGATGATCACTCAGTATTTTCTGGGTAAGGTTCTTCTTCACAGCCTCACCGAAGTAACCGTCAGACGAACACAGCAGCGTTGATTTCCGACAATGAGTTGCAACCGGTCATGATCATCGCCTTTCTCAGATCTTCAGAGAGGAATCTCGCTTCGGCGGCCACTCCTTCCGCCCCGCCGCCGATGGCCGCGCGAATGAATTCCCGGCCTACCATCACAAAGTCCGCCCCGAGGGCAAGCATCTTAAGGACGTCGAATCCGGTCCGGACGCCGCCATCCGCGGTGATGAGCACCCTCCCCTTCAGAATGGGGACGAGCCGGGGCAGCACGTCCGCAATCCCGAGCATGGAATCGAGGGTGCGGCCGCCGTGGTTGGAGATGGAGACTACTTTGCAACCCGTCTCCAGGGCTGCTGTCGCATCCTCTTCGCTGGTGATCCCCTTGAGGATGAAAGGAAGGGGCGTAGACTGGACAAGCTCTTTCAGCTCATTCACGGACTTGCGGAATACGGGCTGCCCCTTAAGGCCCATGGCGACCGAGCCCGCGCCATCGACATCAACCCCCACGGCAATCGCACCAGCTTTCTCGGCCTCCTGGATGAGGCGCATCAGGACGGTTTGCTCCCGGGGCTTGAAGATCTGCACGCCCCAACCTTCGGCTTCCCGTATTGCCTGCACGCCGGGCCGGTCTTCGAAGGTTTCAGCGCCGTCGCCGACAAATGAAATGGTCCCGGCCGCCTTGCACCCCGTAATGACAGCCCGGGCGAAGTCCAGCTCGCTGATCGCGCCTCCCATGCTGATCTTTACCCCGCTCATGGAAGTGCAAAAGATCGGAAAGGCTACCTCGTGTCCAAAAAAGGAGGTCTTCATCTCCGGTTCGCCATGGGAAGAAATCAGGCGGGTTTTTAAATGAAGGCGATTGAGTGCTTCAACGTTGGCGGTGAAGGTGGTTCCTTTCCCGATCCCTCCCATGCCGAGTGGTTTGCCGTACTTAATGCCCTGGCAGAGGCGATCCGCGTGGCCGTCGCACACCTTGTAGACGGCGCAAACTCCTTTCATTTTTTCTCTTGCTTCTTCGCGAACACCAGTCAGATCCATTGCAGTCTCCTGAGTATTGTCAAAATCCAGTTCCCCTTCGCAAGACACTGCTTCCATCGCAGATAAGAGCGGACAATGGCCTTGATGAACGCCGATGAATTATCTTTGACCGCCCGTGTGACAAGACGGCGCAGACGGTCAACGTGCGCGCCTCCGGTGCGTGAGAGGGCTGCGCGCAGCGCTGAACCGTGGATAGCATTGACGTCGTATCACAGTGCTGTCCACCGGCATGTACATCTGTGTTCATCTCTCTTCTCTTATCAGCGTACATCTGGGACAAGAATTTTCCACGCCGTTTGATAGCTTGTTTCGTAATCTAATACTCCAGGCCATTACTGTCTATTCTCCCCATCCAGCGCGGCTTTACGGAAATATCCCCCGGAGCTTGGTTGCCTCAGCGACACGCCCGATACCCAGTATGCCGGCCGCCGTGCGCATGTCGACCTTCTCTCTTTCCGACAGCGCTTTGACCTCGTCGAAAGCATTCGAGAGTATCTTCTTGAGTCGCTGGTAGATCTCCTCTTCGCTCCAGAGGAGCTCTTGAAGGTTCTGCACCCACTCGAAGTATGACACCACGACGCCGCCCGCATTCGCCAAAATGTCGGGGATGAGATATATGTTCCTCTCTCTCAGCACTGTGTCGGCAGCGGGAGTCGTCGGACCGTTAGCCCCCTCGACGATCATCCGGCACCGGAGCGCGCCTGCGTTCTCGCCTGTTATTTGGTTCTCGATGGCAGCCGGCACCAGAATATCGCACTCCAACAGAAGGAGTTCCTCGTTACTTATTTCATCCCCGTCGATCTCGCCACTTGTAAAACAGTTGTTATTCCGCTTGCACTGAAGCGCTTTTGCCACGTCCAGACCCCGGTGGTTATAAACCCCGCCGTTGATATCGGAGATCGCGATCACTTTGGCTCCGGCGTCGCTGAACACACGGGCTGCCGTTCCGCCGACGTTTCCCGCGCCCTGTATCACGACCCTCGCATCCTTCAAAGCCAGCCCCTGGAAACGGGCCGCCCTTTCGGCGACAATGAAAAGGCCCAGGCCGGTAGCACGGAACCTACCCCTCGACCCGCCGAGTTCCAGGGGCTTCCCCGTCACGATCCCCGGCACTGAATAACCCTTCCGTATGCTGTATGTATCCATGATCCAGGCCATGACCTGTGGATTGGTAGACACGTCAGGGGCCAGTATGTCCGCCTCGGGACCAATGAAGGGCGATATCTCCCAGGTGTAGCGACGGGTCATATTTTCCAGCTCTCGGGATGTCATGGTACGGGGATCGCATTCCACCCCTCCCTTGGCACCGCCGAAGGGAATGTTGACCACGGCGGCCTTCCATGTCATCCACATGGCCAATGCCCTCATTTCATCCAGGTGCGCGTCGGGATGGAATCTCACGCCTCCTTTGAACGGACCTCGCGTGTCGTTGTGCTGCACGCGATATCCGGTGAAGACCCGAACGCTTCCATCGTCCATCTTGACCGGAAAGTGAACGATGATCTCTCTTTTTGTGTGCTTGATCTTCTCGAGAATGCCGGGCTCCGTGTGAGGGAGATACTTGGCCGCAATCTCGATCTGCCTCAGGGCCATCTGGGCGAGATTCACCTTGCCTTCGTTCATCGTCGCTGATTTCCTCACTCGTGGCGTTCTGGAAGGATTAACATCCCTCCGGTGTATTCATCTGCTCATGAACGTTGCGACTGCTACTCCCGACTAATATAAGGCGGAGAGGGAACTCCCGCAAGACAGCTAGCCGAACTACTCTCTCTCCATGATCGTCAAACAGAGAGCCTGGTCGATGATCGACTTGGATGCTCCTCGGAGTATCCACCGTCCTCTCGGCAAAAATGTTATCCGGATGTCGAGTATTCAGCATTGACAAGCCGCCGCCGCCGTCCTATGACGTAGAAGGGAGCGCATGAACGATGGCAGGGGTTCCGGCGGGCGAGGGAGAATGCGATGAAAAAAGTCGCTGCTAAACTCTTGACCGTTCTCAGAAGGCGCCGGGAGTACGTGAGGTTCTGGGAGTGGCCGGACGCCAGAACGAAGGAGCGTGCAATCGCCGAAGAGCTTACGGCCTCGCTGGGAGGACGCGGCGGGCCTTCTCTTTTTGGGCTGCGGTACCCCGCACAGTCTCCCCCGGACATCGTCGCGCGGGATGCGGACGGACGTGACGTCGGTATAGAAGTCGCGCAGCTCGCACCCCGAGAAACTGCGTGGCAACACGGATACGGGCAACCCGTCTTCCGGCGATGGACCGCCCGGGAAGTGATCTCGACAGTAGAGGAGCGGATCAGGGAAGCTGATCGCAAGAAAGTTCACGGAGGGCCGTACGCAGAATTGCTGCTGCTCATTCTCACGAACGAACCGAAAATCTGCTACGACGACTACGCCGAAGCTTTGAGCGAACATCTCTTTGCAGAGACTCGGCAGTTGACCAGGGTGTATGTGCTCTTCTCATATGATCACGCGGAAAGAGGATACCGGTGCGTGGAGCTGAAAACGCGATGAGAGATGATTGAAGAGCGGGTCACGTTGACAGAGCCCAATGCCGAGTATTACACTAGGGTTTACTATAAAAGAAAAGCAAACTTGTCGTGTACCGGCTATCACTTGTGCAGCACGGGGAGTTACGGCCTTCACGCACCGCGTGCCGCATCAGGGCCACTGATCATGTGATGTAACCGGCGAGGCCGATCAAGCGACATATGTGTGAAGCACCCGGCGCATCCGCTGGACTTTTTCAGCAGAGGAGGAGTCGAACGTGAGCAAAAAAGGGGAAGGTTTAACCAGGCGTGAGTTTGTCCTGCAGGTCGGCCTGGGGGTAGCCGGTCTTGCCGTGGCCTCGCCTGCGAAGCTGGCGCTGTCGGCCGCGTCCGCCACAAAGGACGGCATGGGCTACCGTGTGCTCGGCCGGACGGGCCTCGAAATCTCGGAAGTCGCGCTCGGCGCGGGCTCGATAAGCCCCTCGGGGGCCAACCTCATCCGGGCGGCGTTGTCCCAAGGCATCAACTTTATCGAGA
>DATJPI010000291.1:0-8127 GCA_035506495.1 Syntrophales bacterium
GCGCGGGCTTGACATCCTCAACCGGATGCAGAAAAACAACAACATCAACATCGAGATTGTCGATCAGGACTTCCCGAAGATCAAAGGGGTCGACGCGAAACTCGTTGCCCTGGCCAAGAAGATGAACGGGAAGATCATCACAAACGATTTCAATTTAAACAAAGTGGCCGAGCTCCAGGGGATCAAGATTCTCAATGTCAACGAGCTGGCCAATGCCCTGAAGCCCGTCGTGCTGCCCGGCGAGCTGATGGTCGTGAAAGTCATCAAGGAAGGCAAGGAACCCGGCCAGGGGGTGGCCTACCTGGACGACGGCACGATGGTCATCGTCGATCATGCCAGCAGGAACCTCGGTGAAACGGTGGAGGTCGCCGTGACCAGCGTCCTGCAGACCACCGCGGGCAGGATGATCTTTACGGAGATGAAATCCGTCGTCCACGAGAAAAAAGTCCATACCATAGAAGCTCTGTAACGCGCGAAGAAAGAAGCCCGGGAAACCAAACGATCCCGGGCTTTTTTTTACCGGATCCTGCAGCTGTCCAGAGGCCACTTGATGCGTACGGTCGCTATTGTTCCCGCAGCCGGCTCGGGTAACCGGATGGGAGGGGAGCTTTCCAAGCAATACCTCACACTGGGAGGCATCCCCATCCTCGTTCGCACGCTGAAGGTGCTGGAAGAGTGCCCCCTCGTCTCCGCCCTTCTTGTCGTCGTGCCGCCGACGGACATCGCAATCATGCGCGATTCCGTCCTGGCACCTTGGAAGCTCAAGAAAGTGGCCGGTGTTATCCCTGGCGGCAAGGAGCGTCAGGATTCCGTACGGGCGGGGGTGGAGGCGCTCGATCCCGATGCGGACATTGTGATCATCCACGATGCCGTGCGTCCCTTCATCACGATCGATCTGATCTCGCATTGCATCCGGGCTGCAGGGCAAGAGGGCGCTGTCACCGTGGGGGTGCCCGTGAAGGACACGATGAAGGAGGTCTCACCGGACGGCCGGGTTCTAAGGACCTGCGATCGGAGTCTGCTGTGGCTCACCCAGACACCGCAGGCCTTCCGACGGGATATCATCGAGAGCGCACACCGTGCTGCGGTCCGTGACGGTTTCCGGGGAACCGATGACACTTCGCTGGTGGAAAGAATGGGAATCCCCGTCCGGATGATCCAGGGTGACTACAACAACATCAAGATCACAACACCGGAGGACCTTGTCATCGCGGAAGCTTTGCTGGCAGCGAAACCGGGTCGATGAGCGCAGGTGCTAAGCGCGAAGAGCAGCAAGGTTCAAGCAACAAGCAGCAAGGCTAAGGCCGCCTTCATATCTTTCGGAAACCTTGTTGCTTGCTGCTTGTGCCTTGAGCCTACTGCCCTGCGCACATATCAGGGTGCTTTTCAATAATTTGGATCAATGTTCATATCCCGGCGAGAGGGGATGATCTCATGCGAATCGGTTTCGGATACGACAGTCACCGCTTTTCCGAAGGCCGCCGGCTGATTATTGGCGGGGTGGAGGTGAACTACGAGATGGGGCTGCTGGGGCACTCGGACGCTGACGCCCTGATCCATGCCATCGTGGATGCCATCATCGGGGCCCTGGGGGAAGGGGATATCGGCAGGCACTTTCCCGACACGGATGCGAGCCTCAAAGGGATCTCCAGCCTTGTCATTCTCAAGCGGGTGTCCGACTTGGCTGTTCACAGAGGATATTACGTCAACAACATCGATTCCACCGTGGTCCTGGAAAAGCCGCGTCTCTCCCCGTCCATCGAGGAGATGCGCCGCAACATTGCAAAAGTCCTCGGGACGGATTCCTCCCGGGTCAACGTGAAGGCCAAGACAAACGAGAAGATGGGATTCATCGGGCGTGGCGAGGGGATCGCGGCCTTTGCCGTCGTCACCCTCGCAAAGAGTGAAGAGGACTACGTAGCCTGAAGGCAGCCCTGAGGTTGCTCTAATAAAAGGAGGACGTCTATGAAAAAATCGATTTGGCTTGCCGTTCTAGTCCTGTCTGTCGCGCTTCTGTTCGGAAACATTGCCAGTGCGGGAACCATCCTGGACGGCATTCTGAAAAAAGGAGAGCTCGTCGTGGCGATTACAGGCGATCAACCCCCGCTTAATGCCACAACAAAAGAGGGGGAAATTATCGGGCTCGATGCCGATCTTGCCCGGGCGATCGCCGCGAGCATGAACGTGAAGCTCCGTTTCTCCAAAATGGCATTCCCGGAGCTGCTTCCGGCACTGCAGGCCGGCAAGGTGGACATGATCATCTCCGGCATGACCATGACGCCCGATCGGAACCTGAAAGTGGCGTTCATCGGCCCCTATCATGTTTCCGGCAAGGGGATTCTCACCAAATACAAGTCATTGGAGATGCTGAAAAAGGACGGCGTGGACAATGAGAAATTCCGCATTGCCACGCTGAAGGGCTCGACAAGCCAGTATGTCGTTGAAAGAGTCGCTCCGAAGGCGAAGCTGACCCTGACGGGATCCTACGACGAGGCACTGAAGCTGCTGTTTGAGGACAAGGTCGAAGCGGTGATCGCCGATTACCCCTTCTGTGCCTTCACGGTGGCTCGATATCCGGACAAGGGGCTGGCCGTAGGGGAGTCAAAACTGAGTTTCGAGCCGCTGGGAATTGCCGTGCGTGAAGATGCCCTGTTGATGAACGGACTGGAGAACTTCGTGAAGATGCTGATGGCATCAGGCGATTTGAATCTTATGACGGACAAGTGGTTCAAAAGCGGGGCCTGGATCAAGCAGCTGCGCTGACGAAGGTGGCGGTGAGCGGATCCACGCTATTTGAGCAGATAGAAATTGAAAAAAACGGGGGGAGCCGATTCCGGCTCCCCCCGCTCTGTTTGCACGAACGCTTTGATCTCTTACAGCGGGATGTTGTTGTGCTTCTTCTCGGGCAGAGTCTGCTCCTTGTCCTTGTAGGCATCAAGAAGGGCCACGATGCGCTTGCGCGTTTCGCGAGGCGCGATGACCTCTTCGATGATCCCCATTTTGGCTGCGAAGTAGGGGTTGTTGAACTGCTCCTCGTAGGCGGCGATGAGCTCGGCGCGCTTGGCCTCGGGGTCGGCCGCCGTCGTGATCTCCCGGCGATAGACGATATTGCAGGCTCCGGCAGCGCCCATGACGGCGATCTCGGCCGAGGGCCAGGCCATCACGTAGTCGGCTCCCAGTTGCTTGCTGCACATGCCGATGTAAGCTCCGCCGTAATCTTTGCGGGTCACGACGGTGAACTTGGGCACCGTTGCCTCGGAGTAAGCATGGAGAAGCTTTGCGCCGTGGCTGATGATGCCGTTCCACTCCTGGTGTGTGCCGGGCATATAGCCGGGAACGTCGGCAAACGTCAGCAGCGGAATGTTGAAAGCATCGCAGAAGCGGATGAAGCGCGAAGCCTTGTCAGAGGCGTTGACATCGAGGACCCCGCCGCCAAACTGCGGGTTGTTGGCGATGACGCCTACCGTCTGGCCCATGACACGGATGAAGCAGACGAACATGTTCTTCGCCCAGTTGGCGTGGGGCTCGAAGAAGACGCCGCCATCGGCCACAGCCGCTACGACCTTCTTCATATCGTAGCCGCGGGTGGCGCGATCCGGGATGATCTTGTCGAGATCAGGGCACTCGCGGTCGGGTGTGTCCGTGGTGGCGACAACCGGAGGGAACTCGTGGCAGTTGTCGGGCAGGTATCCCAGAAGCGTCTGGATCTGCTGGATGCAGTCGGCGTCATTTTCGGCGACGAAATGGCAAACACCGCTCTTGGAGGCGTGGGCCATGGGGCCGCCCAAATCCTCGTGGGTCACGACCTCGCCGATGACGGCTTTGATGACGTCGGGGCCCGTGATGTACATGTAGCTCGTACCCTTGACCATGAAGACCCAGTCCGTCAGGGCCGGCGAATAGACGGCGCCTCCCGCCGTGGGGCCCATGATGGCCGTGATCTGTGGGATGTAGCCCGAGCAGATCGAATTGCGGTAGAAGATCCCGCCGTAGCCCTCCAGGGCAGGAACGCCTTCCTGAATGCGGGCGCCGCCGGAGTCGTTGAGTGCGATGAAGGGTTTCCGAGCGTCCTTGGCCATGTCCATGACTTTCCAGATCTTGCGGGCGTGCATCTCGCCAAGGCTCCCGCCGGCGCTGGTGAAATCCTGGGCGGCGGCAAAAACGGTCCGTCCGTTCACATTGCCGAAACCGCAGACGACGGCGTCGGCGTTGATGTCTTTGTCGCCGAGTCCAAAAAGGGCGGAGCGCTTCTCGACGAAGAGCTGCACTTCCTGGAACGTCCCCGCATCGTAGAACTTCAGAAGCCGCTCGCGGGCCGTCATCTTTCCCGAATCGTGCTGCTTCTTGATGGCGGCATCGCCTCCCTGGGCCATCAGCTTCGCTTTTCTTGCTTCAAATGCCTTGATTCTGTCTTCGGTAAGTCCCATGTCTCAGTCACTCCCTATCTCTTTAGTAGTCGAATATTCGACGTTTCCCTCTTCTTGCAAGCCCGCCGCCTGATATCATTTCTTACTGGTTTTTTCAATACAAAAGAGAGGAAATCGTCCTTGATTTAGAAAAGGACCTGGGCTATAAAACGCATGCCTGCGACCTCGACTTTAGGGGAGTGCATGCACCGCTCCCTGACGATATTCCGAGAGGTGAAAGAATGAAATATATCGATGAGATGGATTTAAAAGGGAAGCGGGTGATGTTTCGGTTCGACTTCAACGTCCCCCTCGATGCCAATCAAAACATCACCGACGACACGCGAATCCGTTCCGTACTGCCTACCATCAACTATGCCCTCGATGAGAACGCAAAGGTCATCGTCATTTCCCATCTCGGCCGGCCGAAAGGCAAGGTCATCGAAAAAATGAGTCTTGCCCCGGTAGCCAAGCGGCTCTCGAGGCTTCTCGGAAAAAACGTGACCCTCACGAAAGACGTCCTCGGGCCCGAGGTTAAGAAGACCATCGACGGGATGAAGCCGGGCGAAATCGTGATGCTGGAAAACCTCCGGTTCGATCCCCGGGAAGAGAAGAACGACGAAGGGTTCGCTAAAGAACTGGCCGGCTTCACCGATGCCTACATCGACGATGCTTTCGGCAACGCGCACAGAAGCCACGCCTCCAATGTAGGGATCACCAAGTTCGTCAAGACATGCGGCGCCGGCTTCCTGATGAAGAAGGAGCTGACCTACTTCAACAAGGCCCTCGAGAAACCGGCACGGCCCCTCGTGGCCATCGTCGGAGGGTCGAAGGTGTCGGGCAAGCTCGAAGCCATGGCGAATCTGGTCACTCGAGTCAATAAGATGATCATCGGCGGTGGCATGGCGTTCACCTTCCTCAAGGCACAGGGGTATGAAATCGGGAAGTCCATTGTGGAGCCGGAGCTCATCGACAAGGCCCGTGAGGTCATGGAAACGGCCAAGAAACTCGGTGTGAGGCTTTACCTTCCCGTGGATTGCGTCATCGCCGAGAACATGGATGCCGAGGCCGAGACGAAAATCGTTCCCATTCAGGAGATTAATCCCCAGTGGAAGGGGCTGGACATCGGGCCGGCCACGATCACTCTCTTTACGGAAGCCCTGAATAACGCAAAGACCATCGTCTGGAACGGGCCCATGGGCGTGTTCGAGATCGATGCCTTCAGCCGCGGGACGTCGGCCCTGGCCCACAGCGTGGCCAACTCCTACGCGCTTTCCATTGTCGGCGGCGGAGACACGGACGTGGCCATTGACAAGGCAGGCGAACGCGACAATATGTCCTACATTTCCACCGGCGGTGGCGCCTTCCTGGAGCTGCTGGAAGGGAAGGAACTCCCAGCTGTCAAGGCGCTGAAGATGTGCAAATGATTTGATGAGACGTTCGCAAGGGAGCAGAAGAGCCCCTTCTGCTCCCTTTTTTTATCGAGCGCAAACATTTCTCCCGTTTTCAGTAGATGAAATTTCCTGTAAGATCTGCCGAGTGCAGTAAGTAGACAATTTTCTTATGGCTGGTCAAGAATGCCCGGATGCAAGGCCTCCGAAATGCCGAGGAGTGAGATCTCTGGCAACCTTGCTCCTTCGTCTTCGTCTCCCCTCCGAGGGAGAGGATTGAGGTGAGGGGGACTGTCCCCCCGTATCCACCGGGGACGCTTCATCAGCCCGTGAAAAGGGCTGGAGAGCGCATCATACCGGGAGGCAACGCGTAGCGTTGCCTCAATTCCTCCTCCCGCCAGGGGAGCAGAACAAAGGAAAAGGTCTTTTTAGGACGAAGGATGAGGGAACGCAGCAGATGGGTATTCTTCGCCGGTCATTACGCGCACCATGAGAAACATCAAACTCATCATCGAATACGACGGAACGGCCTATAATGGCTGGCAGCGCCAGGCCGATGTCGCAACGATTCAGCAGGTGTTGGAAGACAACCTGTCGAGGATTGTCAACGAAAAGGTCGTCCTGATTGCCTCGAGCCGGACCGACACGGGGGTTCATGCAGCAAACCAGGCGGCGAATTTCAGAACCTCTTCGCAGCTTCCCCTGCGGAATCTCCACCAGGGGATCAACAGCCTGCTGCCGAAGGATATCGTCGTGAAGGATGTGAGCGACGTCCCCTGGGAGTTTCACTCCCAGTATCACGCCGCAAGCAAGGTCTATCACTACCGGATCCTCAACAGCCCGGTCCGCGCAGCGCTGGGAAGGAACATGTGCTGGTGGGTGCATAAGCCGCTCGACATGGAGGCCATGCGGAGAGCGACAAAGGAGATCCTGGGAATGCATGACTTTCATTCCTTCTGCGCCGCTCAGTGCGACGTGGAGGATCGGGTAAGGACCGTTCTTCAAGCGGAGTTCGTTGAGGAGTCTCCGGGAATGATCCTTTTCCGGATCGAGGCGGACGGGTTTCTCCGGCACATGGTGAGAAACCTCGTGGGGACCCTCGTCGATATCGGCAAGGGCAGGATCCCCGCAGAAGACATGGCCCGCATGATCGAGGCGCGCGACCGGCGCTGCGCCGGCCCTGCTGCACCGGCCAGGGGACTCTGCCTCATGGAGGTGAAGTACAAATGAGAATTCTCGTCTTGGGTCACAGGGGGATGCTGGGCAGTGACCTCACGGAGGTCCTGGGCAGAGACCACGAGGTGAACGGAGTCGATATCGGCGAGTTCGACATGACCTCGGAAGCGGACTGCATAAGGGTCGTCGAGGAATTCAAGCCCGGGGTGGTCGTGAACGCCGCGGCCTACACCGACGTCGATGGCTGCGAGACGAATCGCGATGCCTGCTTTGCCGTCAATGCCGAAGGGGTGCGCAACATTGCCTGTGCCTGCAGGGCAAGCCGTACGAAGATTATTCATTACAGTACCGACTATGTCTTTGACGGAACCAAGGGGGAGCCCTATGTCGAAGACGACCCCTGCCGGCCCATCAATGTCTACGGCGAATCGAAACGCAAGGGGGAAGAGTTCCTTGTCGAGCTGGCGGAGAACCATCTCCTCATCCGCACGGCCTGGCTCTATGGCCGCCAGGGGAAGAACTTTGTCAAGGCGATCCTGGCGAAAGCCAGAGACGAGGGGAAGCTGCGGGTGGTCGATGACCAGGTGGGCTCGCCCACGTACAGCGTCGATCTGGCCCAGGCAACCAAGCTTCTCGTGGAACGGGACAGCCGCGGCACCTACCACGTCACAAACCGCGGCGTCTGCAGCTGGTACCAGTTTGCGCTGCGGATCCTCGAATACGCGCAGGTATCCGGTGTCACTGTGGAGCCGATCCGGTCGGACGAGCTGATCCGGAAGGCAAAGCGCCCGGCCTATTCCGTCATGAGCAACCGCAAGTTCATGGAGGCGACCCAGAGGGCCATGAGGCCCTGGCAGGTGGCACTGAACGACTACCTCAACGCCCAGAGCCATAACCATCGGTGAAAAGAGGGTATCAGGTGACAGGTGTTCCTCGTCCCTAGACACTCATTGCGAGGTTGGAATTGAATCGAAGGATCACGGTACTTCCAGAGGAAGTGGCCTCGAAAATCGCCGCCGGCGAAGTCATCGAGCGTCCCTCGTCCATCGTGAAGGAGCTCCTGGAAAACGCCCTCGATGCGGGCGCAGCGGACATCGCGATCGAGCTGCATGCAGGCGGCAAGGAGTGGATCCGGATTGTCGACAACGGGGCAG
>DATJPI010000292.1:0-5027 GCA_035506495.1 Syntrophales bacterium
GGCGTCGATTTCCTTGACGAGCTGTCCCTTGGCAAGGCCTCCGATGGCGGGGTTGCAGGCCATCAGCGCAATGGAATCGAGATTGATGTTAAAAAGCAGGGTCCGGCACCCCATGCGTGCGGATGCAAGGGCCGCCTCGCATCCGGCGTGCCCACCGCCGATAACAATGACATCATATTGTTGTGACATAGTCAGTTGCCGCCTACGTTCACTCGGGGATTTTTGCGTGCCAAGGGACGAGGGACCAGGGTGCAGGGACGGGCGACACGGATAGGATCACCCTTGCTTTTACAGGCCCGATTTTATAACATCCCCTGAAAAATACAATGGTTATGTCGTCTGATGCCGAAACCTGACTTCTGGAAAAAACGGAAGCGCTACAACGATTTCAAGGGCTTCCTTCTCGATCGATTTGGTTGCCGCGTCTACAAGCTCCAGATCGACGCAGGCTTCACCTGCCCGAACCGCGACGGGAAGGTCGCCACGGGCGGCTGCATCTACTGCGATGGCCGGGGATCGGCCCTTCGGCAAAAGGGGACTCTGCCTCCTGTAGCCGAGCAGATTCGTTCAGGAAAGAGCCTGTACCGGAATCTGCGGGGCGCGGCGAAATTTATCGCCTACTTCCAGACGTTCACGAACACCTACGCGCCCGTGGAGAAGCTCAGGGCGCTTTACGATGAAGCGCTTGCGCAGGAGGATGTCATCGGGCTCTCCATCGGCACGAGGCCCGATTGTGTCGATGAGGAGATTCTCCGTCTCCTGCAGGGCTATGCCGGGGAAAAGCACGTCTGGATCGAATACGGGCTGCAGTCCATCCACGACCGGACGCTGCAGGTTCTGAATCGAGGCCACGATGCGGCAACCTTCATCGAGGCTGTTCGAAAAACGGCGGGCAGGGGCCTTTTTATCTGTACACACATCATCGTGGGCCTGCCCGGCGAGAGCCGTGAGGAGATGATTGAAACGGCAAGGGCCGTGGCAGCACAGCCCATCGACGGGATCAAGATCCACTCCCTGCTCGCGCTGCGCGGCACCGAGGCGGGCCGCCTCTATGAGGAGGGGAAGATCCCGCTCATGACGCGCGAAGAGTACGTGTCGACAGTCTGCGACATCCTGGAGATTCTGCCACCGTCCATGGTGATCCAAAGGCTCACGGCGGAAGGGTACCGGGACATATACCTTGGACCGGACTGGGCGGCAAACAAACTGCAGGTGCTCAATGCCATTGACAGGGAGATGGAAAAGAGGGACACATACCAAGGCGCCCTATGGGCGCAGGATCAAGGTCAAAGGAACAAGGATAAAGGTTAAAACAGGGATAGAGATCACATGATCAATTTTCGGGACAACGTGAAAAAGATGGACGGCTACCAGCCGGGGGAGCAGCCCCCGCCCGGCTCGAAGGTCGTCAAGCTCAACACCAATGAAAATCCCTATCCGCCGTCACCGCAGGTGATGAAGACCCTCAGGGAGTTCGACGGGGAATGGCTCCGGCGCTACCCCGACCCGACGGCCTTCATGGTCCGCGAAGTGGCTGCGAAGATTTACGGAGTGCCCGCCGATTGGGTCATGGCGGCAAACGGGAGCGATGAGATGCTTGCGCTTCTGGCGCGGGCTTTCCTCGAACCGGGCAGGAAAATCGCTTATCCTATGCCCACCTACTCGCTCTACATCACTCTTGCGGAAATGCAGGCTGCCGCAACGGCTGAGGTTCCCTACGACGAGGATTACAACCTGCCTGTGGAAGGACTCCTTGCGGCTCAGGCGGACCTCACCTTCGTCTGCACGCCGAACAACCCCTCGGCCACGGTGGCCGCCACGAAAGACCTGGAAAGGCTTGCCGCAGGTCTCAAGGGAGTGCTTGTTGTCGACGAGGCCTATACGGACTTTGCCGATGAGAATGCGCTGAGCATCGTCTCCAGGTATGAGAATGTCATCGTGTTGAGAACACTGTCGAAGGGGTACTCCCTGGCAGGTCTTCGCCTGGGATTCGGTGTGGCACAACCGGCACTGCTGGAAGGGCTCATCAAGATCAAGGACAGCTACAACGTCGATTCCGTTGCGCTCAGGCTTGGGGCTGCCGCCGTGAACGACCAGGCCTGGATGAGAACCAACGTGGAGAAGATCAGGGCCTCAAGGGCAAAACTTGCAAAGGCGCTGGAGCAGATGAAATTCAAGCTCTGGCCCTCGCAGGCTAATTTTATCATGGCTCGTCCTCCTGGAGGCGATGCGCGGTACCTGTACCTCGAACTGAGGGAGATGGGAGTTCTGGTGCGCTATTGGGATCGTCCAAGGGTCGACGACAAGATCCGCATCACCGTCGGCACGGAAGAGGAAAACCAGGGCCTTCTTGATGCTCTCAAGAAGCTGATCCTATAATCCGAGAATACGTTGGGGATAGGTAACAGGTAACAGGTAACAGATTGTCCCAACTGATTGTCTTTTTTTGTTAACTGATACCTGACACCTGTCACCTTGATCGGCCTATGGCCGATCAAGCCTTCAGCCACGCCTTGATCCGCGGGATTTCTTCGGAGACCCACTGGGGTGAGAGACGCCGCTTAAGGAAGAAGGCGAAAAGGTCATCCATGGTCTTCAGGGCCGTCTCCACGAGATAGATTCTCTCGAGAACACCACCTTCCTTGTCATCGTCCTCCTCGTCGAAGCCGCCCACGGCAGGCAGTTTCATCGACTGAAACTGGAACCGGTCTGCCTTCAGGGTGAATTCCCAGCGGTTGCTGTCCTTTTCCAGTCGAAGCCGGGCCTCCCGCACCTTCTTTCCTTCCCGGATGGCAGCCTTGCCTTCGCGAAGGTCTGCGTGCAGGCCCTGGCAGGCTACGGTTTCCGAGTATTCCCCTTCGCCCGACTCCAGGACGACCCTTCTTTCGAAACCCAGTGCGACATCCGACTGCCCGGGGATCGAAATCGTTCCGTCGCGCTCTTCCGATTTAAACCAGAGCCAGGTCATAAACTCGCGCGCCAGGAATGCAGGGTCGGCCTTTTCTCCGGCACCCCGGCCCGGATTCAGGAAAGGCCCTGCTTCCAGTGCGGCAACTGCGCCGGCCGTTTTCTTGTCGAGTTTCTCGGGATCCCAGGGAAAACAGGATGCAAGCTTCAGACTGAAGGATATCTTGAAGAGATCCTCGAAGATGTCGAAAACCTTGTCAACGTGGGAACCCAGCAGGAGCCATCCGCCCGTCGGGGACCAGAGGACATCGTAAAGGGACGGGACCGGGTAGGCCCTCGTCAATAGATGGAGAAAGACACGCTCCTTGATCTCCTTGGCCTGTTCCCGGAAGAGACGCTTCTTGCCGCTCGACTTGAGAGACTTTCGCTCTTCTTCGAGACACTTGAGACGCAGCAGAGCCGGGGGGACGGTCTTCTTGTCGATGCGCAGATCGAAATAGAAAAAATCGCCCGCTTTGTAGCTGTCGCCTTCGAATCCGGTGTTGAGGGGATTCTCAAGGGACGTCCAGCCAAAGGCCTGATCTTCCGCTGGAGCGGTCAGGTCCTGAAAGGCGTATTTCTTAATCTGCCTGTCGAAGACAGGATGAAATTCCGAAGGGAGCTCCCCTATGACGCGATATCTGGAAAAGCTAAGCGACCCTTTCATCAGTCCCATGTTGGTTCCTCCTGAAGGCAGGCACGGTAACGTATGAAAGCCTGCCTTGTCAATCTTCAAATCAGGATCGAGGATCGAGGCGCGAGGATAAAGGTCAAAGGATAAAGGTTCTGGAACTGCGACTTGATCTGTATAACGCTTTCTTCATTTTTTCTTTTTTCCTCTTACCTCGGACCTCGGACCTCGTTTCTCGTACCTCAAACCCGTGCTCGCGAGATCTAACGGATCAGAACAAATCAGCGAGGTTTCGGAGGGCATAACGTGATAGACAGCCTGTCCGATTTGTGTTACTTTTCTGCCGAATTTCTAAGGGGTTCCTGCGGATGGACATCAAGAGGATCGGCGTCATCGGTAACGCGAACAAGGGCCATGTGGTGGAGCACATTGCAAGGCTCTCCGACTGGGCGAAAGAAAAAGGCCTGGAGGTTCTTCTGGAAAAAGAAGTGGCCGTGAAACTCGGCGTCGCGGGCTATCACGGTGGAGAACTGGGAAGCCGCGCCGATCTCGTCGTCACCATGGGCGGTGACGGAACGCTCCTTCAGGCCGCCCGGCTCATGAGGAAATCCGATGTGCCCATCCTCGGCGTCAACATGGGCACCTTCGGGTATCTCACCGTCATCAATCTCAACGAAATGTTCGATGCGCTGGAAGGGGTCCTGGCGGGGGACTACCGGACGGAGAATCGGATGATGCTCGATGTCGCCGTCCACGACGAACGGGGCGAGAGCTTCGAGTGCTCCGTGCTGAATGACGTGGTCATCAACCGCGGAAACTATTCCCGCATGGTGGATCTCGAGACCGTCGTTGACGGTCAGTACCTCACCACCTATCGGGCTGACGGGCTCATCATCTCGACGCCGACGGGCTCCACAGCCTATTCGCTTTCCGCGGGGGGACCCATCGTCCTGCCCGCATTGAACACGATCATCCTCAACCCCATCTGTCCTCACACACTGACGAACCGGCCGGTGATCCTGCCGGAGACTGCCGTCCTGAAGGTCACGCTCTGGACCCGCGAAGCGGGGGCGATCATGAGCTGTGACGGGCAGGTCACCTATAATCTGAACCCCGGGGACGCCATATCCGTCCGCAAGTCGGACTATGAAGCGAAGCTGATCGTTTCCCCCAAAAGAGATTACCTGCAGATCCTCAGATCCAAACTCGGCTGGGGCGGCTCGCCAACGGCGACGAACCGCAAGTGACCGGGGGTGCATCAGAACAGTCCCTACCGTGATCTCCCTCTCCCCTCCGAGGGAGAGCGGTGTCGTGAGCCTGTCGAACGGGGGCGGGGTGAGGGGGAATGATCCCACTCCTCAGGGTTTCAGAGGTGCATTCATGCTTGAAGTGACCCTTAGCGAAAAGCCCGGGAGATTCACATGCTGAAGGAACTGGGCATCACCAATTT
>DATJPI010000293.1:0-6972 GCA_035506495.1 Syntrophales bacterium
TACCCGTGGAAATGGTCGATGCGGCACTGGCCGATCTCAGGAAACGAGACAGCGGCGTTACGGGGGGGACGGTTCCTCCCCAGGTCATCGGCAGCATGCTCGGCGTGGAGGCCGTTCTGTATACAACGCTGCTTGAGGCGAGCACCACCTACAAATATGTTTATGCGCCCGTCGTTGTATCGGCCGACTTCCAGCTGAGACGCGTGACGACGGGTGATGTCGTATGGAGATATGTGTCCGAAGCCAAGGAGCGCGACTACGGGGTTACGAAGAACAGTCTCGAGCTGGGGACGACAAAAATTTTCGAGGACGTCGTTCACGAAGCCGTAAAAAAGGCCATGACAAATCTGCCTGACGGACCGGGCATACGATAAAGAAAGGGTATAGGGTACAGGGTATAGGGTATAGGGCTAAGAAACGAGAACGTGTCTCGTCTGGACCCTTGACCCTGACCCCTGGACTCGGCACCCACCTCGAGATCCATCTGAAAATAGAGGGTGCTCCGTGAACATCCCCAACTTTCTTACCGTTTTCCGGATTGTCCTGGTTCCCGTTATTGTCATCCTGCTGATCCAGGGACAGTTCACAAAAGCCCTTGTCTGTTTCATTATCGCCGGCCTGACCGACGCGCTCGACGGGATGATTGCCCGGATTCTCAACCAGACGACCGTCGTGGGGGCCTATCTGGATCCATTGGCCGACAAGGTCCTCCTGATCAGCATGTATGCCACGCTGGCCATTATCGGCTTGCTCCCGGGATGGCTGGCCGTTATCGTCATAAGCCGCGACTTCATTATACTCGGGGGGATTCTTGTACTGACGCTCATGTCCGTCAAACTGGAAATAGAACCTTCCTTTGTGAGTAAAATCAACACGATGATGCAGATTTCCACGATCTTTGTCGCTCTTTTGCTGAAGTGGGGTGGTACAGAGAGGCACTTCCGCGAGGTCTTTTGGGTCGTCTGTTGGCTTACGGCGACCCTCACAGTCATCTCCGGCGGTGACTATCTGGTGAAGGGGATGAGGCTCATCAATAGAGGGGATGGCGATCGGGGAAAAGCGTGATTTGATCTTGACATAACTGCTGTTTCTTGTTACTCAATACCCGTTTTTCGTGATGCAGAAACATAGGCACGTAGCTCAGGGGGAGAGCGCCATCTTGACGCGGTGGATGTCCAGGGTTCAAATCCCTGCGTGCCTACCATATTTTGTTTTGCGGCGAAGGGCATCGGAAGACGTCAACGCGTCGATGCCCTTTCTTTCATTAAAACCCGTATGAATCCAAGCAGTTCTTCGTGGCAAGCCGGAGAGTTTGTGCCCTGACACGATGACAGGAAAATCGGGGTTGTCAATGAGCAAAATCGAGATCCGATACCCGGATGACACAAGGAAGGCCGTTGAAGCAGGTCTCGCTGCGGGAGAAATCCTTGCGTCATGGAAGAAAGATGCCGTAAAGGATGCCGTCGCGGTGCGATTCAACGACCGGCTGATCGACCTGTCGAGCCCGGTGACAGAAAACGGCACCATCGGCACTGTGGACATTCACACCCCCGAAGGCGTGAGCGTGCTGCGTCACAGCATCTCCCACGTCATGGCCGAGGCCGTTCAAGAACTTTTCCCGAATGTCAAGGTGACTATCGGCCCCTCCATCGAGGATGGGTTCTACTACGATTTCGATTACGAATCGACGTTCACACCGGAGGATCTCAAGAAGATCGAAGACCGCATGGCCGAGATCGCCGCCAAAAACGAGCCCTTTACACGCCGCGAGGTCAGCCGCGAAGAAGCCGTGGAGCTCTTCAAGAAGAAGGGCGAGCCCTACAAGGTGGAGCTGATCAACGATCTGCCCGCCGATGTGAAAACGGTGAGCCTGTACACGCAGGGCAATTTCATCGACCTGTGCCGGGGCCCGCACATCCCTGCAACGGGAAAGATCAAGGCCTTCAAACTGCTCAACGTGGCCGGGGCCTACTGGCGAGGCGATGAGCACAACAAGATGCTACAGCGCATCTACGGGACGGGCTTTGCGACACCCAAGGAGATGGAGGAGTATTTCATCTTCATCGAGGAAGCCAAACGGCGCGACCACCGGCGGCTCGGGAAGGAGCTGGATCTCTTCCAGGTCAACGAGGAAGTGGGACCGGGGCTCATCATCTGGCACCCCAAGGGTGCGATGCTCAGGACCATCATCGAGGACTGGGAACGCAAAGAGCATTTCAAGCGGGGCTACGATGTCGTCCTGGGGCCGCAGATCCTCAGGGATCATATGTGGATCCGTTCGGGTCACATGGACCACTACAAGGAATCCATGTATTTCACCGAGGTGGAAAAAGAGGGCTATGGGATCAAGCCCATGAACTGCCTCTCCCACATGATGATCTACAAATCGAAGATCCGCAGCTATCGGGACCTGCCGCTTCGCTACTTTGAGCTGGGCACCGTGCACCGCCATGAGAAGACGGGGGTTCTGCACGGTCTGACCCGCGTTCGGCAGTTCACCCAGGATGACGCCCATATCCTCTGCACGCCCGAGCAGCTCAACTCGGAGATCGTGGCCATCGCGGATTTCGTCAAGTACGCCATGGGCATCTTCGGCTTCGAGTACGAAGTCGAGCTGAGCACGCGGCCCGCGAACTCCATCGGGAGCGACAGGGATTGGGAGATGGCAACAGCTGCCCTCGAGCAATCTCTCAAGGACAACCGGATGGTCTACGACATCAACGAGGGCGATGGCGCTTTCTACGGGCCGAAGATCGACTTCAAGCTCAAGGATGCCCTCAAGCGAAAGTGGCAATGCGCCACGATCCAGTGCGACTTCGCGCTGCCGGAGCGCTTCGACCTCCACTTTATCGGGACCGACGGCGAGAAACACCGCCCCGTCATGCTCCACCGGGTCATCTTGGGGTCCATCGAACGTTTCATCGGCGTTCTGATCGAGCACTACGCCGGGGCCTTTCCGGTGTGGCTCGCTCCCGTCCAGGCGGTCCTCGTTACCGTCACGGACAACCAGATTCCCTACGGCGAGGAGGTCTACCGAAAACTTCTCGATGTTGGGGTGCGCGTGGAGAGGGATTTCAAGAACGAGAAACTGGGGCACAAGATCCGCGAAGCTCAACTCCAGAAGATCCCCTATATGCTGGTCATCGGGGACAAGGAGGTCGCTTCCGGAACGATTTCCCCGCGGCAGCGAGACGGCAAGAATCTTGGAGCCATGTCCGTCGATGCCCTAATCGATCTCATCCGGGAAAAGTGCAGCCGCTACGAATAACGAAACGAAGCATCCCCGCAGGGGATGATGAGTGCCATCGAGCAGGAGGTGTCCAATAGAAAGAAATCTTCGGATTAACCAGGGGATCAGGGTCCCGAACGTGCGTGTCATCGACTTCGAAGGCAAGCAGCTCGGGGTGCTCCCGATCGCCGAGGCTCTGGCGGAAGCAGGAAAGGTGGGTATGGATCTGGTCGAAGTCGCCCCGAATTCCAATCCCCCCGTGTGCCGGATCATGGACTATGGGAAGTTCACCTATCAGCAGAGCAAGAAGATGCAGGTGGCAAGAAAGAGCGCGGCAACCGTCCAGATCAAGGAGATGCGCCTCCGGCCCAAGATCGGTGAACATGACCGAAGCATCAAAGTCCGGAAAGTAAAGGAGTTTCTCTCGGAGGGCGACAGGGTGAAGATCTCCATGCTCTTTCGGGGCCGTGAGATCGCGTATACAGCGATCGGTCTGAAGATTATGGAGTCGATCCGGGATGAATTGGAGAGCGTCGCCACTGTGGAGCAGCAGCCCCGCATCGAGGGGCGAAGCATGGTTATGGTGGTCACCCCCAAGAAATAATGCGTCAAGGAGTAGTCAATGCCGAAGCAGAAGACACACAAGGGAGCATCGAAACGCTTTTCTCTCACCGGGACGGGAAAAGTGAAGCGCAAAAAAGCATTTCACAGCCACATCCTGACCAAGAAGACGACAAAGCGGAAGCGGAACCTCAGGAAATCGACGATCCTCGATGACCGGGACGTGAAGGGCATCAAGAGGCTGATCCCTTACGCATAGAGGGATCCTTCGGGTGTATCGCAGTGCGGATATCAGGATAGAGGGGTCTCTTCCCCTCTATTTTCATTAGAAAAAAAAGGCGACAGGCGACGAGCGAAGAGAGGCTCAGGCTTCAGGATTGAGAAATCCGGATGCCTGATTCCCGATTTCCGAAGCCCGATGCCGAATTCAGGAGATTCATCATGGCACGTGTCAAACGAAGCGTTACAGGAAGAAAGAAACGAAGGAAGATCATGAAGCTGGCCAAAGGCTACTTCGGGGCTCGGCGCAGGGCGTACCGCCTTGCCACGGAATCCGTCAATCGCGGACTGGCCTTTGCCTTCCGGGACCGCAAAGCCCGCAAGCGCGAGTTTCGCAGTCTCTGGATCGCGCGGATCAATGCCGCCACAAGGCTCCACAACCTTTCCTACAGCCGCTTCATCAGCGGTCTGAAGAGGGCGGGTATCGCCATGGACCGCAAGGTCCTGGCAGACATCGCTGTCCACGACCCCCGCGCATTTGCCGTTATAGCCGGAATCGCGGCAGGTGAAAAGTAGGGATGAGAGACGAGCTCAAGAAGCTTCAGCAGGATGCCGAGGAAGAGCTTCGCAGTGCCTCGACGGATGAAGCGATCCAGGCCATACGCACGAAATACCTCGGCCGCAAAGGACTGCTGACGTCGATTCTTCGCGGATTGGGGAGTGTCGCGCCGGAAGAGCGCCCCGCCATAGGACAACTGGCCAACCAGGTCAAGGAAGCCCTTTCACTACTCATCGATGCCGTCCTGGCCGAGACCGCCGCTTCGAAGAAGAGCGGCAAGCTCCTGCAGGAGAGGGTCGATGTGACCCTGCCCGGACGGGGCTTTGCCTGCGGAAAGCTTCACCCGATCACGCTGGTGAACCAGGAGATCTGCGGGATCTTCGCCTCGCTGGGGTTTACCATCGCCGAGGGGCCGGAGGTTGAACTGGATTACTATAATTTCGAGGCCCTCAACATGGCCAAGGACCACCCGTCCCGGGACATGCAGGCGACCTTTTACATTACGGACAATATGCTCCTCCGCACCCATACCTCGCCGGTCCAGATCCGGGTCATGGAGAAGCAAAAGCCTCCCGTGCGGGTGATCGCGCCCGGGAAAGTCTACCGCCCGGATGCGGATGTGTCCCACTCGCCCATGTTCCACCAGATCGAGGGGCTCTACGTCGACAAAGGGGTGACATTCGGAGATCTCAAGGGAACCCTTACGTTCTTTCTGAAGCATGTATTCGGCGACGAGATCGGGGTGAGATTCCGGCCGAGCTTCTTTCCTTTCACGGAGCCGAGCGCCGAGGTCGACATTCAGTGCGTCATGTGCCGCGGCAAGGGATGCCGCGTATGCAGTCAGAGCGGTTGGCTCGAGATCCTGGGCTCCGGCATGGTTGATCCTGAGGTATTCAAGGCCGTGGGATACGACAGTGAGCAGTACACCGGGTTTGCCTTCGGTCTCGGCGTGGAGCGAATCGCCATGCTGAGGTATGGCATCTCCGACATCCGGCTCTTCACGGAGAATGACCGGCGTTTCCTCGAACAATTCTAAAACAGGTTACAGGCTACAGGTTTCAGGCAACAGAAGGAGAACGAGAATCAGGCCTTTTCTCCTGAAGCCTGATGCCCGAAGCCCGATGCCCAGAACCGAAGGTTCTTATGAAAGTCAGTTTGCGGTGGCTCAGAGATTACGTCGACATCGACATGGATCCCAAGGATCTTGCCGACCGCCTCACCATGGCCGGGCTCGAGGTGGATGCCGTGGAGGAGTACACTCCCGCCTTTACGGGAGTCGTCACGGCAAAGATCCTTTCCATGAAACCCCATCCCGGGGCCGACAAGCTGCATCTTCTGGAGGTTACGACGGGCGAACAGGTGCTGCCTATTGTCTGTGGGGCACAGAACATGAAGGCAGGCGACATCGTGGCGCTCGCCGTCGTGGGGGCTACGATCCCGGGGGGCTACAGCATCAAAAGCTCGAAAATCCGCGGAGAGGCCTCCGAGGGGATGCTTTGCTCCGAGGATGAGCTGGGCATCGGACCCGACGCATCGGGGATCCTGATCCTGCCCAAGGATACGCCGCTGGGCGTAAATCTCATCGATCAACTGGACTTGCGGGACACGGTTCTGGATATCGGAGTCACGCCCAATCGCTCCGACTGCCTGAGCATCATCGGAATCGCCCGCGAGGTCGCCGTCCTTTGTGGGAAGAAACTCCGCTACCCGAAGATCACCTTCAGGGAGTCATCCGAAGACATCCATAAACTCACCTCAGTCGAGATTCTGGACCCCGACTTCTGCCCCCGGTACACGGCGCGCATGATCAAGGGCGTCCGCATCCTGCCCTCGCCGAAGTGGATGCGCCTGCGTCTCGAGGCCGTCGGGCTGAGGGCCATCAACAACGTGGTCGATGTGACCAATTTTGTCATGATGGAGTTGGGCCAGCCGCTTCATGCCTTCGATTTCCGCTTCCTCGAGGAAGGCAGGATTGTCGTCCGCCGGTCCCGGGAAGGGGAGCCGTTCGTTTCCCTCGATGGAAAGACACGGAACCTCAACGCCGAAACGCTCATGATCTGCGACGGCCGCAAGCCCGTGGCCATTGCCGGGATCATGGGTGGCGAGAACTCCGAGGTGAAGGACGACACGGAAACGGTGCTGCTGGAAAGCGCCTATTTCAATCCTTCCACGATCCGCCGGGGCTCGAGATTTCTCGGCATGGGGACCGATGCCGCCTTTCGGTTTGAGCGCGGGATCGATCCCGAGGGGGTCGTGAGGGCCCTCGACAGGGCGGCCCAGCTCATTGCCGAGCTCTCGGGAGGGAGAGTTTGCAAGGGGCATATCGACACCTATCCCAAGAAGGTTGCCGTATCGGGCCCGATCCCGCTGAGAATGAAGCGAGCGGAAGCGATGCTCGGAACAC
>DATJPI010000294.1:0-55526 GCA_035506495.1 Syntrophales bacterium
TACGGCGTGGCGACCCAGGCTATTCGGCGGGCTCGAGGCCCCAGACCAAAACGGTCTGCCACGCCGAGATCAAACCATGAAAGACCTTTTATCTAACTGAAACGGATTTTGGAAGACTGAAGTAAACATACAAGACCAGACAGACCACATGCCGGAGGCAACCCATGCAAAACTTCGTGTTTGAAAACCCCACACGGATCATTTTCGGGAAAGGATCCATCTCCAAGATCGGAGCCGAGGTCAAGCGCTTCGGTAACCGGGTTCTCATGGTCTATGGGAAGAGCAGTATCCGAACGACGGGCATCTACGAGCAGGTCCTGAATTCCCTCAAGGAGGCAGGGATTGACATCCTCGAGCTTCCCGGGGTGAAGTCCAACCCCCTGCTCTCCAAGGCAAAGGAAGGCATTGCGCTTGCCCGCGAAAAGAAGGTCGACGTGGTCCTCGCAGTGGGCGGGGGCAGTGTGATCGACACGGCCAAGACGATTGCTGCAGGGATTAAGGCCGATCACGACCCCTGGGAGTTTTTCGTCTACACGAAACTCGTGAAGGATGCCCTGCCCGTTCTGGTGGTTCTGACGCTCTCGGCCAGCGCCTCGGAGATGAACCCGGCAGCAGTCATCACAAAAGACGAGACGTGCCAAAAATTCAGCGTACGCAGCCCATTCATTCAGCCGAAGACGTCGATCCTCGACCCCGAGGCCCTCTATTCACTCTCTCCAGCCTATACAGCATACAGCGCCGTTGACATCATCACGCACATGCTCGAGGGCTACTTCACCAACTCCGAGACAGGCGAGAGTCCCCTGCAGGACCGGATGATCTATTCCTTCATGAAGACGATCATGGAGGCCACCGAAAAGTCGCTTGCTCATCCAAAGGACTACGATGCGCGGGCGAATTTCATGTGGTCCGGCACGCTGGCCTTCAACGGTCTCACGACGGCCGGCATGGGCATCGTGGGCTTCCCCGTCCACATGATCGAGCATTCGCTCTCGGCCCTTTACGATATCGCGCACGGCGCGGGCCTTTCCATCGTGCTTCCCGGATGGATGGCCTGGTCGGCAAAGCGAAAATCCGCCCGCTTCGCACGGCTGGCACGGGAATTTTTCCAGGTGGTCGAGGTCGATGATGCAAAGGCGGCCGCAGCAGGTATTACGAAACTCAAATCCTGGTTCAGCACCCTCAAGAGTCCCGTGTCCCTGAGGGAAGGAGGCATCCCCGAGGGCGATATCGAGAAGATCGCTGACAACGCCGTGCAGCTTGCCCAGACGTGGAAGTTGAAAGACTACACGAAAGACGTGATCATCGACGTCCTGAACCACTGCCGCTGAGGAGGAACTCGGGACTCCGGATTCAGGATTCGGGATGGGGAAGCAGTAATGCGTAATCAGTAATTAAGTGATTAGAATCAGGCGATCAATCTCTTGATTCCCCATTTACTTAATCAGCTCATTACTCAATTACTGTATTCCCCTATACCCTGTACCCTGTACCCTGTACCCTTTACCCTGTACCCAGGTTATTTCAAAGATGACGGGAATTATCTTAGCAGGCGGCAAGGCCAACCGCATGGGAGGCTTGAACAAGGCCTTTATCGAGGTCGGGGGCCAGCGGCTTATCGAGCGGACACTCCGCGTGTATCGATCCCTCTTCCAGCAGATCATCATCTCGACAAACTCGCCGCTCGACTACCTGGAATTCGACGCGCAGATCGTCACTGACATCTACAGGGGAAAGGGGCCTCTCGGGGGGATCCACGCGGGGCTCCTTCATGCAACCGGTGAGCATGTTTTTGTCTCGGCCTGCGACATGCCATACCTCAGCGAGGAATTCATCCGGTACATGATACAGCAGGCCGCTGATTACGACCTGGTGGTTCCCGTAACCGCCAACGGTTTCGAATCGCTGCATGCCATCTATTCGAAAAAGTGCCTCCCTGTCATTGAATCACAGATCGAGCGAAACGAGTTGAAGGTTTCCCTGCTCTTCAGGAAGTTCAGGACCCGCGAGATCCAGGGCGAGGAAATCCGTCGTTTCGATCCCGAGGGTAAGCTCTTCGCCAACCTCAACCGCCCCGAGGATCTGAGCGAAAGATTCGCTCCCGATCCATGACACATGACGCGATCTCTCCCACTGACCCACTATTCCATCACTTTAACATTCCAATACTCCCGCATTTTCATGTCCTTTTTTTCCATTTGACAATTCCCCCGAATTCCGATAGTTGTTGCGCGATTTTGCGTACCCAAAGCGAAATGCGCAAAAGGTGTATTTCATTCATTTTATTTCGATCCACGCATGATGAGGGAGGGTTTTATGAGCGAGGAGAAGCTTTTTGGGATGCCGGCCGAGAAAGGCCGATGGATGTTTGTCGTTCTGGGCTTTATCATCAATATCTGCCTGGGCAGCGTCTACGCCTACAGCGTATTCAGGGGCCCCGTCCAGAAGCTCCTGAACATGAGTGCCACCGAGGCAGGGCTGCCCTTCATGGTCTTCCTGGCCCTCTTTGCCACCATGGTGTTCTTCGGCGGCCTTATCCTGGCCAAGCTCGGCCCCAAGATGCTGGGCTGGCTCGGCGGAATCGTTGTCGGTATCGGCTGGATCCTGGCCAGCTTCTCCACAAGCGGCACGATGCTGACGATCACCTACGGGCTGATCGGTGGCGCCGGTGTGGGCCTTGCCTACGGAGTGCCTCTGGCCGTCGCGGGCCGATGGTTCCCCGACAAGCGCGGCCTCGCACTGGGCTTGACGCTCGCCGGGTTCGGCGGCTCCCCCTTCGTGTCGGCCAACGTTGCGGCGGCCCTCATCAAGGCCGTGGGCCCCATGCAGACCTTCTTCTACATGGGAGTGGCCTTCCTGGCCATTGTGGTCGTGTGCTTCATTCCCTTCCGCTTCCCCAAGGACGGCTGGCTCCCCGCGGGCTGGAAGCCGCCTGCAGCGGCCGCGGCAAGCGCGATTGACCTCAACATGGCTCAAATGTCGAAAACCTCCACGTTCTACGGCCTGTTCCTCTGCTATACGATCGGATGCCTTGCGGGACTGATGGCCATCGGCATCTCCGCCTCCGTTGCCCAGGAAATCATCAAGATCGACGCGGCCACGGCGGCAACGCTCGTGGGCGTGTTCGCGATCTTCAACGGCGTGGGACGGCCTATTTTCGGCGTGCTGACAGACAAGCTCTCTCCCAAGATGGCGGCCATCATCTCCTTCGTCATCATCCTCGCCTGCTCGCTGGGCATGCTCGCCGCAGGCCCCGGAAGCGTGATGCTTTACACCATCTGCTTCATCGGGTTCTGGCTCTGCCTCGGCGGCTGGCTGGCCATCGCGCCCACGGCAACGACAATCTTCTTCGGCGTGAAAAACTATGCCAAAAACTACGGCTTGGTCTACTTCGCCTACGGCATCGGGGCCATCCTCGGAGGCATCATCGCCGGCCAGGCAAAGGACACCTTCGGTTCTTTCTCCGTCGCCTTCTATCCAACAGCGGGCCTGGCGGTGCTGGGCATACTCATCGCCTTCATGATGATGAAACCGGTTAAGAAAGCATAAACTCGTAACCATTCCTGAAACGAGAAAGGGCGCCGGTTTCAATCCGGCGCCCTTCTTTTCATTCTTCTTCCGACGCCCTAGCCGGGAAACTCCGTCTTCTTCCTTGGAAAATCCCTACCGTCCAAGATGTAATGAAAAAAGGAATTTGAATATTCCGAACAGGACCCCATGTGTCTTTAATATTCTAAGTATTAGTTTGGCCGTAAGTACAATAATTGCCGCTAGACCCTGTCCAACAACAGTGGCGATTCACGCAAGGGGCGGGACATTGTCCAGACCAGCAATAGGTGGTCACATTCCCAGGGTTGCAACCCTCATTGCAAACATAGCCTGGACCGGCGGAGAGGCCACTCCAGCAATCACAGGAAGATGATACGCCGCAAGTACCCGAGCAGCAGGTTCCACTGGGACTGGTGCCGCAGCCCCCGGCGTTGCAACAGCTGCTCCAGGGGGTGCCGCATCCCCCCGTGCTGCAACACGAGCCAGATGCCCCCGTGCCTGACATGCAGTTTCCGGTCTGCGACCCGTGAGTGGCGCAGGTGTACCCGAGGGCCGCCTCTCCGCTGCTCAGATGGACAAGCTTTGGTAGTTCATAGGCGAACAATTTTTTCATGGCAGTCTATACGCTTCTCTCAGGCCGCACATCGGGCACTTCCTGCAAAATTGACGATGCGTGTTGCAATCTTGTGCCTCTGATTCTTACGTGTTCTATCCTCCCGCGAGCGGCGTCCCGTCTGTCGTCTTTCCCCCCTTCAAAACCGTCCGGATCAGATTGTTCCTGACCCTCTTCAAGCCCGGCAGCAGCTCCCCTTCCAGACGCCCATACTCCTCCCTGGCGGCACAGACCATCGTCGCTGTATCGGATCCCGGTCTTCCCACCCGGTCGAAGAATACGGGGTTGTCGCAACCGATCGGCCGTACTTCCCGGTAGTGTACGCCGGCCTCCTGCAGCCGCACCCGGTCCGAATAATAAAGCTGGAAGGTTGTAGGCAGGGGCCCCTTTTCACTCACCAGCGATAGGACCGCAAGATGCCGGTGAAGATAGAGCGATCCCCACGCCTCCGCCGCGGTATAGAGCGTCGTGATGAAAAGAACATTCAGGGCCAGGGCCGTCAGGGCAACATTTCTTAGAATTCGCAGAATGTTCCCACTGACGTAGAAAGAATAGACGATCGCGACGAAGGGCAGGATCCAGGCCTGGGGCACATACCGCGCCCACCACGGCTCCGGAAAGACGAAAATGGTGACGGACAGGGCAAGCCCTGCGCCAAGGGCAATGCCAAGGTGGGGGCTATGCCGGAGTGCGGCGACGATCATCATTGCTGCAGCCACGAGAAACGCCCCGCCGAAGAGCGGTCCCCACCCTCCGATACGCGTATCCGGCGAGAAAAAGGGAATCATCTCCCCGGGGCTCACGGAGAAGGGAATCTTCAGCTCGGGCGGGTCTTGCAGGCTGTTCATGGAGCGGGAAAAGATAGACACCAGAAATTTCTCGACCCGTGTTTTTTTCAGGAATTCGTCATGAACGTGTCCATCCACGGTGTTCGTCGCACCCTCGCCGATGACCCGGTGAAAGGGATTCCCCGTCGAAAGGGTGTTCGTCACATAGGGGTTGTAACCGAAGAGGAAGATGCCGATGAAAAGAATCGCACCCGCGTGGAGCAGGGCCCGGCGCATCTCTTTCCGATGCCTGATGATGATCATCAGCACCCAAGCCCCGAGCAGGGACAGGGCATACACGAGCCCCGAGTACTTGACATTGATGAGCAGGACGGCGGCCAGGCCTGACGTGAAAAAGTGCAGGCGCGACGGGTTTTTCAGCAGGATCAGAAGCTGCGAAGAAAGAATCAGGAAAAGCGACGAAAGGGCCCCGTCGACCATGAAAGAAAACATCTGGCAGACGGCAACCGGGTTGAGCGCGAGCAGGATCGCGATTGCATTTCGGGTCCTTCCATCCAGTCGCTCCAGGGGTTCCAAGGCCGTGCGGACCGAAAAAAAGGAAGCCGCCATCAGGAGGAGATTGATCGCCTTACCCGATTCGATGAGTCCCGCGGCCTTGTAGATCGTGGCCTGGACGATCCACGCCCCTTTGGGGAAATAGCAAATAAAATCGGGAAACGCAGGAGTAGAGAGGACGACGTCCCGCAGTGGATTCCAGCCCCCGGCAAGCGCGACGATAGCCTCCTGGTGGTAGTACTGGCCGTCGCAGGAGGTGTCGAAAAAGAAAAGGGAGACTGCGATGGCACAAAGGAAGGGAATGCCGAAAAGACCCGCGGAAATAGCCAGCGATACGGGCGACGAGCGGCTATGGGCAGCGCGGATCCGATGATATCCGAAGAGGATGCTCGACAGGATGCAGAGAAAAAGATTGGCCGATGAAATTACAAAACCGAAGAGGTTCTGCAGCAGGGCGAGCACCACGGCGCAAGCCATGAATATCAGGACCTGCTGGACCAGGATAAAACCGTAATCCGGCTGGGCGATTTCTTTTCGAGACGGCGTATTAATCGGCATGACGGCTGTTCCATCCGGTCCTGCAGAACTGTCTCAGGGTCCCTTCCCCATATCTGGCTATCAGCGTCACCGGTCGCAGGAGATAGGCGACAGGAAAGAGATAGTCCGGCAGGGGCGCCGGGTTCCAGTCCCCGAAAAGAAGGTTCATCGCATATTTTCCGAATAGGCCGAGACGGTCTTGCCGGCGCTCCCGGACGTTCCAGTAAAAAACCATCTCCTTCACGAGCGACACCTGAATCCGATGGACGCCCAGCAGCCTGCTCTTGATCCATCTCGCCAGCCGATCGACGGAGGGGTCCTCATCGAGTTCTGTCAGAATGAGACCGGGAAGAACGGGACCGAAAAGATCTTCCGCCAATCGAAGGCCGAGACAAAGCATTCGGTGGCTGCCGCAGGCCCGGGAGAGCTTCATGATCCTTGTCCAGTCAAGATCCTCCTTTTGGCGGATGAGCTCTGCAATGTCATGGGCCCAGATCAACCGCCCCCAGAGATCCTTGCACCCATGGACGCAAAGGACTAGGAGCAACTCCTCCGGAGGCAGTGTGGGAATCCGGAAATCCCTCGTGCGCAGCGCCTGCCCGTTTTCCCACAGGCCGAGGCGCTCCACGGGAAAAGAGAAATACCCGGGAACGATATTCCATTGAAGCTCGACGGCAATGGTGCCGCTATCGCGCGAAAGCCCAATCTCGCTATTCCATCGCGTGAAGGTCACGGCCTGGGTTCTCGAAAGCGCCTTTTCGGGCCTGTAACCCATGGCAACCATGAGATCCCGCGCCCGCAGGACATCGCAGCGCCTTATCAGGATATCCAGGTCATTGAAATGGCGAAGCGCCACATTGCCGTAGACGAAATCGGCAAGCGCCGGGCCCTTGTAGGGCATCGCCTTCACCCCGCCGGCCTCGAGGCCCTCGAGGATCTTCAGAAGCGCCGATGTCAGCCGCAGGCACCTGGCCGAATTGACATGGTAGAGCGCCCGGAGATGATCGTAGAGATCGGCAGGAAAGATGCCGGCAAAATGGATCCTTGCATTTCGATACAGAAGGGGCGCAAGGCCGTGCTGCAAAGCGAGGCTCGACAGTTCCTGATGGTCGATGCCCGCCGCAAGGATTTCCGCGACCCGTCTTCTCGCGGACGCGCCCGGGGACGACTGGGAACCGATCAGGAGAAGTTCGATCTCGGGCTTCATGGACGTGCTCTCTCCAAACGGGTGCAGGTTGCATGCATATCCGTCAAGGGCTCAGACCGTTTCATCAGATATGGCTGGAAAATGCGGCGATAGATGCGGGGAATCACGTGAGCGGGGTGGATGGCCAGTGCCGCGGCCATCGTCATGACTGCTCGAAGACGATTGTGGTCCGCGTAGCGCCGGGCTGCGCGCTGATAGAATTCTTCCCCTGAATCTCTCCGATAAGATTCCACTCTCTCATACCAGGAACGACTCCTCCGGAAGGCCAGATATTCATTGAAAGAAGGCTCTTTCAGGCCCGATCGCCTGGCATGGATGCACCGGATGGCCCATTCTCCGTAGAGCCGATTCACATTTGGCCGGGCGCCGGAAGAGGAGTTCTCGTGAAACCGATCCAGAACGAGGGATTCCCGCATTTTCAACAACAGATGCTTTTGTTCCGCAAGCCTGTTCCAGAGATCGGTGTCTTCGGCCTGAACGAATATTTCCCGGTATCCGCCGGCATCCAGGACAGTCTTTCTGTGCATCATGACCGTCGAGTGAATGAAGAATAGCGTTTCGTTTCGCCTCACCATCTCTACAAGCTCGGCCTCGCTGAAAGGACCCAGGGATTCCATCGGGACAAGCTGCCCGCCCTGCGCGTCGATCCAGGTGCCCATGGCGCCCAGGACCCTGATCCTCGGGTTGGCCTCAAGAGCGGCAACCTGCAGCTCCAGTTTGCGGGGCAGGAAAATGTCATCGGCGTCGAGGCGGGCGACCCACTCGCAGGATGCCTCCATGAGGCAGCGGTTTGCTGCGCCGCTGTGTCCCCTGTTTTCCTGTGTGACGACACGGACGCGGGAATCCTCAGCGGCATAGGCGCGCATGATCGCGGGGGTTGCGTCCGTTGATCCGTCATCGACGAGGATCAGCTCGAAATCGCGATGCGTCTGGGCCAGCACGCTTTCAATGGCCTCGGCAAGATAGCGCTCGCCGTTATAGACGGGAATGACGACGGAGACTTCCATAGGGAATCACGTTTGCCTTTCTTTCCTTGTCATCCGGGATCAACTGTCGCGATACGAGCTCCCGGTAGTAACCGCTGGTCCGCAACAGTTCCTCGTGGGTCCCTTCGGCCACGAGGCAGTTCTCGTTGAGAACGAAGATGCGCTCGGCATCTACAACCGTGGAGAGCCGGTGAGCCACCAGGAAAAGGGTCTTTCCCTGTGTTGCCTCCGGCAGGGCCTGGAAGAAGGACTCTTCCGTCAGACCGTCGAGGGCCGAGCTGGGCTCGTCCAGGATGAGGATGTCCGGGTCCATGACGAGGGCCCGGGCAATCGAGAGGCGCTGCTTCTGCCCCTCCGAGAGGTTCACTCCTCTCTCGCCGATTTCGCTGTCGTACCCATCAGCGAGGCTTTCGATGAAATCGTGGATGCCTGCGATGCGGGCTGCGCGGCTGACTGCCCCGGTGCTCGCCTCGGGATTACCGTAGCGCAGGTTCTCCATGATCGTCCCGGTCAGCAGGACAGGGCTCTGGGAGACATAGCCGATCCGGCGCCGCAGGGAGCGAACCTCGTAGCTCCCGGCAGGTTTGCCGTCATAGAGGATCTCCCCGCCGGTGGGATTGTAGAATCGGAGCAGCAGGCTCAGAATCGTCGTCTTTCCTGCACCGCTCGGCCCAACGAGGGCTACCCGTTCGCCCGGTTGGACCCGGAAGGAAATGTCCCGGACAACGGGATTTCCCGGATCGTAGGCGAAGGAAACATCTCTGAATTCGACCTCCCCCTTGAGTCTCAGCACCTCTTCACCCTTGCCGACGTTTTCTTCTTCTGCCGCCTCGAAAAGCGCCGAGAGACGCTCCAGCGATGCCCGGGCCGATTGCATGTTCATGTTCATCGATACCAGAGATTGGGCCGGGCCGAAGACGTAGCCGAGGTAGGCCTGGAAGGCGAACATCGTGCCCAGGCTCCAGTGGCCGGAGATCACCCAGTAGGCCCCGAGGACGAAAACGATAAAACCGGCAAGGCTGGGCACTGCCGTGATGGCCGTGCCCGCCACGGTCCCGACAGCCGCCTGTTCCATGGAGAGGCCATTCAGGCGTTTCATCGCCTGGATGATCGTCCCGGAGGCACGATCCTCTGTCGCGAAGGCCTTGATGAGGGGGACCGATGCAAGGGTCTCCTGGAATCTGCTCCAGAGCCGGGCGCTCTCCTCCCGTTGCGCGTGGCTGAACACGTGCATCCGGCGGGAAAAGTAACGCATCGACAGGACCATGGGCGGCAGGGTGAGAACGGCGCAGACGGCAAGACGCCACTCCAGGTAGCACAGCAACACGAAGCCGCCTGCGAATTGAAGGACATTCTGCACGATGGAAACGATGTTGGCCGAAAAGAAGGCGGTCGCGCCCCCGATGTCGCCGACAAGGCGCGACATGAGATACCCCGTCTGGTTCTTATCGAAAAACGCCTTGGGGAAACGGAGGACCCGGTCGAGCAGATGGCGCTGGATATCGAGGGTGAACTCCTGGTTGTAGCGAGTCATCCAATAGCCCTGCAGCGGGCCGATGATCCGGTTCAGTGCGGCAAACCCGACCGAGACAATAACCACGAGAATCAGCAGGTCGAGCCGCTTCCCCAGGATTGCGTCATCGATCGCAAAGCGGCCGATGAGGGGCTGGGGAAAGGCCATGAGCGAGCTCAAGAGGATGAGCCCGCCGGCGACAGCGCCCTTCTTCCAGTGGCGCCAGAAAAAGGGCAGCAGTCTCCGAAGGCTCTCCCCGAGCGGGGCATAGGCCTGCCCGGCCGCCATCGGGTCCTCGGGAGCCCGCCTATGCATTCCCTGCTTCAAATATTGGAACCAGCTGTCCACGTCCGATCCTACTCTCCGAGGGATATCATGGTTGTCCGGCCGGGCATCTACTCGTGTGCCCGATTCGCCTCTCAATAACTCGCGCCGCTGCCGCTCCTGCACATTTGAGCTTGGCCGGATCCGGCCCAGCATAACGTACAACTGCCGCCCCGGGCTGTTTCGCCGCAACTGCAAGTCCGGCCAGCGTCGCCGCCCATATCGCATTCAGCGCCGTCGTACCCTCCGGCAGCGCACATGTGGTCACCGCCTCCGTAACAGCAAGGGGCGCCGTCGCAGCTGCCCGTGCAGCACGCGATGTTGTAGCAACTGCCGGTACAACAGTATGCGTAGCCAGGGATTGTGCCTGAGCAACAGTAATACGTCGGCACATTGCCTCCATAGCAACTACCCCATTGTGCATGGGAGCCGGTGCTGCAATCCGCCCCGCGGGCCGTCTTTTCTCCCGAAAGGCTGATAAGCTTCGGGATCTCGTACTTGAATTTCATCATGCCTTCTTTTCGTCATTCACTTCCTTCATCAAACTGCGCACCGATAAGAGATAAATGCAGAATTGCCCCCAATCCTGAATACACAAAACCAGGGAAACTATGTATAGTTAGCCTGCTATCCGGTCCTCAGGTGCCTTCCTCGCCAGGCCGTCCCTTAAATATTCAAGCCAATGTTTCATCCTTCTTATCCTTGACGGCTCTCATTGCTGGAAGGACCGCATCTCTAAACTGAATTACCGGTCGAGCAAGATCCTGCGTGCGTTCCGTACTGGCAACTTGTGGCATTAGCCCCGTAACTATAGCAAGTACACATGACCGGATTACTGCTCCCATACCCGCACGGGTATTGCTGCGGATTCGCGCCGGATCCGCAATTAGCCGAATCGCAGTACCCCGAGCAGCAAACTGCACCCGTGCAGGCCCCGCAGTAGCAGGCGTCGGGACAGGCCCCCGTGCAGCATGTCAGGACAGTACCGCCGGTCCCGGTGCTGCAACAGGTTGTCGCAACATTGCCATTTTTACAAGTCGTGCTGGCATGCGACCCCGTCGCGCAAGCCGCCCCGTGTGCCGTCTGCTCACCCGAGAGAATAATGAATTGGGGGGGGGCGTACTTGAATTTCAATGTGTCTCCAGTCAGCATGTTTATCGGTGTATCGTCAGCCTGCCATCCGGTCCCTCGGCGCTGGCGTTGCTAGCCCTCTCGGACTTTTTTCTTTATTAAAGGTTGCACGCTGCGTCACGCACTTGGGCCGTTTGAACACGGCGTCCATCTGCCATCCATGCCCCCGTTGCCTATGCAAGTGCCGGAAGGCCAGGCCCCATAATAATTGCAAGCGCAGAAGTAACGATCGCTCCATCCATAGAAACACGATTGGCCCAGCGGACTCCCCCCCGCAGTGCAATCATACCCGTCGCAGACCCCGGTGCAGCAGCTGGCATAAGTGGAGGCGCAGCCCCCGCAGACGCAAGGGTTGGGACAGTTCCCCGTGCAGCATGTCACCACAGCACCACCGGTTCCGGTACTGCAACAGGTCGACGCTACATTGCCGGTCTTGCACGTACCGGTGGCATGGGAGCCCGTTGCGCAATCCGCCCCGCGGGCCGTCCGTTCACCGGACAGAATAACCAGTTTGGGGGGTTCGTATTTAGATTTCATCTTCAGCTCCGTTGTACTGCCGCTCACCGTACCGCTGCCTCCATCTCTTCCCAGAAGCGCCCATCGATGCTCGCACGCAGCCGGAAGGCCGGAATCGACCGGGCAAGCCCGCAGGCGTTGTCAAATATCATGGTTTTCGATGTTCGTCTTTCCCCGGGGGCAAGGTCCCTCCAGAAGGACAGGCAGATCTGCGATGCCGCTTCGATCACACTTGCAGCCGCCTCTCCTTTCCCGATTGGTGCCATTTCGTCCTTTGTCCCCTGCTCCAGGAAGAAGATCGCCTCCAACGGCAGTGAACACTGGACGTCCCAAATCTGTTCTGACCGCCTCCACATATAATCGCTCCAGGTCGGAAACGGGTGGGCCCGATAGTTCCCTTTTTCGTCGACCACGACGAGGGACAGGTCGTCGCTGAGGGCTCTCCATGGCCCAGGGATCCTCCTGCAGCAGGTGGATTTCCCCGTTCCACCGGGGGCTGAAATGAGAAAGCCCCTACCCTCACGCTCGATCAGGGCGGCATGAATCGGAAGCCCCCCCTCTTGCATGGCACGGAAATAGATCGGGCAGAGGGCCTGCCCCATCTGCAGGATTTCCAGCTCATGGCTGCGGTCTCCCGCCATCTCGCAGACGACGCCGGGCAAGCCGGGGTGTACCCAGAAACGGAGGGAAGGCAGCTCATAAGACTTCCAGCCATCGGAAGGGAGGTCCCTCAAAACGCCCTCGCCATCCCGGGACGGAATCCACTGCCGCAAGTCCATGAGCCTTTCCTCCCGGACGAACAGGAGTTTCGGGTTCCCGTTGGGCTTGCACGGTTTGAGCCGCATGATCGTAGCGAGTTTCCCCGCCCACGGACCGGCGTCCCCCGTTGCCACGATTTCCCAGCTCTGGCCGTTGCCCAGTCTCAGCAGGTATCGCACTTCTCCGTCGGTCTTCGGGGAGCGGCTGCTCTCGGGCCCGTACCTTTCGGAAATGATCACGCTAGCTCCCGGCACTTTGCTCCCCCCGGTTCCTGACATGCTTTACCGACGGTGTCCGTCAACAATCTCTCATCCACGATCAGACGATAAGGCCGCCGGATCACCCATCCTTCGCCCTCCATGCATCGCCCGATCACCCGCCGTCCCATGAGGATCTGCATATCCGTCCCGTCCGGCCGCCCGAACGTGACAACCGTCGGCGTCATCGATGCAGGCAGCAGCCGCCCCAGCAAACCCTTCCGTGACAGCCAACGGTAAAGGGGATGGAGCAGATTTGATATGACGACGTCAAGGCGCTCCAACTTTAGAACGAGACTCGCCTGGAGCCGCCCCGCCATCCCGCGGTGGACGGCATGCTTTTTCCCATCCCGTTCGAAGGATACGACGCGCCCCATGATCTCTTCCCCTGCGAGGACCCAGGGATCGGGGCGGTCGCTCGCGTCGCCCTTCGTATGAATCCTGCCCGCTGTCTTATCGATCACCCGGTGGACCACCAGGCGCTCTTCGCCCGACGGTCTGAAAACGATGACGTCGCCCCGGCGGATATCCCGCACAGGACAGGAAATGAGTTTCAAGCAATCACCCGGCTGAAAGAAGGGAGTCATGGAGGAGCCGTGATAAAAGACCCCCCCCTGCCGATTCTCCCGAGGAAAAGGCGACGGATGATCACGTTCGTCGTTGCCGATCTGAAGTCCCGTCATCGATATTCCTGCATCCGTATTTCCCGTACCGTCCGATCCGGCTCAGGATCCTCTGCCGCTATTCGGCAGAGCATGCCCCCGTTGCGACTCGTTGTTCCCGGATCGCGCGCAATTCTCTCCGGGGATTCTCCCCATCGCACATTCCCGGCAGGGTATGGAAACCCAGGCAGCCGCCGCTGCATCTCCTTTCCACTTTTTCGACGCACGTTACACAACACGCCTGGCAGGAAAGGCCCTGCGCGCGGACCTGTTCCTGGAAATACGTCTGTAGCCGAAAAAGATTCCCGAATGAGAGAAGATCCGTTTTGAATTTCGACAGTGGAAAACAGGGCCAGGCCTCGAGTCCAGGGCCGATATCCACCATGAAGTGATCGCAGGTTGAGCGGAATTTTCTCGAATCCGCGGCCGTAACGGGCATCGCACAGCGGGGAATCGAATGACAGTCGATTCCATAAGAGACTCCGTTCTGCAGGAGGACCCGAAACCAGACATCGAGGAGATCCATCAGCTCCGCGTAGCGATTCAACGGGATGTACCGGGAAACTCCGTCCGCCGGAACGGCGATCTGAAACTGGATCAGTGGACGGAGCGAATACTTCATGATCAGCATGAGTCGATCGACAATCGGGTAACAGTCCCCGCGGTCGATGTCCGACTCGGTAATGGTGTAGCCCAGCATGACCCGATGCCCGACCCGGCGAAGAAAGTCTTCCACCCGCCGTCTCTTGGGGACCGGATAATGGAAATGGGATGTGCTGTTCAGGCCAAACGTCAGGTCTGGGAATTTCATGGCAGCGATTTGATCGAGCAGCGCCTTCGAGCATATTCCCGTCGTGCTGACATGGACCGAAAAGGACCTGGACCGAAGCAGTTCCAAAATGTCCATAAACCGAGTGTGCAGAAGGGGTTCCCCCCCCAGGAGAATCATCCGGCTCAAACCGGAGGACTCGTAGAATTTGACAACGGATTCAAAGTCCGCAAAATGCATCTCGGCGATCCCCCGGGAATGGTACTCTGCCATCTTCGCCCGGGCGAAACACCACGGACAGGAATTCACACACTTCGCAGTCAGCATGACTGTCGGCATGACGATGAGCATCCTCCGTCTGTTCTGCACGAACACTGAAATTCCACCGTTTTGACCATCCTTCCTGCCGCTTTATGGCCGCGATCTTCACACCGCAGCCATCCCTGCGACTGCGGTGCCCCCGACACCCGCAGCGGCCCGTTCCCGCAACCCCGACTTGATCCGCGACTCGGGGAAGAGGCCCTTCGCTCTAGCCTCCTCGCAAAACCAGTATCCCGCCCAGAGTCTCCCGTCCCGATAATAGTTCTGGGCAACGCAGCTCCCCAGGCACATGCCCTTCATAATGCAGTCCGCGCAGATCCCCTCGAGACGGCCCGGAAGACCCTCGCGCAGTTCCTTCAGGACAGGCGAGTTCAGCCAGACATCGCTCAGCGCATCCTTTGCAGCGTGTCCGAAGACGAGTTCAGGGACCGTTGTACCTATCCCGCAGAGCGCATAGGTGCCGTCGGAGAGTACCCCGATGATCCCGAAAATATTGCAGAGCCCGCAGGAACCCTTGTCGCCGAAGATATTCCCCATGGACCGGAAGGCCATGGGATGGCTCGAGTAGAGAGGGATGACCACCTGTTTCGACAGGGTGTTTTCGACCCAACGGCCCAGCTCTACCAGCTCTTCGATAGGCAGGGTCTCCCCGGCCTCGTGCATCTTCTCGCCCCGGGCCGTGGGCTGGACGAAGTTGAACTTCACCGACGCGGCGCCGATCGATTCCGCCAGCCGCACCAGGGCCTCCATCTGGCCGACATTTCGCCGCATGATGGACATGATGACCTGCGGCCGGATGCCTGCGTCGACGAGGTTGCGGATTCCCTGCAGAGTCGCCTCGAAGGAGCCTTCCACGCCCCGGACCCACTCGTGGGTCTGCGCATCAGCGCCGTCAAGGCTGACGGCGACGAACGGCTGCCCGCATGCGGCAATGCGCCGCGCCAGATCGGCCGTGCACAGAACACCGTTCGTTTCGACGGTCAGGCGGAGCTTCTCCTCACGTACGATATCGACGATCTCAGCGATCTGCGGGTGAAGGAGCGGCTCGCCGCCCGTCAGCTTCACACATTCAAGCCCCAGGGGCTTGGCCTGGGAAAGAATGGAGCGGAAGAGATGGACGTCCAGTGCCGGGTATTTCTTCCCCCCTCCCTGGAACTTCGGCTCGATCCAGCAGTGGCGACAGCGAAGATTGCACCCTTCCGTCAAGTAAAAATAGATAGCCCCCAGCTGATAGGTGCGCTCACGGGGTCTTTCCGATGTTCCGTTCGGCACGACACTCTCCTTTCTCAGGGTTCTCTTTCTTCTCTTTTTTGGGACATCCTTCCGATGGCCGCGTCGACGTCGACACGGAACAGGTAAAAATTGCTGTTGCAACTGGTCTGGCAACTCGATGCCATGGGAAATGTCCGGTAACTTTCCTTGTCATAGGGATTCCCCCACCGGGCGACAAGGGCCGGACCGGCGCTCCAAAGATAAAGGTTGCTGACGTTATGTTCCTGCAGGGTCTGAAGGATCCTTTCGAAGTCGACTTCCTGCGGGGCAACCAGATAAGCGCGCTCGAAGAAAAGCGGACCTGCGTGCTCCATCAGCGGGGCGCCTGTGAATACGACGACATCCCCCTTTGCCGAGTTCTGTTCCAGGAAGGCGACGCGCCTGGCGTTGTAGTCGGTGTATTTCATGAAGGGATCCTTTACCCACTCGTATCCACCGGCGATGGAGACGGCCACCGCAAAAACCAAAAGGCCCGAAACCGCCGGAGCTGCAAATATCCTCCGGCTCTCGATGCCCATAACGACGATAGCGACAGGAATGACCGGCAGATAGAAGAGGCGGACATAATCCGACTCGTTTTTCAGCACAGTAGCGACCTGGGTGAGACAGAGCAGAATAGCGGCTGAGAGGATCAGGCCGAGAAGAACTTTCTCTTTCTTGATGGCATCGAAAAAACTCGCAGGCAGGCCCCAGAAAGCGAACAGCAGTGTTGGGAACAGTAACAGGAAGGGGATCAATGAAAAACGGGCCGACGTGACGAGGACAACGGCAGACAGAAGCAACAGGGAAACAAACCACGCTCCCGCCATCGGAAAGTTCGGCAATGACCCCTTTTGTGCTTCGCACAAAAGCGCCGCCGAGAGGACAAAAGCCCCCAGAAAGATCAGAACTCGGATCGGGGAAAGGGCGAGCCAGGGTGCGAGAGATTCAAGGTACGGCCCGGGAAAGGCGCCGTAGAGCATGGCCTCCGAGACCATCCAGAGCACCGCAGCCGCGGCGGCCCCAGCCGCGAACAGACCCGCTTCACGCGATTTTTTCCCGGCTGCGAGCAAAGAGGTGCCGGCGATTGTCCAGGCCGCGGCCATGAAGAGAAACGCCGGGCATAAGAAGAGAGTCAGGCCCATTGAGAACGATGATCCGAAGAGGATCATGGGCGCCTGTTTGATACAGACATATCGAACGATCCCGTACAGGGCCAACGCCTCCAGGAAGAGAGCCGCCGTGACCTCGGAGAACCCGAAGATATTCAGGGCAACGGGAGATCCCAGAAAGGCAAGCAGAAGGAGATACTGCAGCACACTCCTTTCCATGACGAGACCGAGGGCCATTTTGAGCATGATCGCCGTAAGAAAAAAGAACGCCAGCGGAAGAAGGTGCACCGCCCGGTCACCGAACAGCGGGTAGAAGAGGCTCGTCAAAAAGGGAAACAGCGGCGGTGTGATCGCCCGGAGCTCGCCCCTCTTGGATTCGAAGTAACCCGGTTCTTTCGTCAGATCGTCGGCCGTGAATCCCATCTGCTGCGCCGGATAAGGAATGGAGAGGGAGCCATGCAGGGCGAAGTTCTTCATCTGGACGAACTTGGCGCCTTCCTCGTTCGAGTAGAGCCCCAGCGACGGCAAGTGAAAGAACAACGCTGCGAGCGCCACGAACAGGGTAATGAAGAAGATTGTCTCGTATTTTGAGAGCCGGTTCAGCATGCTGCCTCCTGTCTCGCCTGACCGATCAGGAGCGACCGATCCGGCAGTTTTCCGCCGTCGGACAGGAAATTCCGGAGGCAGGAATCCGGGGCGGGATGGTTCACCTCACCCGTTATTGTGTAGGCAAGCCCCGCGCAGCTTCCCGTGCAATAGGGGATGTAGTCACACCCCTGGCAGAAGGCAAACGTGCTCAAGGCAATGAGATTGCGCTCTCGCAGGGTCTTCAAGGCGATGTGGTTTTGCCAGATATCACGAAGGCTGTCTCGGTTGACCCGGCCCAGCTCGATATGGGAGAGCATGGTGCAGGGTGTGATGGCCCCGTCAGACCGTACGGCCAACTGGCTTGAATAGCAGCCGCAGCCTGTGAGGCTGCCCCGATTGGGCAAAGACGGTACCCCTGCCTCTCTTGCCGCCGCCATCTCCAGCCAGCCCCGCGCCTCGGCCAAGGGTCCCGCCATGGCGCTGATCCGGTCACCATACCTCCCTGTCAGCTTAAGAAGGGTTTCCATCGCGAGCATGCGATCTTCCGTTGTGAGCTGCACCAGCTCGGCGTTCTTGCGGCAAAGCCCGAGAAGCCCCGCAGAATTGGTACCGAAGCTCGGCAGGCCCAGCTCCTCAAGAAGAAAATGAGCTATGCTTTCCAGGTCGTGAACATTTTTGCGGTGAATGGTTACGCGAATGGCGATGTTCACACCATGCCGCTGAAGTTTCCGGATACCCTCGACAGCCTTCCGGAAGCTGCCGTTTCCGCGGAATGCATCGTGGGTGGTCGGGACGGATCCATCGATAGAGACCTGCACATATTCGCACCGCCTGGTGGAAGCCAGATACGATGCCATCTCGTCGGTGATCAGCGTGCCGTTGCTGAGGATGGAAAAGCGCATGCGGTTCCTGACAATGCCCTCCAGGATCTCCCGGAGATCTTCCCGGATGAAGGGCTCGCCGCCCGCCAGGGTCAGGTTCATGACGGCGCAGCGATTGAGCTCCTCGAAGAATGGCAGCCACCCTTCCAGGGGCAGGTCCTCGCCCGCATCCTCGGAACTCTCGAAGTGGTAACAGTAGCGGCACCGCAGATTGCAGCGGTTGGTAATAGCGATATCCAGCTTTTTCGGAGTTTTCATCAGTGACATGGACATCACCTTGCTAAATCCGGTTCTCCTGCCCGCCTGTTGCCTCATAACCCACAAGCCCCTGCGTCTCGAGACCGCGGATGAATTCGCCGACGTGCTGTTGCGCATCCTCGGGAACATCCGTCGCCTCATTTCGCAGCTCTCGGACAATGTCATCCGGGCTGTGATTCCCGTCGAGAAGCTTCCAGATGAAAACCCCCGTCGGGTTCAGGCCGAAGGCATTGCCCGTGTCGGGATCGAACAGAATGGCCCAGTCATCGAATTCCTCGCGGAGAACGATGAGTGGATTGGCATACGCGTTTCTTTGTTCCACGGCTGTTTCCTTTCTTAAAGGGTGGGATCCCGTCGCTCGGCACTCCTCACTGTCAGGGCCGCCCCCCATCCGGCTTGGGTCAGTCCCGATCGACAGACAAATTCGTATTCGCTAAGAGTTTTGCAAGAAGCGTACCCGGCGAAAATGGCTTGTATTTTCGCCGGATGGGGGTTGCACTTCCGCGGGAAAAAGGGTATGTCTGAAACGTCTTTGCGATCCCCGCCTGACAGGACCAACAGAGGATGGACAAGTTCGATGTCATCGTAGTGGGAGCGGGCCTCGCGGGCCTCGCGGCGGCATACACCCTGGCCGGCGAGGGGGCCGAGGTTGTCGTCCTGGAACGCGGTGACTATCCCGGCTCGAAGAATCTCTCCGGCGGCCGAATCTATCTCAATCCCGTTCGCGAGCTCTTCCCCGGTATTTGGGATGAAGCGCCCCTTGAGCGATCCATCGTCCGCGAAGGGGCCACCCTCATGGCGCGCAACCGCTCCTTCACCGTCCATTACACCGGAAGCGATCTGCGCACCTCCCCTCCCCAGAGCTACAGCATCCTGCGCTCAAAGTTCGACCGGTGGCTCTCCGAGAGGGCCGAGGAGCGGGGGGCCATGATCCTCGCCAAGACCCTCGTTACGGACGTGATCCGGGAAAACGGAAAGGTGGCCGGCGTGATTGCCGGGGGCGATGAGCTGCGGGCCGACGTCGTCATCGCCTGCGACGGCGTGCTCTCCCTGATCCCCGAAAAGGCAGGCCTGAGGGCGCCCGGGCGGGCACACGACTTTGCCGTCGGAGTCAAGGAGGTCATCCAACTCGACCCCGCCGTGATCAACGATCGTTTCCATGTCGCCGACGGCCAAGGAGCTGCGCACCTGTATGTGGGGGATATGACAAAAGGCCTCTTCGGAGGCGGCTTTCTTTATACGAACCGAGACAGCGTGAGCCTGGGGCTTGTCACCGGGATCGAGGATATTGCGAAGGAAGAGGCGGCAGGAGAGTTCCCGGCGCTTTTCGAAGCCTTCAAGGCCCGTCCCGAAATCGAGCCGCTCATCCGGGGCGGAAAAACAGTGGAATACGGTGCCCATGTGATTCCCGAGGGCGGCTACCGCTCTCTCTGTCCCCTTTTCGGAGACGGGATCCTTGTGGCGGGCGATTCGGCGGGATTCGCCTTGAACTTGGGATTCACCGTCCGCGGCATGGAGTACGCGATGGCGTCGGGTTACTTCGTAGCGAAGGCCGTTATCCAGGCAAAAGCGGCAGGGCGCTTCGATGCCGCAACGCTTTCCGTCTACCAGAAATACCTGGAAGAGAGCTTTGTCATGAAGGATCTTCGGACGTTCCAGGAGACGCCCCGGGTGCTATCGAACCCGCATCTTTTCGGCCATTACCCGGAGCTCGTGGGAAATTTGCTGCGCGATCTTTACACCGTGCCCGCTGGACCCAAGTCGCCCATATTCACAACCCTGCGCAAACACTTGACCCTGAGCCAGCTCTGGACCCTGCTGATGGATGGAAAGGAGGTCATGAAGATATGAGCGACCTGAAGGCCAAGCTGGGACTCAACGTCTTCAAGCCGCTGCCGGAGCCCCACATCAAGATCCGCCCGGGCATGGAGCGCGATGCCCGCCTGAAGGCGGCCGTGCGGGCGTGCCCCGCCGGCCTATACAGCGCAAATGATCAGGGTGAGATCACGCTTACCATTGACGGCTGCCTCGAGTGCGGCACCTGCCGCATCGCCTGCGGCACCGAGGTTCTGGAATGGAACTACCCCGAAGGCGGAGCAGGCGTGCAGTTTCGATTCGGCTAACGCGGGATTCAGGCTCAAATGCGGGAACTGGGTATTGTCGTTTTTTATTGTCCATTCCCAATTTCCCAATTATCATTTACTAAATACCCAATTACAGTCTTGCAGAAGGAGGGAAATGACGATGAATTTCAAGCTAACCGAGGAACAGGAGTTAATCCGTAAAAACATCCGGGAATTCTGCGTGAAGAACGTAGAGCCCATCGCCGCGGAGATCGACGAGAAGGAGATTCACCCGGCGGAGCTATTCAAGAAGCTTGCTGAGGGAGGCTGGATGGGCATCCCGATCCCTGCGCAGTATGGCGGATCGGGCTCTGATTACCTGACAAACGCCATCGTCGTTGAGGAGCTCGCGCGCTCGTGCTCCTCGACGGGGTTCACCGTGTCGATCCACGTAGGGATCGCCTGCATGCTCATCAACATCTTCGGCAACGAGGATCAGAAAAAGAAATTCCTCACGCCCCTGGCAACGGGTCAGCACCTGGGTGCCTTCGTACTCACCGAACCCGGCGCGGGAACCGACGTCATGGCCGCCACGACGACTGCCGCCAAGGATGGCGATTTCTATGTTCTCAACGGCACGAAGACCTTCATCTCCAACGGTCCGCTGGCAGACACGTATCTCGTCTTCTGCTGGACCGACAAGGCGGCGGGCCGCAAGGGCATGAGCTCCTTCATCATCTCCAAGGGGACGCCGGGCCTCAAGCCGGGCGAGCACTTCCACAAGATGGGGCTTCGCTCCTCGCAGACTTCCGAGGTCGTCTTCAAGGACTGCCGCGTACCGAAGGCAAACCTGCTCGGCGTCGAGGGCGCGGGCATGGTGAACGCGGGTGCGGCCTTCGATCACGGTCGCGTGGGCATTGCCGCCCAGGGCGTGGGCATTCTCCAGGCCGCCCTCGACGAATCCATCCAGTACTCCAAGCAGCGTGTCCAGATGGGGAGCCCCATCGCGCGCCACCAGGCCATCTCGTGGATGATCGCCGACATGGCAACGGACCTGCAGGCCGCGCGTTTCCTCACTTACTATGCCGCCTGGCTGAAGGACAACAAGCAGCCCTTCACCAAGGAGGCCTCGATGGCGAAGCTCTTCGCCGCGGAGAAGGCCATGCACCACACGACCAAGGCCGTCCAGATCCACGGTGGCTACGGCTACATCAAGGGGGCCAAGGTGGAGCGACTCATGCGCGACGCCAAGATCCTGGAGATCTATGAAGGCACCTCAGAAGCCCAGCGGATGGTCATTTCGGGCACGGTGCTTCGCTAAAAAACAGGGGCCAGGGTTGAGGGTTAAGGGTCAAGGAAAGAAAGGTTTCATCTTGTTCTTCACCCTATGCCCTATACCCTTTACCCTATACCCATTTATCGGAGGCATATCATGCCAACCATTGTGGCCTGCTTCAAATGGGTCGTCGACGAAGCCTATATTCGCCGGGGGGCGGGGGGCGCCCTGGACTTCTCGGCGGTAGACTACAAGATCGGCGAGTATGACCGAAACGCCATCGAGGAGGCCGCACGTCTCCGGGATGCCGGGGGCGGCGGGAGCGTCATCGGCATCACCATCGGCGCCCCCGAGTCCGCAAAAGGGGTGAAGGACGGGCTCTCGCGCGGAATGGACCAGGCCTTTTTCGTTTCCGACCCCTCTTTCAAGGACCTGGAACCCTCGCAGACGGCAGCGATCCTTGCCGAAGTCATACGCACGCGCATCCCGCAGTACGATCTCATCACCTGCGGCGAGGGGTCGAGCGACCTCTACGCCCAGCAGGTGGGGCCGAGACTTGCCGAGCTTCTCGGCATTCCCTGCGTCTGCTTCGTCCAGAAACTCACCCTCGAGGGCGGAAAGCTCAGGGCCGAGAGGCGCGTCGAGGACGGTGTAGAGGTCGTGGAGACGCCGCTTCCGGCACTCGTAACAGTGCTTCCCGACATCAACACCCCCCGCATCCCCGGCGTGAAGGACACGCTGATGGCCGGGAAGAAGCCCGTCACGACCGTCAAAAAGGAAGAGCTTGCGGTCGGTTTCGAAGGAATGCTGAAGACCGCGGCCATGACAGCGGCAAGCCTGGAGCGGACGGGGGAAAAACTCGCGGCTGATGCGGCAGGGATCACCCATTTTGTCGATTCATTGCGCAAGAGCGGCCTGATCCGATAGGGGGGAAATCATGGCTGGAGTTTGGATCATAGCGGAAACGCGGGAGCAGGCCCTGGAGCTGCTCGGGGCCGGCCGGTCACTCGCTGCGGACATGGGGGCGGCGCTGACGGCCGTCGTCAGGAAGGAGTCCGGTTCGTCCGAGGAGTACATCGCCTGCGGGGCCGACGACGTCCTCCTGCTGCCGGAATTGCCTCCGGAGCAGCCCTTCGGGGCCTATCTGCCGGTGATTGAAAAGGAGGCAAAGGAAGGATCCCCCGACCTTGTTCTCTTCAACGCAACGGCAAGAGGAAAGGAGCTGGCCGCACGCCTGGCTGCACGTCTGAACTGCGGTCTTTGCAGCAGTTGCATCTCCCTTGCCTTCGACAAGGCTGCGGGAGCGATCGTGATGGAGCGGCTGGCCTACGGCGGCGCCGCAGTGCAGAAGCTCACTTCATCGGCAAAACCTGCCGTGGTCACCGTTCCTCCCCGGACCTTTGAGCCCGCCCGGCTCTTGGATGGCAGGCAGGGAAAAACGCGGGAACTGTCCGCCCCGCCCCCGTCGGCGGTGAGAATCATCGAAAAAAAACCTAAGGAAAAAGTGGCAAAGGATATCACCGAGGCGCGGGTGATCGTCTGCGCGGGGCGCGGATTCGATAAGAAAGAAGATCTTGCGTTAGCCCGGGAGCTGGCCGAAGCGCTGGGCGGAGAGCTGGGCGCCACAAGGCCGCTGACCGAAGAGATGCACTGGCTCCCGGCGGACCTTTGCATCGGACTCTCGGGCGTTCAAATCAAACCGGAGCTGTACGTGGGCCTGGGCGTATCGGGCCAGGTCCAGCACATGACGGGCGTGCGGGGCGCAAAGGTGATCTGCGCCGTCAACCGAGACGAGAACGCACCCATCTTCCCGCTTTCCGACTTTGGAATCGTGGGCAACCTCTACGAGGTGGTGCCGAAGCTGATCGCAGAGCTGAAAAAATGACGTTCCCCTCGGCGAAAAAAGCTCCCCCAGACATGCGGGGAGCTTTTTTATTACAAGGAGTTGAATTTGGCGTTGTTATTTCGTTCGGGATTTAGTATGCATGCCCCGTCATAAAATGCGAATGGGGGTGGAAAAAGGGACAATCGATGAACGGTGTCAACGAAATCCTGCAGGTCATCAGCCGCAACGAGGAAATCGCACAGAAGTTCTTCTCCATCGAGACAAGCATTCTTTCCATTCACAACTTTCGTGATCTCTTCGAGAGACTGCTCTCGGAGATCACGGAGAAATTCTCGGTCCCCCACGTATGGATCACCATGACGGAAGACAATGATGTCTACAGGCTCCTGGACCGTATGACTCCGTCGAACACCTTTGGGGAGCGCTTGAAGGTCATCGATGCGAAGGCCTTCGACGAACTCATCGCGGGCGACGCAGCACCTCTGCTGGCCAACGAGGCGTTGGAGCGCTTCGAAGTCCTGCAAACGGCCTGCACAAAGAAGACGCTGGGATCGATCGCCGTGGTGCCCCTTACCTATGAGGGGACCGCGATCGGAAGCCTCAACCTCGGGGACGTCTCCCCCGACCGCTATGCCGAAGGTATGGACGCAAGCCTGCTCAAGCAGCTCGCCGTGAAGGTATCCATCTGCCTGTCCAACGTGATGGCCCACGAAAGGCTTGCCATGCTTGCTTTTCGAGATCCCCTGACGGACCTGCTGAACCGGCGCATCATGGAGCAGGTCCTGCGCAGGGAATTCGACCGGGCCCGGCGCTATGGGACGGAGCTTGCCGTCGTCTTCCTGGACATCGACCGGTTCAAGGGCATCAATGACCGTTATGGCCACGACACGGGGGACGAGGTGCTCAAGTGGGTGGGAAACCGGATGTGCTCCATGAGCCGAGAAAGTGACGTCGTCTCCCGCTTTGCAGGTGATGAGTTCGTGATCATCCTGCCCAACACCGGCACCGACAGGGCCTACCATTTCGTCGACCGCCTGCAGACCTTTTTCCTCTCGACGAATCTGGCCTACGACGGGAAGGCCATCCCCGTCTCGCTCAGCTGCGGCATTGCCACCATGGCCGATGCAGGGATCACCGACGCACCGTCCATGCTGAAGAAGGCCGATGAGCGCCTCTACCAGAGCAAAAATTCGAAAAAGGAATAAAAAATCCCCCTTCTGCCTATGCTCATGGCTGAAGGGGGATTTACCTTTATCCTTTATCCTTTTGCCTATTTCTGTGCCGCGTAGCCCTTCGCCAGAGACTTGTTCACGTGGCAAACTCCCTTGTTGAGATTCTTCAGGGAATAATCATCGGTGATTACGGGCAGCTTATCCGCCACGGCCTGGTCCCGCAGGACCGTGCCGGCCGGCACATAGCGGCCGTCGGGAACGGACACACCCATGAGGATGCAGCCGGGCTCGATGACGCATCCCTTCCCAACCTTGGAACGGAAGACGAGCACTTTCATTCCCACAAATGTGTCATCAAGGACGACGGCGGGGCCGTGAATCTGGACCTGGTGCGCGAGCGAGACGCGGTTGCCCACGTAGGCACCGTATTTCTTCCCATCCACTTCCATCAGGTTCTTTTCCACCGGCTTGCCGTGTTCTTCCGTCTCGAGGGCATGGATGACAACCCCGTCCTGAACATTGGAGTCATCGCCCACGTGAAGGGGCTGGCCCTCATCGCCGCGAACGGCCGCAAAGGGGGCCACGAAGACGTTCTTCCCGAGGGTGACATTCCCGATGACGGCCCCGAGCGGGTGCACGTATGCCGTAGGATCAATGGTGGGCTCGCACGCTTTCGAGCTGAAATCGGTTTGTACGCATTTTCCTATCATTTCTATCCTCCCGAAAAATTGGTCTATTCGTCTGTTTCGTCTATTTTGTCATGTCCTTGTGGGGACAGTCATTAGTAATTGGTTGAATGGGTAATTGGGCTGCAGGGAATTGAAAAATCTCACATCCGGAAACCAGAGTCCTGAAGCCCGAATCCCTTCTTCCTGTTACCTGTTACCTGTTACCTGTATCCTTTGCTTTTTTTCCCTCGCCAAAAGTTCTTCCCAAACTTTATTGACACGCTTTTCAAGCTCTCTCATTGTGCCGTCGTTGCGAATGACGATCTGAGCATAACGCAGCTTCTCGTCGATGGGCATCTGGGATTTGAGCCTGGCCATCGCTTCCTCGCGGTTCAGACTGTTTCGCTTCATGACACGCCGGATTTGCACCTCCGGCGGCGCATAAACGAGAAGCACGAGGTCGAATTGGTCCTGCAGACCTACTTCCAGAAGGAGTGGAATATCGGAGAGGATGATTGCCCCCTTATCCTGCTCGGTGATCTTCTCGCGCCGGCGCTGAGCCTCCTCGAGAACCGCCGGGTGGACGATGCCTTCGAGTGTTTTGCGCCGGTCCTGATTGTCAAAAACGAGGGTGCCAAGCCTCTTCCGGTCAATCCGGTCTTCGGCATCCAGGATGTTTCGCCCGAATACCTCAACGATCCGTTTCCAGACGGGCTGCCCCGGTTCCTGCAGGTCGTGGACGAGCCCGTCGTGGTCGATCACGCGAGCGCCATTTCTCACGAGCATGCGGACCACCGTCGACTTGCCGGTGGCGATCCCGCCTGTCAATCCCACGTTCAGCATCGGCACGCTTCTATCACATGGCCCCTATTGGGGCAACACAAAAGCCGTGGGCGGGATTCAGGCTTCGGGCATCGGGCTTCAGGTTCCTGAATGCGGGAAAGAATTAAAAAAACCGGATGCCGGAATCCGGATACCGGAATCCCACGGCGCAGCCGTTTTGGCAGGTCTTTTGCAATTAATCACCGGACACAGCTGCAGCCGGATAAAGCAAATGATCAATGTCAAGAATCTGCGAAAAACCTACGGCGAAGTGGTCGCCGTAGACGACCTCTCCTTCGAGGCGGCCAAAGGGGATATCCTGGGGTTCATCGGCCCCAACGGCGCCGGGAAGACGACAACCCTGCGCATGCTCGCCTGTTTCGTCCGACCCGACAGCGGATCGGGGACTGTCGGGGGCTTCGATATCTCGAGTCAGCCCGTCGAGGTACGCCGCTCGCTGGGTTACGTGTCGGAGAAATGCCCGTTCTACGGAGAGATGACCCCCCGGTGGTTCCTGAAATTCGTTTGCGACGTACGCGGCATCAACGGTAATCGGCTCAAACCGGAGATCGATCGCGTCGCCGGTATCAGCTCCCTGCAGGAAGTGATGGACCGCAGGATTGAAACCCTCTCGAAGGGGTTCCAGCGGCGCCTCGGGCTTGCCCACGCCCTGTTGGACGACCCTCCCATTCTGCTCCTCGATGAGCCGCTGTCCGGGCTCGACCCGAACCAGAAGCAGGAAATCGTGGAGGTGATCAAACTCATGGCGGCAGACAAGTGCTTCATCATTTCCACCCACGTCATGGAGGAGCTGGAGACGCTCTGCAACCGGGTGATCCTCATTAACAAAGGAAGAAACATAGCCGACTCGACGCCCCAGGATTTCAAGGCCCTCGGCCAGGGCACAATCGATGCCTATTTCCGCAAACTCACTCGCGAGGCCTGACATGGACGCCGTCCGCGCCGTTTTCAAAAGGGAACTCCGCAGCACCTTCACGACCTCAATGGGGTACGTCATCCTCGTCGTGTTCCTCGTCCTGTCCGGTTTTTTCACCATCAAGGGGGGATTCTTTGAAATGAGGCAGGCGGATCTGCGGGTCTTTTTCGACCATCTGCCCCTGCTGTTCCTCTTCTTCGTCCCGGCCGCCGGAATGCGCCTCTGGGCCGAGGAGATCAAGGCGGGCACCACTGAATTTCTCTTCACGCAGCCGGTGACGGTTCCCCAGGCGGTCATCGGCAAATTCCTCGCCGCGTGGCTGTTCCTGTTCGTGGCTCTGGCGCTGACGGCGCCGCTCGTCTTTGCCGTCTTCCGGCTGGGCCACCCCGACGCCTATGTGATCGTCACGGGCTACCTCGGGGCCTTCCTGATGGGAGGAGCGTACCTGGCCGTGAGCATTTTCTGCTCGGCCCTTACCCGGAGCCAGATCGTGAGCTTTGTCCTCTCCATCGGAATGATCAGCCTGTTTGCCTACACGGACTCGCCGACTGTCCTGGCCTGGCTTCAGGGCGCGCTGCCGCCGTATCTGATTGAAGCCATGGCCAACATGAGCCTCAGCGGGCATTTTGAGTCGATGCGCCGGGGCGTCATCGAATTCCGCGACCTGACATTCTATGCCATCCTGATTGCCGGGCTGGTTTCCATCACCTGTATCGTCGTCGATGCCAGAAGGGAGTCATGCTGAAGAAGAACCTCAGGGTCCTAGCGGCCATCTTTCTCATCGTGCTGATCATGTTTGCGTCCATCACCCTGCTCACGAAGCTGGGACGGACGCTGAGGCTGGATCTGACGGAGGATCGCATCTATTCGCTCTCCGACGAGACCCAGAAGGTCCTCTCGGGTCTTTCGCACCCTGTCCGGCTAAAGCTTTTCTACTCGCGCACGGAAACGCTCAAGGGTCTTGACGCGCTTCGGGCCTACAATAACTACTTCTACTACATTCGCGACCTGCTCCGGGAATACGTTTCGAGATCGAAGGGCAAGATCATTCTCGAGATTATCGATCCCACGCGCGATTCCAGGGAAGAGCGGGATGCCCTGCAATACGGGTTGCGTTCCCTTCCCACAACGGCGGACGACCGGTTCTTCTTCGGGCTCGCCCTGGCCACCGAGTTCGGGCAGGAAAAGGCCATCCCCCTGCTCGCACCGGAGAGGCAACGGCTGGTCGAATACGACATCACGGAAATGATCTACAGCGCGACGTCCCGCGCGAAGAAGAGGATCGGCATCCTCTCCTCGGTGGATCTCTCCCAAAGCTCCTATTCCCCCGACGTTCTGCGGTCAATGGGACTGCCCGCCGAGACCATCACCTCAAGCCGATCGGTTCTCGAGCATCTCAAGTCCCAATACGACGTGGTCATGCTGGCACCCGATGCGGAATCCTTCGAAAAGCTCCAGGCCGTCGTGGTGGTCCATCCGCGCAGGCTCACCGAACAAACCCTGTCCGCCCTCGATCGGTACGTGATCGGGGGAGGAAAACTCGCGGTGTTCCAGGATCCCGCATTCGTGGCAGACCCGGCCGCCCAAGCGAGGGGTACCGCCTATGCCCCCGCGCAGCATGCATCGGATCTCAACCGGCTGCTCGCCGCATGGGGTTGCGAGATGCCGCCCGACCAGCTCGCTGCGGACCCGTCGCTTGCCCTGCAACCACCGGCAGGCACCGACTCAGCGGCGGCAAAACCGGCGACGGCACTGGTGCTGAAGGGCAAGGCCGTCAATCACGAAAACGGCCTGAATCCCGGCGTGAGCCGCGTCGGTGTGCTCAGCGCGGGAAAGCTGCAGATGAAGGCCGTTCCGGGCATTACGGCAACTCCGCTGTTACAGACGTCGGAGACAGGCTATGCGGTGCGGGCGGACGGAACGATGCAGAGAGTGGCCGGGGGAAACGAAACCGTCCTCATCGGTGTGCGTTTGACGGGAGTATTTTCGAGCGCCCTGTCGGGGGAACCCCCTCCTGCTGCCGGCGCGCCGACGGGATCAAAGCCGGAGGCAAAAAGGGAAGCTGCCGTCGTCGTCTTCTCTGATGTGGATATGCTCGTCAATGCCATGACCGCACCGGACGGGGCAACGGCCTCGGGCGACGGCAACGCTGATCTCGTCTTGGCAACAATGGAGAATCTCACCGGTTCGGTCTCTCTGGCCAGCATCAAAGCCCGGGGAACCATCATTCGGCCCTTCGATGCCGTGGACCGCCTGGAGCGGGCGTATGATCAGAGTGTCGCGCCGGCAGTGGCTAACCTGCAGGCCGAGATCGCCTCCGGCCAGAAAGAGCTGGACTCTCTGGCCCGGAAAGCACCGCAGGGTGAGGAGACGTTGCTCAAGGAGGAGCTTCTGCGAAGCCGGAAGATGATCGAAGGGAAGATGGCCCGCGCACGGGAGGAGCTCGCCTCCATCCATCACAACCGGAAGGCTTTGGCGGAGAAACTCTTCACAATCTGGAAAGCTTCGATCGTGGTGGCCAGCCCGGCCCTGATTCTACTGGTCCCGGCATTGGTTTTCGCCGCTGGCCTTCTCAGGCGAATTCACCGCAGCGGGAGGATACCATGACGAACCGTCACCTGACTATCCTGGCCGTCGTTGCGGCCGTCCTGACCGGCAGCGTCCTGATCGTCGGGGCCCTGGAAGACCGCCAGGAGGTCACTCTGCGGGAAGGGAGCTACCTGCTCCAGGGGTTCAATCCCGACAAGGTCCACGGGATTTACATCAAGAACGGCAACGAGTCGCTGACGTTCATGCGCAAGGAGGAGCGGTTCATTCTCACGGGAAGCATCGACTACCCGGTCTCGAATGATCGGATCAACGATCTCGTAAAGGCCGTCGCCGACATCCGCTGTGCCGAACGGGTGACCACCGATGAGCGCAACCACCCTTCCCTCGGCGTCACGGGCGATTCGGGAAGCCTTGTCATCCGTTTTTTCAACGAATCAGGGCAGAAGATAACGGGCGTTGTCATCGGGAAAGAGCGTCCAGGCTTTCCGGGCTTCTACACACGCCTGGAGGACGACAAACAGGTCTACCTCAGCACCGAGCGCCTGTCCCCGGTGAGCACGAACGAAATTGACTATATCCGCTGCGATCTCCCGCCGGGCAAGAAGATCGACTATTCCCGGATCGCCTGTAATAGCGTCGCCGGCGCCTTTACCCTCGATCTCAAGGACGGGCGGGCTATACTCGAGAATATCCCCCGGGGGAAGAAGCAGGACGATCAGGCCATCCACACGATCCTGGAAAGCCTTCAGCGGTTCCCCGTGAAGAAGATATGCCGCAAAGACGGTCTTGCAGGCCTGTCCTACAGGACCCGGCTGGAGTTTACCCGTCGTGACGGGTTGGTCTTCCGCATCGAATTGGCCGACAAAGACGGAAGGATGTTCGCCCGGACTCGGGCCCTGCTGGACGATCGCGCCGCGGCTGCGGGGAAGGACGAGCCCACAAAAGAAATGGACGGCTCGGCACATCTACACCGGGATCTCATCGCTGCCTACAATCGCGACCACGACCCCTGGGTTTACGAGATTGATGCCCGGTACGCCTGGCTCGCACAGCGCTCGAAGACGGACCTGATCGAGTAGCGAGCTGAGCTCGCAGGCATCGGGTTACAGGCATCAGGCTTCAGGCTGCCGCTTCGCGGCGGCTTTGGAAACTGGGTATTGGGTATTGGATACTAACTTGAATCCCTCTTTTTTGCTGTCTGCTGTCTGCCGTCTGCAGTCTGCCATTCTTTCGGTCACCGGTTACTTCTTTCCCGTGGGAAACGTCAACTCCCCGCCAAAATACCCGACGATGCTCACAATCGGTACAAGCAACAAAATCAGTAGGGCATAGAGCGCATGACCGAGGCCCGTGGCCTCCATGACATCGGGCACAAAGCAGCGCCAGAGGAAGGCCGCAGTGGCGATCGCCAGCAGCAGCCAGGAAACCCTTTTCTTGATCGTCACCGCCCGCATGGGCTTCGCCGCATAATTGAGCCACCAGGTGAACCAGCCCGTGAGCATCGCAGGAGGCGTGAAGAGGACACCCCCGGTCAGGCAATAAAACGCCGTGCGCTCGAAAGACCTCTCCCCCGTCATCAGGAAGAGGATATCGAAAAACGTGGCCGAGTACATGAAAACGATGGGGAAATGAACGACCATGGGATGGAGATGCCGGCGCAGGAAAGGGACCCTCTCGAGGAGTTCGGCAAGCCACGCTGGCATCGACCGGCCGTCGGCTTCCTCCTTTTTCAGTGTGCCTACGCGGGGGATTCGTTCCAGCACCTCCCTGCCGTGAGGGGCTGCTGCGAGGTCGGTCGACAGATCGTGGCCCGCACGGTGACGCTTCATGTGAAGGCCTCCCTTCCACATGCGGCTGCCGCTCGCGTCGTAAACGATTCCGTCAACAGCCACGAGAGTCGCTTTCCCGCTGCTTCCGTCGCACTCGCCCAGGGCCTGTTCGCTGTACTCCCTCTCTCCCGATGGTGTCATGACATCTTCTCCAAAGGATCAGTTCTGCCCGTTTTCTGCCCGAGCGCCCTCTCGGACCCTGCCGCCAAACAGACGATACAGCCAGGCATTGTAGGCAAGCATCACGGGAAGCAGCACGACGCTCACGACAAGGAGAAAAAGAAGGGACTGCGCGGGGGCTGCCGCATCGAAGATCGTCAAAGCCGGCGGCATGATCGATGGGTAGAGAGCCGAGGCAAGCCCGACGGCGAGGGTCAGAAAGAGAAGGACGCTCCATTGGAAAGGCTTGTCCTGCTCCGCCTTTTTGAGGCTGCGCAGCAGCATGACGAACTCAATGAGAAAGAGGGGCAGGGCAAAGTAGAGGTAGTGGCCCTGTTTGAGCGACAGAAGGGAATAGTGTCCCTCGTAGTGCTGCAGGGAGATCCAGAACAGGATCAGCACGAGCCCGCAGCCAAAGGCCCATGCCGCCATGACGGCGGCTTGAATCGAGCGCTCCCGGAGCGGTTCTTCCGCTTTCATGATCAGATACGTCATGCCCATCAGGACAAACCCGGCGGCCCCGGTTGCGGCAATCAGCGTCGAAAGCGGGTTAAGCCAGTCTTCGTACCCCCCTGCAAACTGGCCTTCCGCAACGGGCAGCCCGCCAAGCAGGCCGCCCAGAAGGAATCCCTGCGTCAGGGTGGCAACGAGGCTCCCCAGCCCGAAGGCAAGCCCCCAGCGCCTGCGGTTTGGCGATACGTCGTAAAACTTGATGGCGACACCCCGGACGGCAAGTCCTGCGAGCATGAGCATGACCGGGATGCAGAGGGCTGACGACACCACCCTGTAGACGACGGGAAAGGAACCGAAGAGACCTCCCCCGAGCACAATGAGCCAGATCTGGCCCGCATACCATGTACGGGCAATGCTGTGGATTATGAGGCCCCGATCCTGTTCGCTACGGATCGCGAGCGAGTAGATCCCGAGCCCGAGGTTGAAACCGTCGGTAACCCAGTAGAGAAACAACACCAGGCCGAGAATCAAAAAGAAAACATCGGGCAGGTAGCTCTCCAGGGCTCCCATAGGCCTTCTCCTCTCAACCCGCTGCCTGCATCGTCGGAGCCGGTGCCGCGATCGCGGGCCACGACGGAAAACTGGATGCGAGAGAGCATCACGGCATCAGAAAGAAAATCCACCATCTCCCGTCATGAAAACCCCGGTTGGAAACCGGGGATGAAAACCGATCGCCCCTCGGAACACGTCAGCGATCGGGATGTGGACTGGCCGGAAGAACCGGAAAAGGGAAAAACCGTTTAATGCTTACTGGATCCGGGTCACGAGCAGTGTTGCCGTATCGAATCCCTCCACCGACAAAAGGCGGATCTCGTAGACGGTCCCGTCGGGACATTTGTAATGCACAAACTCGCCGAGGTTGAGACGCTCCACTTCGAGATTGTCGGCTCCAACGGCCCCGATCCGAAGATGGAGGAAGCTGTGGGCAACGCTGACGATGCTCACAAACAGGGCCCCCTGGGCGATGACCGCCGTGGAGTATTGCTTTGCCGTAATCGTTTCGCTCGGGTACGCCATGCTATATTCTCCGCTGTTCGTTTCGGCCTGCATCTTTTTCCGGTAGGCAACGCCATTTTAGCAAATCACCGCCTGAATACCAGTTTTTTTTGCCCGCAGAATCGTCATGAGGGTGAAAAGACGACGATCCTTTACATGTCGATGAGCTCACGTCAGGCGCTGCGAGAACCGGGCGCGCACCTCACCAGGGTGCAACAGACTGGCAGGTCGCTGCCTCGCCGGAAAGCCCCGCGCAACGGAATAAGGCCTTCCATGCGCGTCGAATTGTTTTCGGCGGCCCTATTGCTTTTTGAAACAGAGCTATCTATATTAGTTCTGTAATAAATGCTTGGTTTCGGTAACGCTGACCCCTTCGCACTGATCCTCTATTGATCGCTCTGAGAATAAGAATCTCGCCCCAGCCCTACCGAAGCCAGAAGGCATCCAGCCTCCCCCTCCTTGGCTGTTTGCCTCGACGGGGCTTTTTCCTCCTCCTTTGGCCCCTGAACTACGGTAGGGCAGGGCCTGAAACAGGTTGCCCTCACACATTGACGATGGGCACAAAAAAAGCAGGGTTTCGAACCCTGCTTTTTTCTTATGAAAGGAGGCCGTGGATTTAGTTCATGGCTTCACGAAACGGGGTGATTAGATATCCGCCGTCGAAGCCGACGGCCATCCCTCCCGGTCCCGAACGGATGACGGTACCGTTCACCTTGATCAATCCCCGTGTATTGTCGCCGACGATACTGACACTGCGCAAAGGCAGCAGGATATCGAGTTTAACCTTTGTCCCCTGGGGAAGGGCTGTCTTGGTAGGAAAATAGGCGCCCCCTGCACAGATATCTTTTGTCAGCAGTTCAGTCATGGGCACCCAGTCCACCGAGGACAGCACCTCGATCTTGGCGGGGACTTCAAGATCGAAGCGCTCCAGCCTTCTGCGCTCATAGACCAGATCATAGGTATTGGCCATTCGCGTGATTTTTCTCATCGCTGCGTTTTCCTTTCCCCTGTGGGCCATGCCGCCATGGCTCCAACGGCCTGGCATGGAGAGATGTTCATCGACTCCTATTTCTGCTCCCGCAGCGGAAACAGGAATATGAGGCCTACCTGTCCAGGTCAAAAACCAACCCAAAGCGATTTTATTCAGAATTCATGCCAACCCGGGCGGGCGGATGCCCGCCCACGGGCTTCGGGCATGAGGCTTCAGGAGAAAGAGGTCGTCGCTCGGGAAAGATGCAGGAGTTGCAGAAAAAAGGACCGAGGGGGACCCTCGATCCTTCATTTTCCGGATGCGTGCCGTTTCGTACCTAATGGGGCTTGGCGTCGAGAACCTCGCGTACCTTGGCTAGCATGTCGTTGAGCTGGTAGGGTTTGCTGACGAATCCAACGGGATAGGGACTGAAGGCCTCCAGGACCTGCTCCTCCGAAGAGGCGCCCGTCGAGATGATCACCTTGATCTTGGGATTGATCTTCACGAGCTCCTGGAAGGACTTCTGCCCCCCCATGCCGGGCATGATGAGATCGAGTATCACCAGGTCGATCCGGTCTTTCTCCTTGCGGTAGATCTCGATGGCTTTCTCGCCGCCATTGGCCAGAAGGGTCTCGTAGCCATGCTGGCGCAAAAGATCCTGTCCGATGTCGAGGACGGTATTCTCATCGTCCACGAGCAGGATCCTTTCCTTGCCCCGGGGGGCTTCCTTCCGGACCTTCGCCTCGGCCTTCTCCAAGCCGTCGGTTTTCAGCACAGGGAAGTAGATGCGGAAGGTGGTCCCGCCGCCGAGACGGCTGTCCACCTGGATGTAGCCACCGTGGTTCTGGACGATGCCGTATACAATGGCCAATCCGAGCCCTGTTCCCTTGCCTGCCTCCTTTGTCGTGTAGAAAGGCTCGAAGATGTGCAGCAGGGTCTCCTTGTCCATTCCGTGGCCCGTGTCCGTCACGGTGAGAAGGATGTACTCGCCGGGGGCCGCCCCGAGCATGGACGTCGTGTAGCCCCGGTCGAGGTAGACGTTTTCCGTCTGGAAGGTGAGGGTGCCCCCTTCAGCCATGGCATCCCGGGCATTCACGCCCAGGTTCATGAGAACCTGCTCGAGCTGCGCCGAGTCGGCATTGATCACCTTCAGGCTGTCGGAGAGCTTCAGGTCGATCGTGATCATCCTCGGGATCGTCCGCTGGAGGATCTTGCAGACCTGCATGACTTCATGATTGAGGTCGAGGGGCTTGAGCTTGCTCTCCATCTTGCGGCTGAAGATCAGCAGCTGCTTCGTCAGCTCGCTGGCCCTCAGGGTGGAGCTATGGATGACCTCGAGTTTGTTGAAGTCCGGATCGCTCGCGTCCTTCTTCATGAGCAGCAGTTGGGTATAACCCGAAATGGCCTGCAGCAGGTTGTTGAAGTCGTGGGCAATGCCGCCGGCCAGGGTCCCGATGGCCTCCATTTTCTGGGCGTGAAGGAGCTGTGTCTCCAGTTTCTTCTTCTGCTCCTCGGCCTGCTTGCGCTCGCGGATTTCGCGCTGAAGATCCTCGTTGGCACGGCTCAGCTCCGCCGTCCGGATCTGAACCCGCTCCTCGAGTTCATCGGCGGCGTGTTGGAGGGCCTCCTCGGCCATGCGGCGCTGGTTGATGAGGAACTGGGTCATCATCCCGTAGGTGAAGATGAGCACGACCACCAGCAGGCGCGTCCAGAACTGGTCCGTCACCATGGAATCGAAGACCCAGTAGATAAGCGCCATCGCCACAGCGATGATAAGCAGGCCGTTCTGCTCGATCTGAAGCCGAAGCCCGCTGTATCTGCGGATGTCGATCCTCATTCCAACTCTGGCTGTACTCATGCTGACGCTCCGATTTTTTCCCTAACGGGACCCTGCTCGAGGCATCCCGAATGGCACCCGTCTAGGTGCCAGATTGATGCTTTCTCTATATCTTGCAAGGACTTTGCCGTTTTTGACTTTTTTAGTCGTTTTATTTCAAACAGATGCGCATGTAAGACAGGGAAGGTCGCACACACTTTGTCGCCTTTCGCCTAATTTTTCAACAACAATTTAGCATAAACGGCGCATGATTGGATGTGAAATAGGGCGGCATGCGGCGCACAATGGACGCCACGGCAGGGTGTCGGCGAAACTCCTTGTCCAGGAAGGCCCGTACCTCACGCCTGCCCCACCCTTCCGGGTGTTCAAAATCGACGTAAAGCGAAAGATCCCCCTCGGTGAAGGGGTGGACGCGCAGAGAGGCCGTCTCGTCCGAACCGGCGGGAAGGTTGAAGATGGCCAGATTGAAAAAATCGATCACCCCGGCATGTCCCGCTGCAAATTCCAGGGTACGCCGCGCCGCCGCGGGGCCTTCCACAGGTGTACCAAACAGAAGGTAGACATAGGTGCCGATGCCGGCCCCTTTCAATGTCTTCAGGACCTTCGAGGCCACGCTGACGCGGATCCCCTTTTCCAGAGCATCGAGCACGCCCTGATCGCCCGATTCGAGGCCGAGTTTCAGCATGACACAGCCCGAGGCCTTCAGGGCGCGGCAGAAATCCGGATCAGCAAGCTGTGGGCTCACCCGGGCAAATCCATACCAGGGTGCACCCGGCGGATGAGCCGCAAGGTGCTCGAGCAGCTGGGGACTCATGGTGCTGTCGAGGAAATGGACCAGTGACGGGGGCCTCTCTCCGACGAGCGTCTCCAGATCCGCCCGGAGCTGCTCTTCGGGGACAGGCGCGTAACAACCTCCTTCGGTTTTCTCCGGACAGAAGGTGCACCTGCGCCAGGAACAGCCCCTGGATGCGCTGTAGGGGAAAATCGGACCCGGGGAGAGATAGCCCCCCTCGGGGAAATCGCTGTAGTCCGGTCGATGGAAGGGATCCCCGCACCGTCCGACTCCGGCCAGTCCCATCAGAAAGTCCTCCCCCGGACCGGCGACGCAGTGGTCGACGAGCCCTCGGAAGGGATTGGAGTCGATACCCCGTCTCAACCACGACGTCACGAGCCCGCCGCCCAGCACAATGACAATCCCCGGGAAACGGCGGCGGATGAAGCCAATCACGGCAAAGGTGCAGAGTGCCTGGCTTATGTAATTCAGGGAAATACCGGCAATGGAGGGAGGGTTCTTGTCGGCCAGGTCCGTCAGCCTGCGGGCAAACCAGGGATAGAAGGGATTGGCTTCAGGGTCGCCGGCGGCCCGGAGAAGATCCCCGGATTTGAGCGGGGAATACCGGGGGTCCTGATAATCGGCCAGGGTGAGGGAGAGGTCCACCTTCCTGCCCCGCCTCTCCAGGAGGCGGTTCACATCGTTTACGCATCGGCGGTACCGGTCGATGCTGCGGTAGAGTTCCGGGTGCCTCAGCCGGGAAAGATGATCGGGCAGCCTGCGGCGGGCCCGGCGGGTCCACGTGTCAAAATCCTGAGCGCCCTCCGCGGCCGCATCCCCCAGGAGATAAAGCTGACCCTCCAGATTCACATCGAGGACCGTGCACTCCACGCCATGCGCCCTCAGGCAGCCGGCCAGCCGTGCAATCCCGCCTGGAGGCTCACAGGCCTTGGCGACAGGAGGGTGGATGAGCAGGATGTGTGCTATGGCTCACCTCTTCATCTTTACGAAAACAATTTCACGGTTGACGATTTCTGCCTTGCCCGCAGGTGACAGGTATCAGGTGAATGCCAGCAGGGGGAACTACCTGTTACCTGTTACCTATCCCAAGAAAATATCGTTTGACAAGGCGCATTTCGTGTGCAAATTAGCGTAAACGTTTATTTCTCCGGAGGAAAGTTGAATGTTCGAAATCACACACAAAGCGGAAGAGATGATGCTGGCCTTCTTCAAAGAACGAAACGAGAAGGCTCTGGTAAGGATATTTTTAAACCAGGGCGGCTGAGCGGGGCCCTCCTTGGGCATGGCTCTGGATGAGTCACGCGACGGCGACGAGATTTTCAACCAAAACGGCCTGACATTCATGATCGAAAAAGAGCTCCTCGAAGAGGTGAAGCCCATCAAAGTGGATTTCGTGGAGACACCACGAGGGGCGGGGTATTCCATCGAATCAAACCTGAAAAAAGAGGACGGCTGCGGCAGTTGCGGCGGAAGCTGCGACTGATCGGTACGTCGACGGACCTGCAGAGAAAAGGGGGAGCCTCGGGCTCCCCTTTTTTCATGCTCACCATTCCCCCGATTCGGGAGTCTCCCGCTCCTCCTTGTCGATCTTTTCCTGAACCACCGACCATTGCTGATATAGATCATCGAGGACCGGTGTGATCCCCCGGTACTCGGAGCCCACTAAACGCGCCTGATTGGCATCCCCGTAAGTCTGCGGATCGGCAAGCATCGCCTCCAACTCCTCCTTGCGCTTCTCCATCTGCCCGATCCGGCCAAGGAGACCCTCGAGTTCGTCTTGCAGCGGCCTGAGCCTGCGGTAGCGATCCTGGCGCCGCTCGGCTTGAAGTCGCTTTCGCTCCCGCTCGCCGCGGCCGGCACTCCTGCCCTCTGGACCGGCGTTGCCGTCCTGTACGGTTGGCCCTTTGTTCTCCTTCTCGTGCCAGATCCGCAGATAGTCATCGACAGAGCCCGGGTATACTGCAAGCCCTCGGTCCTTTGCCACGATGACTTTCGTGATGAGACCGGCCAGGAAGTCGCGGTCATGGGAGACGATGACATAGGTTCCGTCGAAATTTCGCAGGGCCTCCTTGAGCACTTCTTTGGATCGCAGATCGAGATGATTCGTCGGCTCGTCGAGGATCAAGAAGTTGGCTGGCACGAGGAGCATCCGCGCCAGCGCGAGCCGGCTCTTCTCGCCACCGGACAGGACCGACACCCGCTTGAACACGTCGTCGTCGGAAAAGAGAAAATGACCCAGCAGGGTCCTGAGGTTCCCCCCCATGCCGAAGGCCGCCACTTCCTCGACGGACTCGAGCACCGTCTTGGCGGGGTTGAGCGCATCGGCCTGGTTCTGGGCATAATAGGAAGTTGTGACCTGATGGCCCTCGGTGCGGCGGCCGCCCTGGATCGGCTCGGTGCCCGCCAGGACCCGTGCCAGTGTGGACTTGCCGGCACCGTTCACACCGAGTACGGCGATGCGGTCCCCCCGCTCGATGGTGAGTGAGACCTTGTCGAGCACGCGGGTCTCCCCGTAGCGCTTATCGACATCCTCAAGGTGCAGGACGACCCTGCCGGAGCGGGGCGGGGAGGGAAACCGAAAGACGATCTCCTGTTCATCAGTCTCGAGTTCGATGAGATCCACCTTTTCGATGCGTTTCAGCCGGCTCTGGACCTGCTTTGCCTTCGTGCTCTTGGCCCGGAAGCGCTCGATAAAGCGCTCCGTGTCACGGATCATCTTCTGCTGGTTCTCGAAAGCAGCCTCGAGCAGGCCGCGCCGGATTTCCTGCTCGCGCAGATAGTCGGAGTAGTTGCCCGCATACTCCACCCCCTTTCCCTGGGCGATCTCGACGGTTCGTCGGACCAGGTTGTCCAGAAAGCGCCGATCGTGCGATACAAGCAGCACGGCCCCCGCGTATGACGTCAGGTAGGCCTCGAGCCATGCGAGGGACTCGATGTCGAGGTGGTTTGTCGGCTCGTCGAGAAGCAGAACCGACGGCTCCCTCAGGAGGAGCCGTGCAAGCTCGATCCGCATCTGCCAGCCGCTGCTGAACTCCCCCGAGGGTCGGTGCAGATCCGGTTCGCGGAAGCCGAGCCCAAAAAGGATCTCCTTAGCCCTGGCCTCGATCCGCCATCCTTCGCCGTCCTCGATGAGGTGCTGGATACGCCCCATGTCAGCGAGCAGGCCCTCGATCTCCGGGCCGGACTCCCCGGAAGCGGTTCTCTTCTGGATTTCCATGGAGATCTCGTCAAAACGGGCCTGGAGCTGCTGCAGATTCTCAAAGGCCTTCAGGGTCTCTTCGAGAAGCGTCCGGCCGGCATGCCCGATGAGCTCCTGCGGCAGGTAACCGACGGTCGAGAAGCGCGATTTGTGGATCGCGCCCGCATCGGCCTCCACCTCCCCTGCAACGATCTTCATCAGCGTCGATTTCCCCGTCCCGTTGGAGCCGACGACGGCAATTCGGTCGCGCTCGCCGATAAAGAGGGAAAATCCCTCAAAGAGGACCTTCGGGCCATACTGCTTGGAGAGGTTTTGGATGGAAAGCATAAATAACGGGTCTCGGGCTTCCGGCTTCGGGCTTCAGGTAAAAATGAAGGCGAGGACTACCGTCCCCGCCTCGTGTCCTATCTCGATTCTGTTTGCAATCTGTCTCAGGCGTATTCTGTGTTCGATGTCAGGGTCGACAGGGCCCTCTCACCGATGAGCAGCACGCGCGTGTGATTAAGCCTTGAGGCGAGCAGCCGGGTGAGTCCCTTCATGATCTCGAAGCCCATAGAGCACTCCTCAACCATGAGAGCCATGAGTTTGCTACCATCGAAGAGGATCATCTGGGTCGGTTCCGCTACAAGAGCGCTCAGCGTGTGGAGATGAGGCTCCGCAAAGGCGGACCAACCGAAGGCCTCCCGATGGGTCACGACGTCGATGATGACCTGCATGGGGGGCCGGGCGGAGCCCATGTCGCTTTTCATTTCCAGGAAGACCTTTCCCTGCTGAACGAGATACAGATGGGTGGAGGGGTCCCCTTCCCTATAAAGCAGAGCCCCGGTCGGATAGGATTCCTCTTTTGCAATCGCAATGAGCTTCTCGATCTGCGCATCGGTCAATCCCTGAAAGATATTACACTCTTTTAGAAATGCTGCGGACACCATGGGATCTCACCTCCTTTTTGGAATGAACGGCAAAGCGGGCATGAAAAGACATGTAATTTATTTATAGCAAGCTTTTGATTTGAATTCTATGGGAAATTTCCGGGTGGTCTGCAAAGATGAGGGCGGAAACAAAAAGGCGGCTCCAGGACGGGGCCGCCTCTGTCGGGGTCTTTTTCTGTTTAAATCAATTCTACGTTCTTGGCCTTCGGGCCCCTGTCCGTCGTCTCGACCTCGAACTGGACCCGCTGCCCCTCCTGCAGGCTTCTGAATCCTGCGGCCTTGATGGCCGTGTAGTGGACAAAGAGATCACCGCCCCCGTCCTGCTGAATAAAACCAAACCCTTTTTTCTCGTTGAACCACTTGACGGTTCCCTGCGCCATCGTGCTCCCTCCTGTTGAAAAATTCTCGATGGCCGGAAGCAGACTATCTGACAGAATAACCGGGAACCGCTGACAGACCCCTCAATCATCGGCCCCTATTCTCTCCAGAATGGTCCCCCCCTTAGACCACACGGCGCACCTTAGCGCCACCCTGCAATCCCTGTCAAGCACATTTTGCGATGCCCTGGGCATGGCTGGATGCCCTGAAACCCGTCCACCTTGCAGGCGCAGAGCCTTTGTGACATACTCCAACCATCATGTTCCCCCTTCGCATGACAAAGCGAGGCCTTGCCTGCGAGGACGGCGGTTTCCACCTCGACCCCCGGGGCCCCGTGGACCGCGCCGTCATCACTCACGCGCACTCCGACCACGCCTACCGGGGATGCCGTCACTACCTCGCAGCCCGCGAGGGCATCCACGTCCTCCGGACACGGCTGGGAAACGGGGCCTCGATCCAGCTCGTCGAATACGGAGAGGTGGTCGATCTCAACGGCTATCGCCTGTCGCTGCACCCGGCCGGGCATATCCTGGGCTCAGCCCAGGTTCGGATCGAACGGCGGGGGTACGTAACGGTTTTCAGCGGCGACTACAAAACCCAGCCTGACCCCACCTGTACACCCTTCGAGCTTCTTCGCTGCCAGAGCTTCGTCACCGAGTCAACCTTCGGCCTGCCCGTCTACCGATGGGACGAGTCTGCACGGATCTTCGAAGACGTCCGTTCCTGGTGGAAATCAAACCAGGAGGCGGAACGGGCCAGTGTGATCTTCGCCTATGTCCTCGGCAAAGCACAGCGCGTTCTCATGGGGCTCGATCCCTCCATGGGCCCCATCTTCACCCACAGCGACGTGGAGGAAATGAATCGGCGATACCGCATGAGCGGTGTAGCACTTCCGAACACGCTTCCCGCGGAGAAGACGGCACGGAAGAGCGATTTCAGTCGGGCGCTCATCCTCGCTCCGCCTTCAGCCCGCGGCACGGCCTGGCTGAAGCCAATGGGAGAGTGCTCGACAGCCCTGGCATCAGGCTGGATGCGAATTCGCGGAGCGCAGCTTCGTCATGGCGTCGATCAGGGTTTCGTTCTCTCAGACCACGCCGACTGGCCCGGCCTGATGGATACGATTGCAGCGACGGGAGCCGAAGAAGTCCACGTCACCCACGGGTACGTCGTCCCCCTTGTGCGCATGCTCCGGAAGAGAGGCATCGACGCCAAACCGCTGGAGGCAAGGGTTGCGGCAGTCACTTCTTCGTGAGATGTTTCACCGCGAAAAATAAGACGACGGCCACAATGACAAGGAATCCCGTCAGTCGCACCAGGAGAGCAAAATCGGCATCCTCGGTGATGGAAGGCATCCCGTCCCGAAAGATCTCCTGCCGCGCCCCGTACCAAAGCCAGGCAATCCACACAGCGGTTCCCGCCACGATCGCGACACGAATGAGCCTGCTCATCCACATCTCCTGCGCCGCCGGATGGTATCAATCGTTGCCGTTGCGGTTTCCGATATTCTTCACGCCCAGGGCAATGAAGATGGCATTGATGACGATGAAGCCGGTCAACCAGACGTAACGGGAAACGCGGTGGTCATCGGCATCGGTGGGAATCCCCGACCGTAGCAACTCCGTTGCCAGGGGCCACCAGAGCCATGCAATGAGGACAGAGGCGGCAAGAGCGAACACAACGGATAACCATCTTCTCATGTGACTGCCTTCCTGTACATCGGCCCTGGCATTTCTGTCAGGCGCTTTCGACGGGCAGATGCTGCAGGGCGAATTCGTTTTTCTCCGCATCATAGCTCAGAGACGAGTTTCGGCGCCACCGGCTGTCGTCTTCCGCCGGGAAATCGCTGCGCAGGAAGCTTCCCCGGCTCTCCTGGCGCCCTAGGCTTGCAAGGAGGATCGCGTGCAGTGTAAGGGCTGCCGCTCGGGTGTCCTCCAGAAGGGCACGAACGCCGAAACCCTCCGCCCGTATCGTCTCCAGGCGGCCCTTCACCGCTGCCAGCTGCTCGAGCCCCTTCTTCAGATTCTCTCCCGATCTGACGATTCCTGCGCATTCCCAAGCGATCGTACGGATCTCGGATAGGATAACCTGAATCTCACCGGAACCGGCAACTCTGCCCTCCCCGGTTATCCGCCGGGGCTTCTCCCGGCAAGAGGGCACGGGAATATCGCCAAGGACCCAGTCGGCAGCGGAACGACCGGCGATGGCGCCCGACACGACACACTCCGTCATCGCGTTGCCGCCCATCCGGTTCGCCCCGTGAAGACCCCACTGGATCTCCCCGCAGGCAAAGAGCCCTTCGATATCCGTCCGACCCTGGTTGTCCGTTCGGACACCACCCATCATAAAGTGGACAGCCGGTGAAACGGCAACCGGATTCGATCGGAAGTCGAATCGAAGGCGCCTGAAGATGGCCAGCGGATGGACATCCCAGGCCGAAGCGGGCACACCGCTCAAATCGAGGCAAACGGGTCCCTTCCGCCCTTCTTCAAAAAGCAGGGCGGAGAAAGCATCGCGTTTCTTGATGATCGCATCATTGACATCCCCGAGCCCATGTTTCTCGAGGATATTCTCGCCGGAGGAGGTGACGATTTTCGCCTCCCGAGCGAAGGGCGGATAGACGATGAGGGCCGGCAGCTTCGGGTCGGCCAGGACCAGCGGGAAGAACTGGACGAATTCCATGTCCCTCAGATCGAGACCCGCCCTTGCAGCCAGGGCGTATCCCTGGCCGAGAATTTTCTTCTGGTTGTCGTGGTGGCGATAAATGGCCCCTGCACCTCCCGTCGCAAGAAGCACGGCAGGTGCGTCGATATCCATCTCCTCGCCCCTGCGGTTGAAACCGCGGATACCGCAGACCCGCCCGTTGGAACAAGGAATTTCCGAGACATAGAAACCGGGCAGGACATGAATTCCGTCGAGACCCTTCACCAACTCCGTCATCTTGCGCATGAGGAGCGCCCCCGGGATGACGGAAGGATCGGGCGATACAACAGAGCGCTGCGCCCCCCTTTCTTTCAGCAGCACCCCTGCAGACCGCAGGAACTGAAACGCAGAGGGCGCCTCCCGGGCAACGAGCCGCACCTGGGATTCCCTGTTGAGTCCCCGCCCCGCCCGAAGTGCATCGCGGATGTAGTCATCGGGGCTGTATTTTTCGGAAGGCCCGGCAAAAAACCCATTGGCAAGCGCCGAGTTCGTACCGATCCCGATGGGGCCCCGATCGACCACAAGCACAGTGGCCCCCTCGCGAGCAGCCGCATGGGCCGCCGTCAGCCCTGCAAGGCCTGCACCGATGATGATGATCCGTTTTGACATCTGCCTGTGAATAACCTCCCGTGTCTGTATTGCTTCTCCTATCCGTAACCCCTATCCCGGAGTTCTGCCAGGGAAGGAATTCCCGCCCGGCCGCCCATCTTCGTCGCCACCTTCCCTGCAGCCCAGGCGGCAAGATCAAAGCTTCTCTCGGGGTCCCAGCTCTGGAGAAGCCCGTAGGTCAGCCCTGCATGAAAGACGTCGCCGCAACCCGTCGTGTCTACGACCTCAACGGCGTAAGCGGGTTTGAAAAAGAACCGTCCGTCAAAGAGGGCCGCATAGCCCTTCGAACCCAGAGTCACGCCGGCAATTCTCGGGCCCAGTTCGACGATCTTTCTGCATGCTCCGAGGGGATCGTCGCCGCCGACGAGGGAACGGGCGAAGGACTCCGAGGTCACAAAACAGTCGCTCAGGCGGGCCAGTTCGAGCATCCCCTCGCGGAGAGTGCCGGCATCGACGCTCACGGCAACGCCCGACCGCTTTGCCTCGGAGGCAGCCGCAAGGGAGGCCTCGATAAAGAGCCCATCGGTGTGCAGGACGCGGGAGGTGCGGAGGAGGCCAAAATCGATTTCGGCCGGCTGGAGTGCCCGGCCCGTCGGCCTCTGCCAGAAGATGGTCCGCCGTCCGCCGGGCTCCGAAGCAATGAAGGCAAACTGGGAACGCTGCCCCGGCCTTTCCATAAGGCCCAAGGAATCAATGCCTTCGTCTCGAAGCAGCAGGGAGATCTCCTGCCCGAAAGAGTCATCCCCGACGACACCGGCGAAATGACAGGCAACCCCCCAGCGGGCAAGGGCTACGAGGGCTGTAGCAACGGGCCCGCCGCCCTGGACCATCATGTCGCTGAATTCACATTTCGAGTCGGGGGAAGGCCAGGCGGGAATTCGCCCGATCGTGTCAAGGGAGCACTGGCCGAGGCCGAAAACGTCAGGCATAGGTCTGTCTGGTCTATCTCGTCTATTTCGTCTTTTTCGTCGTTGCTAGGCGCAAAGCGCCATAGCAATTTCCCCTCTTAGCCTTGTTGCTTGCTGCTTGTGGCTTGTGGCTGCGAATGATGCCCCAGGCATCATTCGCAAAGGTTGTCCGTTGCTTCTCCCTTGAGCCATCGCTCCGCGAGGGTGCGGGTCAGCGAGATGTCCTGGTTTGTGCGTTTTGCCGCGTCCTCCAACAGGCCCATCGTCGTCCGGACCTTTTCCTCCATTCCCAGCAGAGCGTAAATCCGCACGCTCTGCTCCCAGTCATTCACGGCAGCGGCATCCTCCCGAAGGCCCGCTCTGCCTCGGCCCAGGGCGGTCAGGTCATCGGCAACCCCCCTGTAAAAGCCTGCCTCGCGGTCCGCCTCGAAAGCCCTTTCCAGATACGGAATCGCTTCCTTGTACCGGTCCATGCCGAGAAGAAGATCCCCCATGGCGTAATTCGCAGCGGCCGTCCCTTCGGGATTTCTTTTGTTGATGTGCGAGAGGGCCTCCTTGAACATCGCTTCGGCCCCCTGAACATCGCCCCGTTTCTGCAGGAGGATTCCCTTCACCGTCATGGCCGGGGCGAAGGGTTTCCATCCGATGCGGATCTTCAGCGCCTCGTCTATGTTCTTCCCGGCCGATGCATAATTTCCCGTATCGATCTGGGCCGCCGCCAGGTTCGAAAGCGTCTGGCGTACGTCTTCCCGGTCCCCAAAACCCCTGTAGATCCGGAGAGCATCCTCGAAGAAAGGGATCGCCGCCGCGGCCTCCCCCATGGCGCGATACACGACGCCGATGTTGTTCATGCTCATGGCCATGCCGCGACTGTCCCCGACGGCCGTGAACAGTTCGTTTGCCCTGTAGAAGTGTTCCAGCGCACGAGCGTAGCATCCTCGTTCGTAGAAGGGCATTCCCTTGCTCGTCTGCACCACGCCGGCGCTGAGGTGCTCAGGAACGACCACCTCCTTGGTCCCGCCGCAGGCTGCAGCGACGAGTGCGAAAATGAAAACGATCCCCAATCTCACGATTCTCATGGCCGCCTCATTTCCTCAGACCGGCGTCCAGGTCCTTCCCCTCAGGCCTCGGGGGAAGGTTTCCCCTGACGAGAGGGTTCTTTTCGAGGGCCTTGACGACACGATTGATTTCATCCATCCCATCCCGGATTTCCTGGACGCCTCGCTTCGACGTCCGGATAACGGCGGGTATCTCCCGGCTGCCCTCCTCGAGGTTTGCCGTAATTTCACGGATTTTTTCCATGCTTTCCCGCAGATTGGCCGTCACCTCAGGGGTGACGCCCTCGATGTTCTTCAGGACGTTGTCCAATCGTTCCATGGAGGCGTTCACCCGATTGATCAACTCGTCGGATCGCAGGAGCTGACCGGCCGTTCCTTCGCCCTCCTTCAAGCCGGTTGTGACCGTTTCCAGATTCTTCAGGTTCTTCTCGATGCTGTCGAGAGAGGAAAACAACGGCCCCTTCGGGTCCCTCAACTCGTCGATGATATCGGCCACGTTTCGGATGGTCTCCGTCAGGCGCTTGGCCGTCTCCTCCACCTCGTACTCGGCAAGGATTTCCGCGAGGGTCTTCTTCTCCTCGGATTTGATCGTTCCCCCCGGCTCGATGAGGGGACTGTCGGGCTTGCCCGGGCGTACCGACACGTACTCGGACCCGATGAACGTGGGGCTCTCGACGGTGATCACCGTGTCCTGACGGAACCGGGTATGATATTCCTCGAAAATCGACATCTGCACACGGACGGCGTCACCCACCAATTCCACTCGTTTCACCTGACCGATCTCTGCTTTGTACAACTTCACGGAGGAGCCCGGCGATAGGTTGTAGTTCTCCTTGAACTGAGCGTAGTAGGTCACCGTCGGTCGAAACCAGTCCTTGCCCCTGCCGATGAGGACGACAGAGCCCACCATAAGGGCAAGAACGGCAATGAGAAAAATGCCGACGATTCGATCCATCCTGCTGAATTTCAGTTCCATGATTGCCTCGCTTTGCTTCTCGTCAACTGACGCTCACGACGCCTTCCCGGATGTGGATCTCTTTTTTTTTGAGCAGGCGATCGACCTCGGGCAATATGGCGTAGAAGACGCAGGGAATCCCCGACTCGATCCTTTTCCGCACCATCTCAATGTACCTTTCGACAACGGGCCGGGCAAGAACGACAAAGGCCTGCTCGAGGAGAAATACCTCGGCACCCTTCGTGATCTCCCGGATGATGACGGCGGCTCGCGCATCTTCCGGTGCGACCTGGGAGGGACGCAGGTCGAGCTTGCCCTCGATGCCGAAGAGTCGGCACAGGGAAAGGACATCCTCGCCCAGCTCCAGGCCCAAAGAATTTTCGAAGTAATAACGGGCGAGAAGCAGATTCGTTCTCAGCGTCCGGTTGCCGATCAGGGCCGCATCAGACCCCAGGTACCCGATCCTTCTGCGGATCGGCAAGAGTGTTCTGTGCTTGGCAAAGTTCAGTGCCTCCCCCTTGTAAAAGTACGTTCCTTCCTCCGGGGGCTCCAGAGTCGCCAAGGCCCTCAGGAAGAGGTGGGCATCGTCGATCCGGTCGGCATGAAGGCAGTATGCGTCCCCCGGCTCAAGCGAGAAGGAGAACTTCTGCAGCCCCTTCCCCCGACCCGTGGGGGCATGTGCATAATCTCTCAATTCGATGATGGCCAATGTCACGCTCCTATAAGAAAAAGGCGGCGTAGAGAATGAAATTCACCGTCATGCAGAAAATGAGGCACGCCACAGCTCCCCGCGAAGCGGCAACAGGAATCTCCGTGATCCCCCTTTCGATGGCCAGCCCGTGGTAGAGCGAAATCACGGTGATCCCCACGCCGAAAAAAAAGCACTTCAGGGCAACGAGGGCGATGTCCAGACCCGTAACGGCCTTCCCGATCTGGGATAGAAAATTCTGCAGGGGCAGCGTCGTCAGCGCCCAGGCGATGGCATACCCCCCCAGGACGGAGGTGATACAGCAAATGGTGATCAGGCAGAACATCGATATGGTGATCCCGATCATCCGGGGCACCGACAGGATGTCGAGGGGGTCCATTCCCTGGAGCTCCAGCGCTTCCACTTCGTGCAGGACATTCATGTAACCCGTTTCGATGGTCATGGCGGTGGCGGACCGGAGAATCACAATAAGCGCCGTGATGAGCGGCACGAACTCGCGGATGAGCAGGGCCACGGTGATCTTCCCAAGGTCATACTGTGCGGCAACACCGGAAAACTGGAGGATCATCATACTGCCCAGCAAAAGAGATATGGGAATAACAATCCACAATGCTTCGATGGCAGTAAAGTAAATCTGTTCAATGACGATTCGCATCCTTAACCGGCGGCCAACTCGCGGATTGACGACGATCTGACGCAGGATGCGGTAAAAAAAAGCTCCCTGATCCGCATAACGGTTCAACCGTTGCATTGTCTGTCTGCCGATGTACCCGACGTAATCCTGCAATGGACGGCCCCCGGATGAGTTCCTGCCTCACGACGTAACTGCGGTAAAACTTTAAACTAAACCGCTGGGCGCGTCAATCGTGAAGTCTCCTGCGGTCCCGCTTCCGCTGTGGCGAAAGGGCCTTCTCCGCAGCGCGGCGCGAAAGCAACCCCGCCCTGCCCATGGAAAGAAAAGCGGAGAAAGGAAAGGGAAAATAAAGAACGGCCCGGGTGAACCGGGCCGGGATCGGTTCGATGGCGCCGCATCGCGTCAGGAGCGTACCTGGAGCTTTTCCTTCTTAATGTGTTCGACGAGCCCTCCTGCCCGGATGAGCCGTTCCATGAAGGGTGGGATTGGACGAGCGCTATAGGTTTTGCCCCGGCTGAGGTTCGTGATCGTTCCCGCGGTGAGATCGACGGCAAGCCGATCACCTTCCTGAAGATCTTCCGCCGCCTCCTGAGACTCCAGGAGGGGAAGGCCGATATTGAAGGCGTTGCGGTAGAAAATCCGGGCGAAGCTCTTAGCGATCACGACGGCAACCCCGGAGGCCTTGATGGCGATGGGGGCATGCTCCCGGGAGGAGCCACAGCCAAAGTTTCTCCCCGCCACGATCACATCGCCCTTTGCAACGGTCGCCGCATAATCGGGACGGGCATCGGCAAAGCCGTTTTTCGCGAGAGCGGTCGGGTCGGATACGTTGCAGTACCGGGCCGGGATGATCATGTCCGTATCCACATCATCGCCAAACTTCCAGACTCTGCCTTCATTCTTCATAATGTCTCCTTGCAGTCGACATCGGCTTCAGGCATCGGGCTGCAGGCTTCAGGATAAGAGATGGTGTTTTCCCCTTCTATCCCGAATCCCGAGGCCAGAAGCCGGAAGCCCTCGATGGTTTTCGATGGAGCTCCCGCTAGATCACAATTCATCAGGAGAACCTATTCTTCCCAGAATCGCCGATGCCGCTGCGATGAACGGATTGGACAGGTAGACCTCGCTTTTCGGGTGGCCCATGCGGCCGATGAAATTTCGGTTCGTCGTCGCCAGCGCCCGCTCTCCCGACGCGAGGATCCCCATGTGGCCCCCGAGACAGGGCCCGCAGCAGGGCGGACCGATGACGGCCCCCGCTTCGAGCAACGTCTCGATGATCCCCTCCTTCATGGCCTCCCGGAGGATTGTCGGAGAAGCCGGGATGACGATCAGACGAAGCCCCGGGGCCTTTTTTCTGCCTTTCAGGATGCTCGCAGCATCCCGCAGATCCTCGAGCCAGCCGTTGGTGCAGGACCCGATGAAGACTTGATCCAGACGAATGTTCTTGGCCTCCGTTACGGGGTGCACATTGGCCGGCGAGGGAGGAAAGGCGATCTGGGGCTCGAGAGAGCTTACGTCGAGGCGGATCTTTCTTTCGTATGCCGCATCGGCATCGCTTTTTACGATCACGGGCTCCGTCCGGGCGCGGCCTTTCTCATAGGCCAGCGTGACATCGTCGGGTTCGATGATCCCGTTTTTCGCCCCGGCCTCGACGGCCATGTTGGCCATCGCAAACCGATGCGGCATGGAGAGTCCGCGTATGGCATCCCCGCAGAATTCCAAGGAACTGTAGAGTGCGCCCTCCACCCCGATGAGACCGATGAGATGCAGGATGAGGTCTTTCCCCCCGACGAGGGGACGAAGTGTCCCCGTGTATTCCACCCGGATACTGTGGGGCACGCGCAGCCAGATTTCGCCTGTGGCCATCACGGCTGCAAAATCGGTACTGCCCACGCCGGTGGAAAAGGCGCCCAGGGCCCCATAGGCGCAGGTATGGCTGTCGGCACCGATGATCACCTGGCCCGGAACGACCAGCCCCTGCTCCGGCAGAAGCACGTGCCCGATTCCGGCCTCGCCGACTTCATAGTAGAGTTCAAGTTCCTGCTCGCGGGCGAAGTCCCGCATGATTTTCGCCTGCTCGGCCGAGGCGATGTCCTTGTTGGGCACGAAATGATCGGCCACAAGGACCACCTTTTTCCGGTCGAAGACGCGTGGCGCCCCGATCTCTTTGAACACCTGGATCGCGATGGGGGCCGTAAAATCGTGGGCAAAGGCGATGTCCACCTTCGCCTCGATGAGATCCCCCGGGGTGACACTCTCGAGCCCCGCATGCTTCGCCAGAATCTTTTCCGTGATCGTCATCGGCATAGTGTTTCATCTCCAGTCAGGATGAGCAAGATGATACTCTGAACCGAAAGGCTGGTCAAACAGGTTCAGATGCAAGGCAGCCGACGTCCCGAGGAGCGAGGCGTACTTTTGCGTACGTTGAGCGACGAGGGCCGAGGCGAACGCTGCAGATGGCCTGTTTCACCAGCCTCATTTATGCTATGGCTTGGTGTTCCTTCTTGCCATTCCGATTCAGCCTGTCCTTGCTCAGCTTGTACTGGATGCTGTCCACCAAAGCGTGCCAGCTTGCCTCGATGACACTCTCGGAAACCCCTATGGTGCTCCAGATATCGTTGTCGTCGCGCGACTCGATGAAGACGCGCACTTTCGCTGCTGTTCCCTCGCTTCCCTCGAGGATGTTGACCTTGAAGTCGGTGAGGTGCATCCGGGCTAGTTCGGGGTAGAATTTCACAAGGGCTTTGCGCAATGCGTTGTCCAGCGCGTTGATCGGACCGTTACCCTCGGCGGCGGTGATCTCCGTGTCCTTGCCCACGATGACCTTGATGAGGGCCTGAGCCCGGGAGGGCTCGTTGCCCTGTTTTTCGTTGATGACGCGGAAGCATTCGAGATAGAAAGGCTCCTCGAACTCGCCCGTGGCTTTCCGGATGATGAGGGCCAGCGATCCATCGGCGGCCTCGAAGGTGTAGCCCTCGTTTTCCATGTGCTTGATCTCCTCGACAATCTTGCGACTCTGTGCATGGTCATCGCCCAGGGAGATGCCCATCTCGGCCGCCTTGTATTCGATATTGCTCCTGCCGGACAGATCCGAGACGAGCACGCGCCTCTTGTTGCCCACGACATCGGGGGCGATATGCTCATAAGCCACGGGATTCTTGAGCACGGCGTGTACGTGGATCCCCCCCTTGTGGGCGAAGGCGCTGCGGCCGATGAAAGGCCTCGAGTTGAGGGGGGTGATATTGGCGACCTCGCTCACGAAAAGAGACAGCCGCGTCAGCTCCTTCAGGGCGCCTGCAGGCAGGCAGCTCTTCCGGAGCTTGAGCTCGAGGTTGGCCATGATGGGGATGAGATCGGCGTTGCCGCAGCGCTCGCCGTAGCCGTTGATCGTCCCCTGGACCATTCGCACACCCCTCTCGACGGCGGCAATCGAATTGGCCACTGCCACCCCCCCGTCGTTGTGTGCATGGATCCCGAGGCGGTCTCGGGGGATCAGCGCGGCCGCCTCGTCGATAACGCGCCCTACCTCCGAAGGCAGTGTTCCTCCGTTGGTGTCGCACAGGACGATCAGATCGGCGCCGTTTTCGAAGGCCGCCTCGAGCGTCTGCAGAGCGTAACGGGGGTTCGCGCGGTAGCCGTCGAAGAAGTGCTCGGCATCGTAGATGACTTCCTTCTTCTTCGACTTCAGATAGGCGACGGTCTCGCCGATCATGGCGAGGTTTTCCCTCATGGAAATTTTCAGGATCTCTTTTACATGCAGATCCCAGCTCTTGCCGAAGATGGTCACCGCAGGCGTTTGCGCTTCGAGCAGGGCCTGAACGTTTGGACACTCGCCGGGCGGGGTGTGGGCTCGTCGTGTGCTGCCGAAGGCGGCAAGGCGCGCGTTTCTGAACGCCACCGTCCGGGCCAATTCGAAGAAGCGCATGTCCTTCGGGTTGGAACCGGGCCACCCCCCCTCGATATAGGCGATCCCGAACTCGTCGAGCCTCTTGGCCACGCGGATTTTCTCCTCGGCCGTGAAATTCACCTGTTCGCCCTGGGTGCCGTCACGCAGAGTCGTGTCGTAGACGAGAACCGCTCTGTCATCCATCTTCTTTTTCCCCCTCAAATAAAAAATCCGTTACCAGGGAGCCTGATAACGGATTTTTTGGATTCCTTCCGGTTGTTACATCAAGCCATCATCAGCCCCCTACGCCGCCCGGACGTATGCCGATTATGTTGATAATAATGGGGATGATCGTGCCGATGATGTTCTTCATGAAAAAGCCCAATCGTTTTAAGTAGGACGAAGCATAAAGTGTGCCGCCCTGTTTGTCAATGAAAATTTACTCGGTCGTTCTGTTGTCACGAGTCTCGTCTCCACCCGCAGAGGGGTAGCAGGTCTCTAAGGGCAGTCCTGTATTGCGGATGTAATCGGAGGCATATCCGATGTAGCCGCCGCTGCAGCTGCCCGCATCGATGGCGCCCGAGGAGCCGCAGGACACGAGGACCTGCTCCGAGAGGTTGAGATTGACACCCGGGGTATTACTGCTTCTCAGTGCGGAAGATTCGAGAGCCGCCGTTGTGGCAAAGGCCCAGCAGCTCCCACAGCCCCCTTGGTTCCTTACGGGTGTAACGAAACTCTGCTCTCCGACATTGTGCCAATCGAAGCCGGAAGGAACTGTAGCAGCATATGGCCCGGCGGTGACAACCTCTGAGCCTGCATTCAATCCAGTGAGGCCTGTGGGTTCGATGAGACCGAGGCGTGCCTGTCTTTGCTCCGGACTCAGCCGGGTCATGGAAGTCTCACCGGCTTGCCACCGGGCCTGTTTTGCAGCTATCGCGGCTCTGACCTGTGAAATTTCATCGGCAAGGGATAGTGATGCGGACGATGTGGCAAAAACAAGGGAGGCCGCCAGGAGGAATGTAGCAGCGATCGGGAGTTTCCTCATTGAGACATGTCCTGTGAGCTAGTCTCTGCGAAGATCTGTCCATGGCGCGTCCTTTCACTGCCCATTCCGAGGTGCTAGGTCCCGGATCCCCATCAGCGAGGGCTGCATCATCGCTTCAGCTATGTTTCCATTCCGACTGCAATAGGATTGTCGGAATTCCATACCTTTCCGATGTCAACCTTTTACGACGATTCCAACCGATGGCCGTCAAAACACTGCAGTCATCGTATGTGTATGCTCCTTCCGGAGGCATCACCTACCCACGATTTTCCAGTTGGTGTCACTCACGACGCCCGGGATGAACAGGGTGGATGATGTCATCGTGGTCCCATTCATGAACCATACGGCAATCGTACCGGCTGTCTGGTGCTGCCAGACAAGGTCAGGATGGCCGTCACCATTGAAATCGGTAAATCCCACGACTTTCCAGTTGGTGTCACCCACGGAAGACGGAGTGAGAAGGGTCGATGACGTCATAGCGGTCTCATTCATGAACCACACATTCATCTGTCCCGTTGTCTGGTGTTGCCAGAGGATATCTGGTTTGCCATCTGAGTTGAAGTCGGCAATGCAGACGATCTGCCAGTCGAGGTCAGTGACCGAACTTGGGGTGAGCATGGAGCTAGACGCCATCGTGGTCCCCCCGTTCATGAACCACACTCCAATCGATCCTGCTGTCTGGTGCCGCCAGAGCAAATCTGGTTTGCCGTCGCCGTTGAAATCGTGACTGTTGAATATGGCAGGTGAGGTTTGTCCGCTTTCATTTACCGTGAAGGTTTGTCCCGCTACCGTCAGCGTCGTGCTCCGGGTGCTGCTCCCCGAGTTGGATGATGCGCTATAGGTCATAGCCCCTGGACCTGTGCCGCTGCTGCCGGACGTGACGGTGATCCAGCCCGCGCTGTTCGACACGGACCAGGGGCAGCCCGGTGTCGCGAATATAGCTGGCGGCAGTTGAGATATAACCGCCACCACAGTCTCCGGAGCCGCCACAGGACACGAGGACCTGTTCAGAGAGGTTGAGATCGATTCCGGGAGTATTGTTGACTCGAAGCGTTACCGATTCCAGGGCCGCCGTCGTGGCAAAAGCCCAACAGCTTCCGCACCCGCCCTGGTTTCGGATGGGTGTGACAAAACTGCCGCCATTGTTCCGCCAGTCGAGGGTCGCCGGAGCTCCGACGATGGGGGGATCCGCCGTGAGCATTCCCTCCTCGGCCACCGTTGCCATGGTGGGCAGCACGAGGCCCAGACGAGCGACCCTTTCGTCAGCACTCAGAAAGGTCATGGAGGTTTCGCCGGCATGCCACCGCGCCTGCCGGGCAACGATCGCGGCCTTCACATGCGTGACCTCATCCGCAAAGGACGTTGAGGCTGCAAACAAGAAAGTAGCGGCGAGAAGGAGGGAAATGGCGATCCGGTTCTTTCTCATGGGACAGCTCTCATCAATACAGCATATTTCGGTAATCCGTCAGCGATCCATTATCGGGCTTCAGCGAGGGAAATCGAACAGG
>DATJPI010000295.1:0-2775 GCA_035506495.1 Syntrophales bacterium
AATCGCACCGTGATGCTTTCAAAACCGGTTCCCATCGCCGTGGCAACGGGACCTTTGAGGGCGACGCCATTTCGGCGGATGGATTGGATCACGTCGTCAGGCAGCGAGGAACCCAAAGACTCCTGCGCCTGCTCTCCGACAACGAAGCTTTCCCATTCGATCTCGACGCCGGTGGCTTCGATGATGCGCAGCACTGCTGATGAAATTTCGGGACCGATACCATCGCCGGGAATGAGAGTCACTCGATGCGTCATGCTGGTAACCTCCATGGTTTTGTACTACCCCCTCAAGTCCATGACCGCATGGACGAACTCGCGCGTCGGCGTCATTGTGAGGGGGAGAGCGCTTCGGACGAGGATGTTGAGCATTGTCTGATTCGAAGGCAGCACCTCCGCCTCAAAGTGCGTGATTCCCGCCTTTCGGCCGATCGCAATAAGATGTTTCAACAGGAGGGTTGCGATCCCGAGGCCGTGAAACGCATCGACCACGAGGAGCGCCACCTCCGCTTTTTTGATGGTACCAGCTTCCCCGCTCCGGATGTATCGCCCCTCGCCAACGATCCGGTCGTGCCCATTCTGCTCCAGAAGAGCAACCAGCGCAACGACGTTCAGGAAATCGACCTCGGTGATCTCTTTCAAGTCGGCATCGGTAAACTCTTTCTTGGAGGCGAAAAGACGAAAGTAGATCGAATCTGCGCTGAGTCCGCGAAGGGCCTCCATGATGAGCCCCTTGTCGCCGGGCCGCACTGCGCGGATTGTCACAGGCCGCTGATCCTTGAGATGTTCGATGACGGAATATTCGGCGAAGTCATCGCGATTCACGGTCAAGGTCTCCTGCGAGTTTTCGAGGGCTTGGCATCATGGTCGATTGCCCGGCTGAAGAAGGTCTGGTGAAAAGCCCCGACGGGTCGTGTTTTCGGTGATGACGCGGGGGTCCATGAAATGGAGCAGGTATTCCTCACCGCCTGCCTTGGTGCCGAGGCCCGACATCTTGAAGCCGCCAAAGGGTTGGCGTCCCACCAGCGCACCGGTGATGTGGCGATTCAGATACAGGTTGCCTACCTGGAATCTTTTTTTTGCCTCGTCCAGATGGCGCGGACTCCGGCTGAATACGCCTCCCGTGAGTGCGAATCTGGTTGCGTTGGCCCATTCCAGAGCTTGAGCAAAGGTCTTTACCTTCATCACGGCGAGGACCGGGCCGAATACCTCCTCCTGGGCGAGTCGGTGCTCTGGCAGGATATCGCCCACGATGGTGATGGGCACGTAGTTAGTGCCCGGGGGCGTCTTGCCTGAGTAGAGGATCCTTCCTTCTGCGGCTGCCACGTCAATATATCCGGATATCCTCGCCTGAGCCTGGGTGTCGCAGACCGGGCCCAGTACAAAAGCAGGGTCATGGGCAGGGCCTATTGGCAGCGATTGGGCCGCACCGATCAAGCGGTCGACAAAAGCATCATATATGGATTCGAGGACGATGACCCGGGAGCAGGAGGAACACTTCTGCCCCTGGAAACCGAAGGCGGAAGCCGCCACTGCCGGGACCGCCTCATCCAGATCGGCATCTTCGTCGACGATGATGGCATTCTTCCCACCCATCTCAGCGATGACCCGTTTGACGGCCGGTTGGCCGGGGCGGACGATTGCTGCGTTTTCTATGATCCTCAGACCTGTTTGTGTGGACCCGGTGAAGGCGATGGTAGTAATCAGCGGGTGGTTGATCAGGTGTTCCGCAATGACCTCTGTCCGGCCGGGAATGAAATTGAAAACGCCTGGAGGCAGGCCGGCAGCGCGGAACGCGTCTACAAGGTTATGGCCGATGGCGGGGGTCAGGGGTGAGGGCTTGTAAACCACGCAGTTTCCGGTCACGACGGCCGCCGACACCATACCGGTGGTGATGGCGAGGGGGAAGTTCCACGGGGCAATCACTGCGGTGATGCCCCTTGGCTCGTAGCGGTACTCATTCGATTCACCCGGCGGGGAGGGAAGGGGATGAGACCCGCCCAGCCTCTTCATCTGCCGGGCGTAGTATTCCAGAAAATCTATCGCTTCCGCCACATCGGCCGAGGCCTGATCCCATTGCTTGCCGATCTCCCATATCTGCCAGGCAGCCAGTTCGTACCGGTGATGCCTCATCCACGCTGCCGCGCTTCTCAGGTATCCGGCCCTCACGGAACTTTCCGTTTCTCGCCACCGCATGAAAGCAGTCTGTGCCGCAGCGATGGCCTCGTCCACTTCGGCCTTTCCCGCCTGGGAAACGCGGGCAATCACATCGCCGGGGTCGGCAGGGTTAAGGGAAGGGAGTACATCTTCGGTGGTCCTGTCCGCGCCGTTGATGAAAAGAGGACAGGCCTTGCCCATTTCCTGTCGGACAGCACGTATCGCCTGCGCAAGAGCCTCGCGCTCTTCCTCCTTGGTGAAATCGGCGGTCGGTTGATTATCGAAGGAGCCGGAGCCGGAAAGAGCCGTCACGGCCGCCTCGTGTTCTGTCGCCGCTTCAGCCGGATCGACAAGAAGGCTGAGAACATCTTTGGTCTCGGCGAAGACGAGACGCAGGAAACTCTGGTTAGCGGTGTTCTCGAGGAGGCGGCGCACCAGATAGGCCATTCCCGGCAGGATTGGCCCGCAGGGGCAGTAAAGCCGCACCCGCCCGCTTGTCCGCGTCAGCAGCCTCCGGATGGGCTCTGCCATGCCGTAGAGCACCTGGAACTCATAGCGGTCATCCGGCACGCCCAGGGATTTGGCCGCCTCCATGACCGCGGCAATGGAGCGTATGTTGTGG
>DATJPI010000296.1:0-3106 GCA_035506495.1 Syntrophales bacterium
GCAAGGCGGCAACGTCGTCTCGATTCTGTCCATCCCGCAGAACAACGAAGGCCTCGGCTATGCACTCCGTAACATCCCGGCCAACCACGCGGTCATGATGACCCACCGGAATGCAATGCAGGGTGCAGCACTCTGTGCCACTTTTGAGCAGGCCGGAGAGTTCGAGATGGGTGCAGCAATCGGCCCGTTCGAGCGCGCCCAGCTCCTGCTCTACGCATACCAGGGCTTAAACGCCAACAACATCGTCTACGACCTCGTCAAGAAGAACGGCAAGACCGGTACCATCGGTACTGTCGTGCAGAGCCTTGTCGAGCGTGCCATTGAGGACAAGGTCATCAAGGCAGGCAAGAAGGGCAAGAGCGGCTACATCTTCTACGAGACCAAAGACCCGATGATGTGGAACGCGTACGCATCTGCCGGTACCCTTGCAGCAACCATGGTCAACTGTGGTGCTGGACGGTTCGCCCAGGCAGTTTCCGCAACCCTGCTCTACTTCAACGATCTGCTCGAGCACGAGACCGGCCTGCCCGGCTCTGACTTCGGCCGTGCAATGGGTGTTGCGGTCGGGTTCTCGTTCTTCAGCCACTCGATTTACGGTGGCGGCGGCCCCGGCGGATTCAACGGTAACCACGTCGTTACCCGTCACGCAGCCGGTGTCGGTATGCCCTGTATCGTCGCAGCCTGCGCCCTTGATGCAGGCACCCAGATGTTCGGCCCCGAAGCAACCTCAAAGGTTTACCAGGACACCTTCGGACAGCTTGACTCGTTCAAGAAGCCGATCCAGACAATCGCAAAGGGTGTATAAACCCTCCCCGGATACGAATGACCGAAGCCACGTTCCCCCAGTGCCGGATTGTCACCGAGCGGTTGCTTAACCCAGAGACCACCGAGCGCCTGCTGAACAAGATTGTTGAGATCCCCGGTATCCGGCGCATGGTCCTGAACGGACCGCGCCTCCCGGCTACCATTACCTATGGTCCCGCCAAAGGAATGGCCAATCCCCACGCAATGAGGAAGACAATCCATGTTGGCGATCAGGAAGTGGATCTCCAAGTTCACGTAGGCACGGTGCTTCTCGAGCTGGAGAGCCGTGACGTCATCCCCGCACTCAAGGCCGCATGCGAAGAGGTCTTTACTGATTTCACCTTCCGTATCCAAGAAGGGAGATACATGAAGACCGAGCCCTCGCTTGTCGATTATTGCAAGTACGGGCCGGATGCGGACAATTCCATCCTCGGACTGGCTGATCCAAGCAGCAAGTCCAAGCCAACCATCATTCAGGGAATCAAATAAATGCCGATAGGACGCGTAACCCAGGTTGTTGACTGCCGCGAGGCGATGGGCATGGGTAAAGGAGGCGGGATCGCCCAGAGGGGCACCATCTCCGAATGCCGGTTCCCGGATGTGATCGTGGTCGGAATGTCCCCCGGACGCCGCCACGTCACCAAGCCGGTGTGCGATATCACCTCGGGGCTGCGACAGCAGGGCGTCGAATACAGTATCAGCACACTCGTGCTGAACGCCGGCAGCGGTGTCCCCCCGGACGCCCCCAATATTGCCGGTGGCGTTATCGGCGCTTACTTTGGGCTTACCGACAAGGAGATCGCACAGATTGAGAAACACAGGGTCGCGGTACTTCACCATGGGAATGTCCGATCCCATGTCGTGCACAAGGTCCGGTTTATCCTCGAGGCCTGTGACGTGAAAGCGATTGTCGTTTCCCAGTCCCCGATTGATTATGAGGATCTCGCAAAGGAGGGCGTGAAGACTGCTGTGGTCATGCCACCGGCCGACAAGATCCGTACCAAAGGTACGGTAATGGCGATCGTGAGCGGCGTGACCCGTGGTCAGACCCCCACCCGCGAGAAGATGGCTGAAGTCATTTCATCTGTCATGAGAATCGTGAAAAAGAAGGAATTATTGGAGTGATTAAACAATGGCATACAAACCCCAGTATTGTCCCGGCCAGACGCAGGTCGCCGAGAACAGGCGCAAGCAGCTGGACCCCAACCACAAGCTGGAAAAGCTTCGCGATGTAACGGACAAGGACATTGTCCTCGTCATGGGACACAGGGCACCCGGTTCAGCATATCCCTCTGCCCACCCGCCCCTGGCTGAGCAGCAGGAGCCCGCCTGCCCGATCCGCAAGCTCGTAACCCCGACTGACGGCGCAAAGGCCGGCGACCGCGTCCGCTACATCCAGTTCACTGACTCGATGTACAACGCACCCTGCCAGCCGTACCAGAGGTCCTGGCTCGAGGCATACCGCTTCCGCGGCATCGACCCGGGTACTCTTTCCGGCCGTCAGATCATCGAATGCCGTGAGAGAGATCTCGAGAAGTATGCAAAGGAACTCGTCAACACCGAGCTCTTCGATCCAGCACTCACCGGCATCCGCGGCTGTACCGTGCACGGGCACTCCCTCCGTCTCGACGAGAACGGGATGATGTTCGACATGCTCCAGCGCTTTGTCATGGACAAGAAGTCCGGACAGATCAAGTACGTCAAGGACCAGGTCGGCGTTCCCCTTGACTCCGAAGTCAAGGTCGGCAAGGCCCAGGACGCAAAGTGGCTTAAGAACCACACCACGATGTACCACTCGCTCGTCGGAACCGGCTTCCGCGACGATGCAGAATACGTTGAATACATCCAGCGCATCCACGCGCTCAGGGTAAAATACGGCTTCATGCCAAAGGAGTGATAAGACATGGCAAAGGCAAAAATCGAGAGAACCCAGAAGCTCTTCCTGAAGGCAATGAAGGAGAAGTTTGCAGAGGACCCGCAGGCAACCTCAACCGTGTTCGCCCGCGAGGGTCTGAAGCAGTCCCCGCGCAAGATGGAGTTCTTAAAGGAAGGCCAGAAAGTCGCGATGGAACGCGGCATCTCCATGTACGACCCCACCCGCTGCCACTGCGGTGGTATCCCGCTCGGCCAGCGCCAGCTGATGACCTACGAGGTCTCGGGAACGGGCGTCTTTGTGGAGGGCGATGACCTTCACTTTGTCAACAACGCTGCCATGCAGCAGATGTGGGACGACATCCGCCGGACGATCATCGTCGGCCTCGACCTCGCCCACGGCACCCTGCAGAAGCGTCTCGGCAAGGAA
>DATJPI010000297.1:0-34149 GCA_035506495.1 Syntrophales bacterium
ACGACCGACAAGCTCGTTGACGATCCCCGTGCCGATTCCCTTGCCCCTGAAGGCCGGCTGAACGGCAAGATCCTGGATATACGCATCGGAGACCCTGTCGCTGATCGCACGACCCATCCCGACGAGGCGTCCCTCATGAGAGGCAATCATAAAACAGTGGCTGCCTCGGATGATGGCCCCGACCATTTCAAGGTCGCGTGCTCCCGGCGGTTCCCACCAACCCTGAAGCCGGTAAAGATCGAGAACACCCCGCACTTGCTCCGGAGTAGGATGGGTTATGAATGTGTAGACAACCTGCATTGCACTTGATTCAATCTTAAGAACGCAACCCCTCGATGTCAAGGTTAAAACCAGAAATCCCCCTGTGCTCACCACAGGGGGATTTGGGTTTCCGGATTCCGGCTTCGGGCTTCCGGCTTTACAGGCATTTGTGTCTTCTCTATCCTGAAACCTGACACCTGAAGCCTGATACCTGTTTTGTTATCCTACCGTCCCCTCCTTGCGCAATTTGCCGATCTCTTCTGCGCTCAACCCGAGAGAGGACAGGATCTCGTCGGTGTGCTCGCCATGAACCGGAGCAAACCGCCTGACCTGGCCCGGCGTCTCCGAAAGCTTGGGCAGGATCCCCACCTGCTTCACCTTGCCCAGTTTCGGGTGCTCCAGCTCGATGACCATCTTCCGGTGCACCACCTGGGGATCGCTGAAGACCTCGCCGATATCGTACACCTTCCCGACGGGGATGTCCTGCGGTGACAACAGGTCAAACCACTCGTCACGGGTCTTCGTCAGGAAGACCTGCTCCAGGCTGGATCGGATCGCGGTAAGCTTTTCGTCAGGCGCCAGGAAGGTCATATCCATCGTCCATTTCGCCGGCATGAACTCCTCCTTGCCGATCGCCTTGCAGAGGTTGTCCCAGAAATGCGGCTCCAGGCAGCCGATGCTGAGATACTTCCCGACTTTTGTCATGTAGACACCATAATGCGGGTAGGTTCCCATGGCCCAAGATTCCCCGCGCTTCATCACCGTCCCATCCATGAAAAACCGGTGGGTAAACCAGGTGATGAGATGGATAGCCCCTTCCATATAGGTGTGATCAATGTACTGGCCCTTGCCCGACTTTCCCCTCGCCATGAGGGCCAGGAGGATGCCGACGGCCCCGTATAGGGACACACCGGCGAAATCCGCAATGATATTGAGTGGGATGGACGGGGGCCCCTCTTTCGGCCCGATAAGGCCCAGAACTCCTGCCAGGGAGATATAATTAATATCATGGCCTGAAAACAGGCGGTAGGGGCCATCCTGCCCGTAGCCTGAAAGCGAGCAGTACACGATGCGGGGATTGATCGCACTCACCGTTTTGTAATCGACACCGAGCCTTTCCACGACACCAGGCCGGTAGCCCTCTATGACGACGTCGGCACTCTTCGCCATCTGGTGAAAAATCCGACGTCCCTCGTCAGACCGCAGATTCAGTCCGATGCACTTCTTGTTGCGGTTGAGCGCAAAGTAAGCGGCCTCCCTCTCCTTGTCCTTGCCCCCCGGCGAATATCCCATATCGCCCATCGGAAAGGCCTTGGCCGGTTCCACTTTGATGACCTCGGCACCAAAATCGGCCAGGATCATGGTGCACAGCGCACCCGGGACGTAGTTGGACAGATCGAGAACCTTGATCCCCTCTAGTGCCAGCATATCTTCCCTCCTTATCGGGCCTCTGAAAAGCACCCGTCTGCGGCGTTGCCCTCGTCCCTCGTCACTCAACGTACGTACCAAGTACGCATCGTTCCTCGGAATGTCGGGCGCCTTGCAGCCAGATGTTTTTGAGCGGCCCTCTCTAAAGTCGTATGATTCGCCTTTCCGTACAGTGGAGAATAAAAACCCCCTATCAGCTTCGATGACGGGGGTGCCCAAGTTCGCGCATATTTTTCACCCTCAGTGGAAGTGAGACGTTACCACCGACGGTTACCCTGCCCGGCCCTGACAAACCGCGATACAGGGAACCCTGACTTACCCTCTTTAGACTCGGCGCCTCTATAGCATATCCGGGCTTCCACTGCCACTGAAACCGTGCCGCCCATGGGGGTCCGAAGCTAAGGGCCGGATATCAAAGATAAAGCTAGTACTTGAAATTATTTCGGTTTTCTGATATGAGCAGCGTGCGAAAAACAAATAGTTCTCTTTACGGACGGGCCGCTCGACATTCCCCATCGACGGTTGAGGAGAAAAGAAAGAGGACGAGATGGAGTCCCGTGATCACACGGAGCGGGAAGTCTGCGGGCACTGCAGGAAGAGACTGTCGTCAATCAGATGCACCGGATGTGAGATACCCCTCTGCCAGGAGTGTGCCTGTTTCGAACTGATCGGCTCCGGATGCGGCACCGTTATCCCGGCTTATTATTGCCTTCTCTGTGTCAAGGATGCCGGGATAAACCCAAACGCGGTCTTTTACAGCGAATAAGCGCCCTCCAGATGCAGGGGTGCTCCAATACCAGCCACGCGGCATGGGTGTTTGACCGGCAGGAATCCACCTTCCCCGGCGAATCGTTTCTGTGTCTGTGTTATTCCCTTCCGAACATCATTCCGAGTCGACGAAAAACTTCGTGATGAAGAACCCCAGGAGGATCAACAGCACGGAGACGTCCGCCCGCTCGAGCAGCCACAGAAGAAATCCCTTGACGAAGACGACCTTGTTCAGAAAGCTGAAATAACCGGCCGGGAGATACTTGACGAGGGCGATGGACGGATACCTCGTCCACTCGTCATGCCCGAACCAGCCATAGAGCTGATACGCAAAAAGCAAGGTCCCGGAAAGAAAGATGAAGTTGGCCAGCCAGGACAGCAGCGGCACCCTTCTCGTCTTCGCTGCCGTGTTTACAGGGTGGGAATACTGGAACCTCCACGCGGAATGCCCGTCGGACGGATCCATCGCAGACACCTCCTTTTTTTTGCATGAGCGATCCGAAACCCTCGTCCACGAAGATGCACCGCTCATCCGGCAACCCCAAGCCGTATTCGTGCATCCGGACGTCAACCGCTTAATTTGCATCCGACCCTTTTTGAACGTCTCCCCCTTCCAGGCAGACTCCGGATCGGTGCAAGTGGATCAGTACGTAATGGTAATTATTGTTCAGCTGTTCGATCTGAAGGCTTCGTATTCTTTATCGGTTGGCATCAAGCTTTTCTTGAGAGATTTTTCAGTGCCCGCGCAGACCCGGGAACCTGCTCGGCCCCGGCTCCCTCTTTCCGCACCTGAATTGGCAGAGTTATTTGGGCCCTGCCTTTTTTGTTTTTTTCATGCTATGAAAAACAGGGTGTTTTCTGAAAACCCTGAAAAGGAGGGGTGGCACGTATGAACGGTGCAGAAGCGTTATTGAAAACGATTGAGGCGGCCGGAATCGATGTGTGTTTTGCCAACGGCGGCACGACAGAGATGCCCATGATCCTGGCATTCGACTCCATCACCGGGATCAAGCCCATGCTCGGCCTCTTCGAGGGCGTCTGCTCCGGGGCGGCCGACGGCTACGGGCGCCTGAAAGAAAAGCCGGCCCTGTGCCTATTGCACCTGGGGCCGGGACTGGCCAACGGTGTGGCCAACCTGCACAACGCCAAGAGGGCCCGCACGCCCCTGCTTAACGTGATCGGCGAGCACGCCTCCTGGCACATTCAAGCGAATGCACCCTTGGCCATGGACATTGAGTGCCTCTGCAAGACCTTCTCGGGGTGGCAGCGAACGGTTCGGTCCGTGGAGACCATTGCCCGAGACACGGCCGACGCGATTGAGGCATCCCTGCGCGGGCAGATCGCAAGCCTCATCGTCCCTTGCGACCTGCAATGGAAGGAGTTCCGGCAAGAAATTCCTGCAGTGAAACGCCCTGTCTATGAGCCCCTTGACCGGCGCGGAATCGAGTCGGCAGCGAAACTGCTGAAGTCGGTGGGCAAGACGGCACTCATCATGAACGGCCGTGCCCTGCGTCGCCGGGGTCTCGAGGCAGCCGGACGCATCCGTGCTGCCGTGGGATGCGATCTCTTCTGCATCAATTTCCCGGCCTACGTCGACCGGGGAGCCGGGACCGTGCCGGTTGCCCGCGTGCCCTACTTCCCGGAGCCTGCGGCGGCACTGCTTGCGCCATACAAAGCCGTGGTGCTGGCGGGAACGGATCAGCCCGTCAACTTCTTCGGCTACGAGGGCCAGTGGAGCAATCCTGTTGCCGCCGGCGTTCCCAAATTGCGCATCGAAAGCGATTCGCAGGATGCGGCCGAGGCCCTGGAGGCGCTGGCCGACGAGTTGGATGCACCCGGTAAGGACGCCCTTGGCAAAATTGTTGCGGGATACAATGTCCCCGAAATCCCGTCGGGCATACTGACCCCCGAAAAGGCCTGCCTGACGCTTGCGGCCCTGCAACCCGAGAATGCCATCATCGCCGACGAAGGTCTGACCTCGGCCCTATCGTACTTTCCACTTGGCGCAACCCTTCCCCCCCACAGCTACTTCATGATCACCGGGGGCGCTATCGGGCAGGGCATGCCCACGGCCACCGGGGCATCCGTCGCCTGCTCCGAGAGGCCCGTCATCAACCTGCAGGCCGACGGCAGTGCCATGTACACCGTTCAGTCCCTCTGGACACAGGCCCAGGCGGGGATGAACGTGACGACGCTCATCTGCTCGAACCGCAGCTACAACATCATCAATGTGGAACTGCAGCGCGCGGGGATCACGAATCCAGGACCCAGGGTCCGCGCCTTCACCGACCTGGGGAATCCTCCCATCGACTGGCCAAATCTCAGCAAAGGGATGGGCGTGCCCGGTGTCACCGTCGATACGGCCGAGGACCTGGCTCGGGAATTGAAAAAGGCCCTCCGGGAGTCCGGCCCTCATCTCATCGAGATGATCCTGTAGCCCCTGGACACCAAGGGGATATGGAGAAAACGAAATGAGAATTGATTTGCTGAAACTCGTATACTTTTCCCCGTCAGGCACAACGAAGAAGATTGTTGAAGCCGTCTCAGAGGGACTGAAGCCTCATTCCGCAGAGCATGTTGATATAACGAGACCGGAAAACAGAAAACGAAACTTGCAAGCGTCGGAAAATGAATTACTGATCATCGGCGTGCCTGTTTATTTCGGCAGGGTCCAGACGGCTGCGATGGAGTGGCTGAGCACCTTGAAAGGTCACGATACGCCCGTCATCTGTGTTGTCGTCTATGGCAACCGGGACTACGATGATGCTCTCCTGGAGCTGAAAGACACCATGCTGAAAAACGGGTGCATCCCGATTGCCTGTGCTGCCTATATAGGAGAACATTCCTTCTCCAATACCAAAACGCCCATCGCTGCTGGTCGCCCCGATGCCGATGATCTGGAGAACGCAAAGGCTTTCGGGAAGAAAATAGGGGGAAAAATCGCATCCATTGCATCCATCGGTGAAGCAGCCGACATCACCGTACCCGGCAACTACCCCTACCGTGACATGACAGACAGCAGGAAAAGGCTGTCTTCTGTTGACTTGATCGATGTAGATGAAAATTGCCTGCACTGCGGGCACTGCGCCGATCTTTGCCCCGTCGGTGCAATCGATCCGGACGACAGCGCCTCCATTGACATCAGCAAATGTATCTTGTGCCATGCTTGCATCAAGGGCTGTCCTGCGGATGCACGGAAGACGAAGAATGATATGATGAAGAGCATCGCACTTCGGTTGAGTGAAACCTGCCAGGTACGGAAAGAGCCTCTGTTCTTTCTGTGATAGGATCCACAAAAAGAACCTACTTGGCGGGTTCTCTCTTGACGCCTTTGTGCTGGTCGATCAGCTTCACAATTGTCTCCGACCAGAGCTTGAAGGCGTCCGCGGCCGAACCCCACTTCGTGAACCGCTGCTCGAAGGCTGCCTTCTGCTGATCGACCGCCATGGCAAGGACCTCTTCTGTCATGCTGTCCGTGAACATCACCTCGATACACGTGTCGCCGCTGCCTGACCATCCGCCCGTTGCACCTTTCTTGACGAGACTGATCCCGATCCCGACGGGAATGACCGACGTGACGGCGCTGTAGCCGGGTTTGCTGGGGTGGATATTCGTGATGGCGATTCGGAGCCGCGCCACATCGGGGCCGGGCTCGGCCACGATGGGCCACTTGTCCTTAAAGGCCGCTACGAGGTCCTTGTTGAATTGGTCGCAGAGTTCCTTCATCTCCTGGGGATCGATGCCCTTGTAATCAGCCTTCTCAGCCAGGAAAAAGATCACGCTGTCCACCATGAACCGGTTGTATTTCATGGTCTGGGCCCCTTCCTTCATCCAGCGAAGCTTGGCCTGACCTTCATGGCCCGGCTTCAATTGCTCGTAGACCGTCGGGTTACCGAGAAAGCCCGAAAATGGGATATCTCCGGCAAAGACCATGGTTGCTATGAACACAAGACCGATTCCTGACGCCGTTAGTATTCTTGCCGCTGCCATCATCGCTTTCCTCCTCCGATTTCGTTTCCATGGCGCTGCAGATAAGAAACTCCTAAGAACCTGCACCCTGTTTTTACATATTGAATTCGATGATATCCCTGTCCTTCAGCACATGCATCTTTTCCACGCGCATGCCATCAAACTTCGCCGAGCCCCAGATGCGGGCATACTTAAGCTTCGACACAAAGTCCTTGTGGACCTTCTCGGCTACATCCATAACGGTGGATCCCACGGGAACCGTATAAGGCATGGAAAGATCGGGATCCTTCCCCGGAGGCTTGGAGTAGACTCGGATGATTCTTGCAAGCTTGAAGATCTCCTGCTTCAGATCTTCCAGGCCGTCTTTTTTCAAGCACGAGAGGATCACCATGGGATAGCGGCTTCCGTACGCTGCCTTTAGCTTCTCGAAGTTGTCGACGGCACCGGGCTGATCTTTCTTGTTTGCCGCTACCAGCGCCCGTTTCAGCAGGACGCGGGTCTCTGCCTCCTTCGGCCACTCCGTCCGGATGTTCCACTTCCCGATTTGATCCAGAATGAGTTCCATCTGGATGTCGGCGTCCTCCGTTAGATCGATGACGATGAGCAAGGCATCGGCCACCCGGATGATCCCTGACACCCAGCCGTCCGTTGTTTCGTTGGGGATGGGCGGAAGGTCAACAAGCTGGATCTGGATATCTTCGTAGGGCATCATGCCCGGGCAGGGCAAGACCGTCGAGAGCGGATAATCGGCGATGACGGGAGTGGCCTTGGTGAGATCGGCAACGATGGAGGATTTCCCTGAGTTGGCAAAACCCGTGAGGGCAATCTGAGCGGAGCCTTCCCGGGGAATGTTGTAGAGGCTGTCGCGGCCTCCGCCTTTCTTTTTGCGCTGCTCGAGGGCCTCCTTGTTGAGCTGGGAGAGCTTGCGTCGCAGGTCGGCGCGCAGGTGGTCGGTCCCCTTGTGCTTGGGGACCGTGGCCATCAGGTCCTCCAGGGCGGCAATCTTCTCGGCGACCGTGGAGGCCTGCTTGTAGCGTCTCTCTGCCTCGAAGTAATCCGGCGGAAGGTTGGCCGGCATCGGATGGTCCCCTCCCCCATGTCGCTCCTGCTGCAGGCCATTCTATGTTCCGGGAGGGAACGAAATCAAGCGCAAATCCTCTCTCCACAGTGAGGCCGTGAAACGGTTTTGCAAGGCTCAATCAAAGCGACTTTGCGCCAACGGTTCTTCGCGAAGCGGCGCGACCGCGGCGCAAACTGTTTGAGCCCGGAGGGCGAGTTTTTGCGGCCGCAGCGAAGCGAGCGTTAGAAACGTCGCAAAGCGCTTTTGAGCCGGCAAAATTGTTTTACGGCCTAAATATTAAAAACTTTCCCGTCGTCGGCCACGTCGCATTGGGCCAGTCCCGTCTTCGAGAGCATATCGATGCCCATGTGAGTGATTACGGTGCGGCGGATGCCCAGATTGGCCGATTTCTCCGTCAGGGTTCGGTAGTCCAGATGGAACGGGATTTTCTTCTCGTAGGTGTACGCCTCGGCAATGAGCAAGTCTGCGTCGCGGGCGGCCTCGGTAAGCGCCTCGGTCCACTCCGTATCACCGGAACAGGTGATCACCTTTCCGCCGACCTCTATCCGCAGGGAGTATGCGTTATCCCCGCTGGGGTGAAGGCCAATGAATGGCGTGACGCGGACTGCGCCCGCCATGAGGGAAACACGCGGCTCCATCTCCCTGAGGTCGATTTCAAATTTCCGATTTACGCCCGATGAGCCGGGAAAGTGGGCCTCCATGGCCGCGGGGAGCCTCCTGGCAAGTCCCGGCGGGCCTGCCACGAAAAGCGGCGCAGTTCGGCGGCTCACAAGCTGGGCATCAAGGATGAGAAACGGAAGTCCGCCGAAGTGATCGCCGTGAAGATGCGTGAGAAAGACGCCGTTGACGGAGTTGGGTTCAACATCGAAACGTCGAAGGGAGATCATGGCCGAGGCGCCGCAATCGATAAGGAATCGACCGCCCGAATGGTTCACGAGGATGCAACTCTGCAGTCTCCCGCCGCTGCCGAAGGCATCGCCGCTTCCGAGAAACCGAACTTGCACCGTCGATCCTGCGTGCATCATGGGATGCGACCCTCCGATCGCGATCACCGACATTGAAAAGAGACAGCTAGTAGTAAAATACCCTATACCCTGCTTATCTGAGCCCATCAACGGAGCATTGCCTCATATCACGACGGCTTCGTTCCGACAAGGTTTTTCATCATGATGCGGATGGCGAACGTACGGATCCGTTCCGTCAAAATCCCATTGACCGGTTCCGACGCGTCCGCTATACACGAAGGCAACCCATATGGATGAAAGAACGTTTTTGATCATTGTCCTTGTCCTTTGCATCGGCTTCGTCGTTTTCTTCATGAGCCGCTCCGGGGAGAATTACGGCATGCTCAAGCCCAGCAATGCAGCCACGGAAAATTTTCAGTCCAATCTGCTTGTTGAGGATCTCGAATACTGGTTCTGCGGACCTGAATCGCACCCCCTTGCGATCATCGCTGTTCAGAGACGATTCCGCTTCGACTCGGCGAAGCTCTGGATGAAGGTCGGGACGGGGAAGGAATCACTGCGGCGGCTCACCGAGGGAATGCAGTCGAGGGCCGGTCAACTGAATCAAAACCTCCGGGGCTTCGAGATGGTTGACCAGAGGGGCGAACGTGTGGGCGAGTGGTATTCCGCCGTGGGGGTCCAAGCGGTGATCAAACGCACGGGAATTGACAGCATCGAGGTCTGGCCGCCATCCGCAGAAAAACCCGAACCCTGAGACGCGCAGCAGCGGGAATCCGGCTTCTGGCCTCTGGATTCCGGACGCCTGAAGCCCGAATCCGGAAGCCCAAGTCCTTGGGCCTTGAGGCTTGTTGCTTACGGCTTGAGCCTCATAGTCCTTTCTTCTCGAAAAACCAGAAGAGCCCCAGGAATCCTGCCGCGAGAAAGGAGATGACCGGCCAGGAGTTGACCCCCAGGGCCGACGGGATCGTGATCTTGCCGTAGTTGCCCCAGGTGAGGATCGTCGTCTTCAAAAGGGGGTAGGCCTCGGCAAAGAAGGCCGCCCCGACGAGCATCCCTGCCAGGCCGAACAGCGCATCCCACCTTCCCTCCGCAACGGCCCCCACGGCCGTTCCCGGGCAATATCCCACGATACCCCATCCAATGCCGAAGAGTAGCCCACCAATGAGATTGGCCCCGATGATGGTTTCCTTGATACTTAACTTCACGAGACCGAATTCATGGAGACCATAGAGCCCAATCATGGAGACGAGGATCGAGGACAGCATGAATTTCATAATCGTCATGTCCAGAAACCGCATGGCGCCAAGCTGCTTGTCATACCGGAGCACCTGTCCCTTCTGCAGGAGGAAGCCGAAGAGGATGCCGGTGATGAGGCCGGAGTAGAGCTCGTTCATCCTCTGTCACCTCCATAAAGAATTCGCGCCACGACGGCACCGGCGCCGAAGAAACAGGCCAGGGCAATGTAACCGCTCACCGCTATTTGAGCCAGACCGCTCAAACCATGACCGCTCGGTCACCCGTCAGCCATGCGGGCCCCGAACATGAGCACAATGCCACCGATAAATGCAGCCGCCCAGCGCTTGGCCTTCGAGGACCCGAAACGGGACTCCCACATAGGCGGAACGGGCGTCGATCGAAAGTCTTTCGTAAATGCCGCCGCCACGAGGGCCCCAAAGAAGATCCCGGCCACGAACATCCATTGCCAATCGATTATGATCTTTTCCTTTTTGTAATACTCCTGGCTCGCCGCATGCTCCGGCACAACAGCCTGTTCGACCATGCCCGCTGCGCGGACGAACGTCGTCGAGGCGCCGAAGTACTTGCCCGTGAGAAAAACGGACATCACCAGCAGCACACCGACGAGCCCGCCGGCAACGTAGGGCGACCATCCTCTTCTTGTCATGACTTTCATCGTCCTTCACCTCTCGACAGGCCTTCCCTTTGATCGACAAAGCTTCATCTTGTCGCAGCGCGGCGTTAAGGTGACAGGTGGCCGGTATCAGATAGCAGAAAACCCTGTTACCTGTTACCTGTTACCTGTTACCTGTTACCTGTTACCTGTTACCTGTTACCTGTTACTCCCCCACCCGCAGAACGATTTTGCCGAAGTGTTTGTCTTCCTCCATCATCCGGTGAGCCGCCTGCACTTCCTCGAGCGGAAACACCTTCTCGATAAGGGGCACAATCGTCCTGTCGGCGAACTTCGGGAGAGCCCGGCGTGCAAACTCGGCCACGATTTCCCCTTTCTCGGAAACGGGCCTGGAGCGCAAAACCGATCCGATGATCCGCTGTCGCTTCACCATCATGAGGCCCAGGTTCAATTCCGCTTTGATGCCGCTCGTCACCCCGATGAGGACAAGCCTTCCCGCGTAGGCGAGCGAGTTCATGTTCGGCTCCAGGTATTTCGCCCCGATGTGGTCCAGGATCACATCCACTCCCCGCTTGCCGGTGAAAGCCTTCACAGCCTCCGAGAAATCAGGCGTCTCCTTGTAATTGATCACCAGGTCCACCCCTAGCTTCTTCACGCGGTCCATCTTCTCGGGGGATGCCGTTACGACGAGCTTCGTGCTCGGGACGAGGGCCTTGCATAGTTGCACCGCCGCCGTGTTGACGCCGCCCCCGCCGCCGTGCAGTAGTGCAATCTGGTGGTCCCCCAACTCTCCCAGGATGAAGACGTTTAAGAAGGCCGTGATGTAGGACTCGCAGATACAGGCCGCCTCCTCGAAGCTCATGTTGTCGGGTATGCGCATGGGATGATTCGCGTAGGCCACAGCGTACTCCGAGTAGCCGCCTCCCCCCACAAGAGACATGACACGGTCCCCTTTTTTCCAGTCGCCCGCATCAGGACCAATTTCCTCGATGACACCTGCGACTTCCAGGCCCAGAATGTCCGACTCCCCCGCGGGAGGGGGGTATTTGCCCCCGCGCTGAACCAGATCGGGACGATTAATGGAAGTGGCTTTGACACGGATGAGCACCTGATCCTGCGCCGGCTTCGGTTTCGGCGCTTCGCCCAGCTTCAGGACTTCGACTCCCCCAAACCCTTCCATCAGGACCGCTTTCATGAACACCTCCAGGCCAATCAAGGTAGATGGGGCTGGCGCCCCGGGCGAAAAAAGCAAGCCCTGCAGCCCTGCTTTCCTTAAAGATACCCGCGCAGTCGGGTGGAGTCAACGGGATTGTGTGATACCGCGAAGGCATGCACTGCTCGTGCGGGTTTCGGTTTCATGAGTTGACTGAAGCGCCCGGAATATTCTAAGCTGCCCCTGCGCTCCATTGTAGCGGATCATCCGCTTACCCGGGAGGAATGAAATGATTCAGGCGCCCCCTTCTGCCCATCTACACATGATTGATCTCCCCCTGCCCATGAGGGGGTTCCGGCACTTTGTCGCAAGCTGGCTCTACAGCGGTAACGATGCCGTGGTTCTCGTGGATCCGGGTCCCGCAGCGGCCATCCCTGCTCTCCTTTCCGCACTGGAGCAAAGAGGCGTGAAAACGATCGATCTCGTTCTTTTGACCCACGTCCACATCGACCACAGCGGAGGAGTGGGACATTTACTCCGCCGTTACCCGGAGGCGAAAGTTATCTGCCATCCCCGAGGAGCGCCGCACCTGATCGAACCCACGAAGGTCTGGAACGTCTCCCTGCGGAATCTGGGGGAAATTGCCGAGATGTACGGAAAACCCGAGCCGGTGCCTGAAAACCATATCACCAGCGAAGAGACGATCCGGAGGGGCGGGCTACGCATCGAGAGCATGGAGACGCCGGGTCATGCACCGCATCACCTCGCTTTTCAGTTCGACGGCGTGCTCTTCACCGGAGAGGCGGCGGGTATCTTCTTTCCTCTCGCCGATTCCTACTACCTCCGGGTCGGCTGCCCGCCAGGGGGCTTTGACTACCCGGCGTACCGCCGATCTCTCGAGCGGATGAGATCCATTGATTCCTCTCTGCTCTGTTTCGGACATTACGGGTACACGCGCGATGCCCGCAAGGCCCTCGATCTTGCCCTGGGTCAGCTCGACCTGTGGATCGCGGTGGCACGAAAACACGCCGGGGAGCCCGGTGGCGTCTTCGAAGAGATGGTCCGGGAGGAATTGCTTGCAACAGACCCGGGAATTGCCCGGTTCGGGGATCTTCCCGATGATGTCAGGACGAGGGAATACTGGCACCTGATTCATAGCATCAATGGTTTCAGGCCTTATCTCGCCTCGGACTAGCCCTTCGCGCCGGCCTCAGAGCGCATCGATGTCGCTGAGCAACTCCTTGCCCGGATGATTCGGTATTGAAAAATACCACCAGTTTTTTTCGGCCGTCCAGCTCTCCTGCCGCACCGTCTCATCACTCCAGAGACACCTGTCTGCCGGCTTGACGAGCCACTGCATCTTTGCATCGGCCTGCCGGATTCGCTTCAGGCATGTTCTTTTGTCTCTTGCAGTCGCGACGCGAAGGCTTTCCTCGATCAGCTGCCGGCCGTCCATGTCGTTCAGGTAGTCGTCGAGCCCGAGGTGATAGCCCTCCTCGACGGACCGGACGACCTCCTCCCATCTCTCCGTAAGCCCCTGAAGACCGCCCTGTACCACGTGCTCCGGACATCCGCGCTTTTTCAGAAACTCACCCACGGGATCTTTGTCTTTCATTTCAATCCTCTCTGGTAAGTTAACAGTACCTGTACGTCTCTGGGCTGTTCAAAAATGCCCAGATACAAGGCCTTCGAAATCCCGAGGAGCGCAGGCGTACTTTTGAGCGTACGTCGAGCGACGAGGGATGAGGGAACGAAGTAGACGGGCGTTTTTCAACAGCCCTTAATGGCTTCTTCGGAGCTGCCGCTGGTAGTATGCCTCCCCATCTGCCGGCCTGAAGTACGTGCGAATGACACCGTCTGTGCCGAAGGCGATGAAGTCCCCCGACTCCCGATCGAACCGTGTGAACGTTCCGTCGGGCCGTTTCATTTCCAGAATGGCGCCTCCTGCCGGTCGGTCGCGAAGTTCCTGGGCTTTTCTCAGGTATTGCTCCATCGTGAGGGTGCCGAACTCCCGCCCGTGTTTCTGATAGTGATCGACAAGCTTCTCCCGGGATGCAAAACCGACATCGGGGCGCTTGATGCGAGATGGAGCCGTACTGGACTCGACGGCATCTTGCGCTTTCCGGGATGGGGTTGGAGGGGACTGAGGTGATCCGCAGGCAACAGCGAGAAACACCAGGACAAAAAGGGCCACCGCCCCCCATCGCTCTGCCCGGCCTGTGACGATTCGTCCCACTCCACTTCGCTCCTTCTTATTTTGCGGTCAAGGAAACTTATCACAGATTCACTGGGCCGGGCGAATGAATTTTCCGGACGGCGCAGCACTGGAGTAGCCCGCCGACGAAAATATTTCCAGTTGCAACCCCTGTTGCAGAAGCGCTATAAAGAGAAAGTTGGATTTATCTGCCGGAAACGAATCACGGGCAACGCCGGCATCGCCTTGAAGACGTCGAAGGATCATCTTTTCCATGCAGAAGGAGGAGACATGCACGGTTTGAAAACGACGGCTCGCTTGGGTTCCATCATCACGGTGCTGCTTGCTGCATCGTTCATGCTGGCCGGCTGCGCGGCGACAATCAACTATACCTTTGATCCCACAGCGAGTTTCGCGGGGTTGAAGACCTATACCTGGACGACGGCGGGGACCCTCGGGCAAACCAGCGATCTGGTCGTTAAGAACGTCCAGTACCTGGCCGATCAGGTGCTCGAGAAGAAGGGTTTTAGCAAAACAACCGAAAACCCCGACATGCTCATCTGGGTGAACTACGAAAACGAAATCGGCATCAACCAGTACGGTTATCAACTCCGGATGCTGACGCTAGGCATTCAGAAAGCCGGCAGCAAGCAGCTCCTCTGGCAAGGATCGGCAACGGGCACAATCAATGCCGATGCGGCATCGGGCGATCTGAAAAAGGGAGTCGACGGAATGCTGGCTAACTTCCCTCCGAAGAAGTAACAAGGGGGGTCCGTGGCGAGTCGCTGATGATCCGTGAACAAAGGAAAGAAGTCAGGCGCCGCAGGGTTATGTCTGCGGCGCCTTTTTCATTTGTTTACCCGTTCACCGGTCAGTACAAGTGAACATGGAACCCCAGCTTGGCCAGCTTCTTTGCAACGGTCGCTTTGTCGAATGGCTTGACGACGTAGTCGTTGCAACCGGCCTGGATGCACGAAACGAGGGTTTCCTTGTCCGCGCGGGCCGTGACCATAACGATCTTCGCCCGGTTGTTCTCCGCAACGCCTTTTTCCAGTTCCAGTCCCCGGATTTTCCCAAGAACTTGAATACCATCCATTTCCGGCATCTGCACATCCAGGGAAATGGCATCGTAAGGGGCCCAACTGTTCCAGGCCTTGACGAAGGCTTCCACCGCCTCGGAACCGTTCTCGACGGCATCGCAGTGGCCGAAATGACCCATGATCATTTTCATTTTTTCCCTACTGACCATCTCATCATCTACAACCAGAATCCTCATGCCGATCTCCATTATTTCGTCTTGCAGTCTCAAGACTTGTGTACAAACTCCTCCAAACGCCGATAGGCTCTCTCCAGTTTCTCCAGCCCCGCAGGGGCTTCACTGAGCAATCCCGTTTTTGCCGCCTTTTCGAGCTCGGCTGCGGCGGACGAAAGTTCGACAGCGGTCAGGTTGGCCGCACCGCCCTTGATGGCATGGGCTTCCCGCCTCAGAATCTCCGCGTCGGCCCGGTCCAGGGCCTCCCGGATGGCGTTGAGCTGGCTCCTCACATTCTCGAGAAACCGTTCCAGAAGCCCCGTTAAAAATTCCCGGTTGCCCTCGAACTCCTCCAGTGCTTTCGCGAAATCGATGGGTTCCGCGGGGGCCCCGTGATCCTCCGACGCCCCGGCCGCCGTTACCATACCGGCGATTGCGGACTCCCCGTCTGTCCAACGTTCTACCTTGCCGAGCAGGTCCTGGCGGAAGACGGGTTTAATGAGATAGTCATCCATCCCCGCCTGGAGGCATGCATCAATATAACTTTTCACAGCGTGGGCCGTCAGGGCGATGATGGGGATGCGGTTCGAGTCTCCGGAGCGCTTCTCGAGATCACGGATGACTTTTGTGGCTTCGATGCCGTCCATGACCGGCATCTGGATGTCCATGAAAATGAGTTCGTAATTTCCGCCTTGAAAGGCATCGACGGCCTCCTGCCCGTTTCCTGCCAGAGAGACGCGGTGCCCTCCCGCCTCAAGATGCCTCCGGGCGACCTCTTGGTTGATGACATAATCATCTACCAGGAGGATCCGGCGGCCTTGGCGGGATTCCGGCTTAGGTACCCCGGCTGAAGAAATGTGGACGTTGTCTTCTTTTACTGCCGCTGCAACCCGCTCGAGGCTCTTTTTCATCCCCGCGGTGAACCAGAACGTGCTGCCCTCGCCGGGCTCGCTCACCACTCCGATCTCGCCGCCCATCATCTTCACGATCTCTTTCGCAATGGCGACGCCGAGACCGGTTCCGCCGTACTGACGGGTCGTCGAGCCGTCGGCCTGTTCGAAAGCCTCGAAAATTTTCTGCTGCCGGTCGGGGGGGATACCGATTCCCGTGTCGCTGACGGAGAATTGTATCACTGTCCGATCGGCCGTGTCGCTCGCGAGCTCGCACGAGACCGACACCTCCCCCTTGGGGGTGAATTTGAGGGCATTGCCGATGAGATTGACGAGCACCTGCCGCAGGCGCACGGCATCGCCGATCAACCCCGTCGGAACGTCAGGGGCAAGGAAAGTCATAAAGTCGAGCCCCTGCTGTTTGGCCCTCAGTGCAAAACCGTCCGTGACGGAGCGAATGAGCTCCGCGAGGTCAAAGGGAGCTTCCTCCAGTGCCATCTTCCCCGCCTCGATCTTCGCCAAGTCGAGGATATCGTTGATGAGGCCGGAGAGATTGCGGGCTTCCCCGTAGATCGTTTGCAGGAACCCCTCGAGGGTTTTATCGGGATTCTGCCCCAGGCAGAGCTCCGTCATCCCGATGATCCCGTTGAGCGGCGTGCGGATCTCATGGCTCATTTTTGCCAGGAATTCACTCTTGGCGCGGCTGGCCACTTCCGCGGCCTCTTTCTCCTTGCTCAAGGCCTCCGCCCGTTTACGCTCCGTGATGTCTCGAGTCACCGCCTGGATACCGACGATCAGCCCGTCGCTCTCGCTGGTGATGCTGACCTGTGTCTCACCCCAGAAGGTGCTGCCGTCTTTCCGGACGTGCTCGAGCACGAGCGTTTCTGAAAATCCTTTTCCGGACAGGGTTCTCTGGCGCATGAGGACCTTGATGACCCTATAGAGATCCAGGACCTTATTCGCCGAATCGGGCGTCACCATTTTGTCAATGCGGATACTTTTTGCTTCTTCTAAGGTATATCCGTACATGGTCAACATGGAAGGGCTGACGTAGGTCAGGTTCATCTTCAGATCCATGGTCCAGATCAGATCCCGGATATTGTCGGCCATGAGACGGTATTGCTTCTCGCTGCGGCGCAGGGCGAGCTCGGCTTCTTTGCGGTCGGTGATGTCGACAAAGCTCTCCAGGAGACATTCCCGGCCGCCCACATGAAGAGGGACGACCGTCTTGATAATGGAGCGCCGCGAGCCGTCTGCAGTGAGCAGAATGTGTTCCGCGTTGTCGATGGTCTTTCCCATATCCGTCACCGGGCAGCGCCCTGCGTGGGTCGGACAGACGAACTTGTGACAGGGCCGCCCGACGATCTGCTCCTGCGGCAGACCGAACATGCGGGCTGCTGCCGGATTGATCTCCTGAATCGTGTGCGTCTCCCTATCGATAATCATGATTCCCGCGTGAACCGTCTCGAAAACGGCATTCAGGCGGCCTTCCCCCTCGCGCAGCCTGGCCTCGGTCCGCTTTTGTTCCGTGAGGTCCTGAACGTTGGCGATCCGGTACAGCACCTTTCCCTTCTCGTCGCGCTTGATCGTGATATCGTGAAGCACGGGGAACCGGGTCCCGTCCTTGCGGACATGATCCATTTCGAAGATGTGATGGCCTTTTTTATGGGCCAGGCGGATTTGCGCACCGAGATCGGGAATGCAGTCGGAAGGGTAAACGTCCGTTACGAGCCGGCCTGCCAGCTCCTCGATCGCATAGCCATGCATTTCGGCGCAGGCGGGATTCAGGATATCCAGCCGGTCCCCGAAACTCGTGGCCATACCCATGCGCGTATTGAGGAAGATGTCGGCAAGTTTTCGCAGCTCGTTTTCCGACCGGACCCTGTCCGTGATATCGCGGACGAACACGAGGGCGCCATCGTGCCCCTCATAGTGGATGGGAACGGGGGCCACGGACACATTCATTGCTGTGCCGTCCATCCTCAAATAAACCTGATCTATTGCTGGAACCTGTTTTTTCTCCTCGTTCAGGATCCGGGTTCGCTCTCTGGCGATTTCGTGATAGTCGGGGTGAATTCGCTCCAGAACAGAGTGACCGATCAGCTGATCCGCTGACTCGGCACCGAATATTCGCAAGGCGGCCTGGTTCAGGTAAGCAAAATTTCCCTGAGTCTGCACGAAAATACCGTCCGGAGCGTTTTCGATCAGCAGGCGATAGCGGCTTTCGCTTTGCTGCAAAGCCTCTTCAGTGCGTTTCCGGGCGGAAATGTCGCGGGCAAGGCCTCGGAACCCGGCAGGGCGCCCCTCTTTGTCGCGGATCAACGAGACGGAGACTTCAATCGGAAAGACGGATCCGTCCTTGCGGATCAGTTCGTAATCAACGTCCTTTTCCGGCCTGCCCGTCTGGAACACGCGGTTGAAGACACCGTAGACCCTTTTTGCGTCGGAGCCGCTCATATACGCCCTGTAGTTCAGCCCCAGGAGCTCCTCAAATGAATAGCCCAGCATGCGGCACATGGACGCACTGCAGAAGGTAAAGCTCCCCGCCAGGTCAACCTCGTAGTAGCCCTCCTCAATGTCAGTCAGAATGGCGCGGTAGCGCTCCACGCGCAGGATATCGCGGGAGCCCTCCGGCTCCGTTCCTTTGCAGTGGAGCGCATCCAGCTCGGCACGAAGGCGAGCGTTCTCTTCCACCAACTGTGGTTTCGTTTTTCTCACGATTTTCATCAATCCGTATGAATTTCCTTGTGTTTTTCTCCCGTTAGGGGTTATGCAATTTCCATGTAAAAAGCGGGCGCTGACCGCCGGAATCACTATTATGCCTATCGGATGACTGGGAGGATCTATTGAGCGCGATCAAGGCGGTAATCTTTGACTGGGGCGGAGTTCTGATCGAAAATCCTACGGAGGGGATTCTCCAGTACAGCCGCGAGGTTCTCGGGATCGGTTCCGGCTGCATGCGGGCGGCCTACCGCAAGCTGATCCCCTATTTTCAGGAAGGGAAAATATCGGAGGAGGAGTTTTGGAAAGGCGTGCGCAGGCGTACAGGTGCGAAGGGGAACATGACCGATTCTCTGTGGCTTGCGGCCTTCGAGAAGTCCTACGTGGAAAAGGAGGATGTCTTTGCCGTGGCCGGTGAGCTCCACGCCAGAGGGTACCGCACGGGAATCCTCTCCAATACGGAGAAGCCCGCACAGCCTTTCATGGGGAGGGAATCCTACCGTATTTTCAACCCTATCGTGCGATCCTGGGAGGTCGGTGCGGCCAAGCCTCAGCACAGGATCTTCGAGGTACTGGTGGAGGTCCTGGCCATGGACCCCTCAGAGATCCTGCTGATCGACGACGTGGAGGCCTACATCAACGCCGCCAGGGAAGCAGGCCTGCAGGGCCTGGTATTCACGGACGCACAGACGCTTCGCAAGGACCTTCACTCTCTTCTAAAATGATCCTTGCGGTTGATCACCCGAAGTGCTCACCTAAAAAAATCCCCCTCTTTCCCCCTTTTGCAAAGGGGGAGGCAAGGGAAATTTTCTATTGCCTGCGGCCTAAACCCTCTACCCTATACCCAGTATCCTGCACCCTGTCTTCATTTCACAAATATCGGCGGTACGCGTGCAGGCAACACCTCGATCTTGCGCCACACATCTCCCACAACATACGGCTCGGCCTTGAGCCAGGCATCCACGTCGGCCCGGGTTGGAAAATCCACGACCAGAGCGGAGCCAATCATCTGCTCGCGGTCATTGAGGATGGCCACTCCGAAGACGGCCTTCCCTTGTTCCTTCATTTTCACGATACCTGCCAGATGCGCCTCTCTTGACGCCAGGCGGCGCTCTGGGGCCTTGTCGTCGGTGCCATCATAGGCAATTACCAGAAACTGCATGTTCCCCTCCTTTGTTCTAATATCCCCGGCCGGCGTTTTCTACACTTTCGAGAACACCGTCCTCGAAGGTCAGCGCATAAACAAAATCGCCGACTCCGCGGTTGTAGTGCCATTTCTCGACTCGTTTTCCGGATGAGGCCTCTTTATCGCCCAGTTCTTCCCTGAAATCAGGCTTCCCGCAAAGACTCAGCACACGCACGGTTGTGTCCCCGCGGTCTACCGTGTTGCCGCCGCAACGAAAAATGTCGTCCGTAGCCCATGCAGAACAAGCCCACAAGGCGATCCATAGGATCGCTGCAATCATCGCTGCCGAAACAGGCATTGCCGCCATTATTCGGTGTACCCCCTCATTGGTGTTTGCCTTCCCCCTGCAAAACAAGTTCCAGCTGCGCAAGCAGTCCTCGCTGTCCCTCGAGGATCTTCTCTTTTGCGCGATCAACGGAAAACCACCCAGCCCGGTCCACCTCTGGGAATTCCTGCTGACTGCCCCAGTGCGGCGGCCACTGGAGGGTGAAGGTGTTGCTCTGGATGGCCGCGGCGTCGCAATCGCCCTCGACAGCCCAGCCATGTACGATCTTGCCGCTCCTTTGCCTGACAGGTGTCAGTTCGTGGAAGATGCCTTCGGGCCTGAAACCCGTCTCCTCCTCGAACTCCCTGCGAGCCGCATCGAGGGGGTCCTCACCTTTGTCGATCTCTCCCTTGGGAATGGACCAGACCCCGAGATCCTTCTTCTCCCAGAACGGACCTCCAGGATGGACAAGGAAAACCTCGAGAACCCCTTCGCGGAATCGATAAAGAAGCAATCCTGCGCTGTGTTTCGTCATGCCTGCAAAGATGATTACCTCGATGGATGAGTGTATGGACTCTTCGACCACCGGTCAAGGGAAAAGGCAATAAAAATCCCCCTCCGTCCCCCTTTTGCACAGGGGAAGGAAAGGGGGATTGGGTCTGTGTTCGCCGTTACCGCCCGCCCGCCGCCTTTTCGGCCGTCGCGATGGATTGGTAAGCCAGATCGATAGCACGACCAAGGGTATTCAGCGCGAGAGTGGGGTTGTGGAAGCCCATACTGTTCTCGGCAGCCACGAAATCCCAGTACCACTGGGCTTTCCGGATCAGCTCACGAGCCTTGTCAAGCTCTTCCTTGCTGGCCTTGGTATTTTTCGAGGCCTTGCCGATGGCCACGTGAGCTTTGGCCACGATTTCACCGGCGGCATGCTGCATCTCGAAGACCCGGTCCTGAACCATCTTCACCCGCTCGAGCAGCCACGCATCACTCTGGGTGTGACAAGTCCGGCAGCCTTCCCGGCTGTGCCTCATCGGGCTCGTAACCCAGTGGGACGTGTACTTCTGGCCGTCCACCTTCATGTAGGGCATGTGACAATCGGCGCAGGAAACACCCGAACCTGCGTGCACACCGCCGCTCCAGAATTCGAACTCGGGGTGCTGGGCCTTGAGCATCTTGGCTTCAGAGTCGGGATGCTTCCAGTCCATGTCGAACCCGTTGGGAATTGTGGAATAGTACTCGTAGATTTTCTCGGGGTGTAAACCGTTGGTCCAGGGAAAGACGACCTTCTTGCCTGCGGGCACGAAGTAGTACTCCACGTGACACTGCCCGCAGACGTAGCTCCGCATGTCCTCGCGCGAGGCCTTATTCACGTCGATATCGCGTTTCTCCATAGCCTCGATGAAGGCCGGGTTGATGACGCGTAGATTCATCGTCTTCGGGTCATGGCAGTTGGCGCAGACGATGGGCTGGTTGATCCGCGGGAGAACATCGGAAAGGGGCATCTTCGCATAATCCCAGCCTTTCTCTTTGAAGAGGTCCGCCAGGTAGGCTGTCTTGCAGGTCATGCAGGCCGCAACAGTTGTCTGGTTAACCCTCTTTGTCGCCTTCAGGTCCTCCATGGCATAGGGATGTCCCCGGTCTTCGTTGTAATCGATGCTGAAGGGCATCCCCTTGAAATTGACAAGGATCTCCGGTTCCTTGATCGCCTTTCTCACCTTTTCACTGCCCCCGTAACCTGTGGGCGACGGCGCCATCTCCTTGTTCCTCAGGTAGCTCTTGTACTCCAGAGGATAATACTGACCCCAGACGGCGGGGTCGTATTCCCCTTCAGGTATACTGGCGATCTTCATGGTCGTGTAGGGCTTGCGCACAAAGATCTGCAGCGCGATGATCAAGAGCATCACCAGAGCGATTCCCCCGAGCGTCATCCAGATTTTCTTATTGCTGTCCAAGGATGATCCCTCCTCCCTTTTCGAGCCCCCGCTGATGGACAGAGAAACGATGGCATTTGAGGCAGTCTGCGCCTCCGGTCCCCATGGGGGTATTTTGAACCGTTGAGAAATGGCACCTCAGGCAGTTGCCGTTTGCCACCTGCCGATTCTCCGCCGAAAAGTCAATGGCGGCAGGATAGGTTTTCAGAGTTTCGTGGTAGAGGTCGTTGAGACCGGATTTGAATTTGTAGACAACTTGACCGGCGAGGTTCGTATCGGGGAGATGGCATTCGATACAGGCAAACTGTTTGTGATTGGAAATCTGCCAGCGGCTGTAGACGTAGTCCATGCTGTGGCAGGCACCGCAGAGCTGGGGGCTGCCGGAGGCCTGATATCCGCCGACGATAACGGCCACAAAGACCGCGCCGGCAATGATACCGGAGGTCAGCAGCCTCGTGGGGGGAAGGCGCAAGAGTTCTTTCCAGTTCATACGTCAGCACCCTTCTGATGTATGGAACAGTTACAAAACTGTGACACCCCTCGGTAAACAAAGGATAAAGAAGGAGAAAAAGCTTGTCAAGCAGGAAGTCCGGGGAAGAGAAATCAGAATTGAGCGGCGGTGTTTTTTAACATGCAAATTTATTAATTTCAACATTGTTTTTCATACATGGATATGCTACCGGAACGCGGGCCCGGAGTAGGTGGAGCCGTCTCTGAGCTGGTGAAAACAGATTCCGAAAAACGGCCTGAAGGAGAGACCGGAATCGACTCCGCCGGCTAGCACAGCCTATTCTGAAGGCATACTAAAATCCCAGGGAGGTAGAAGATGTCTTACGCAGAAGAGTACAAGAGGAAACTAACAACCCCAGAAGAAGCTGTGAAAGTGGTAAAGAGCGGAGACTGGATCGATTACGGGTTCGGCCACACGAAACCGGTCGCACTGGACAAGGCCCTGGCTGCCCGCAAAAGCGAACTCAAGAACATCAACATCCGCCATTGCCTGAGCCTCACCCCCAATGCCTGCGTGGAAGCCGACCCCGAAGGCGAGGTCTTCACGTATCAGGACTGGCATTTCACGGGATACGCCCGCAAGCTCCACGACAGGGGCCGGTGCTACTACCACCCGATGATCTTCCGCAATCAGCCCCTGTTCTATAAGAAGAGCATCAAGAGCCTCGACGTGGCCATGATCCGCGTGACCAAGATGGACAAGGACGGCTTCTTCAACACGCACATGGGCAACGCGGCGGTGCGCGCGGCCATGGACGTTGCGAAGAAGATCATCGTCGAAGTCAACCCGCTCCTGCCCTGGGCCATGGGCGGACGTGACGAAGTCGTGCATATCTCCGAAGTCTCGGCCATCGTCGAGTTCGAGTCCAAGGTGGAAGTGATTCCCCCCGCCGCCCCGACGGAAATCGACAAGAAGATCGCTGCTTTCATCGTCCCCATGATCCCCAACGGCGCCTGCATCCAGCTGGGTATCGGGGGTCTTCCCAACTTCATCGGCAGCCAGCTTGCCGAATCGGATCTCAAGGATCTGGGCTGCCACACGGAGATGCTCGTCGACGCCTACTACCACATGCACACGGCCGGCAAGCTGACCAACAAGAAGAAGGGTGTGGACAAGAAGAAGAGCGCTTACGCCTTCGCCGCCGGCAGCCAGTTCCTCTATGACTGGATCGACATGAACCCGTCGCTGGCGTCCTACCCCGTGTCCTATACCAACGCCCCCCATGTCATGTGCCAGCATGACAACATGATCTCTATCAACGCCTGCGTCGAAGTCGACCTGTTCGGACAGATCTCGTCCGAATCCTCCGGACCGCGGCATATCAGCGGCACCGGCGGACAGCTCGATTTCGCGACCGGCGCTTACATGTCCGAGGGCGGCATGTCCTTCATCTGCTGCAACGCCGCCTATACGGACAAGAAGACGGGAGCCATCAAATCCCGTATCGTTCCCATGTTGCCGCAGGGATCGATCGTGACGGTGCCCCGTACGCAGGCGCACATGATCGTGACCGAATTCGGTGTGGCCGACCTGGCTGGCAAGTCCACTTGGCAGCGCGCCGAGGCCTTGATCAATGTCGCCCACCCCGACCTCCGGGACGGGCTGATCAAGGACGCGGAGAAGATGAACATCTGGCGCAAGGCCAGCAAATAAGCACAAACAAACAATCCATCAATACAAAAGCCCCCGGGTCGACAGGCCCGGGGGCTTTTCATCGGATACGGCCTAGTAAATGACCTTGCTTATGATCGTTGATTCATAGCACTCGATCTCTTTTTTCAATTCCTCTTGCCTCTTTTTCCTGTCCGCGGGTTTTTCGACTTTCTTCATGTTTCTGTCTCCCTTCTCTGAGTGATGTCGTGGTCTTTCGTCGTTGTCGATACGGTTGTCTCCGCATGCCGTTCAGTTTCTTGCACCTCCACTCGTTTTCGAGCGGGGATGGAGTCCAGCCCCGTGGACGGGCCGCTGCCCCGGGTTGCTTCAGGGCCGGATCGGGCCGCACATGGGATCAATCCAGAATTTTCCCTTCAGAATTTTTTCCGCGCCCTTCTTGACGTCCCTCTTTGTATCTTTCCTTTTCATGTCTTTCTCCTTCTTGAATCCATGTCGTTGGTTCTATGCCATGATCTGCTGCCGTACGTTCCCGCCGCTGCACTATCTTCTTTCGATGCTAATCTAGTGCATCGACGTCCGTGAAAAAATCAGCAACCGTCTGAAAGTGGGATCAGACGACTATCGGGTCTTCGCTCAGAGGGAAGCGCTACGGGTCATCAGACGGTGTCCGATGGACACCCCTCCGCATCGGCTGCGCGATGACCGTAGTCGCAGAATACGAGGCTTGTATCATTTTATAAATAGTTACATGCGGCATAATTATTGCTAAAATAGAAGCATTATGAAGCAAAGTTCCCGGATCAGAATTGCCATTGCCGTCCCGAAATACGGTCTTGTAGGAGGCGGAGAGGAACACACGGCCCAATTGACCAACCGCCTTTCCCGGTTTGACGAATATGACATTCACCTGTACGCCAATCAATGGACAAATGTGTCCGAACGGATCAACACCCATAAGATCCCGATTGTAGGTTTTCCGAAATTTCTAACGACAATCAGCTTCGCCCAGTTTGTCCAAAACAGCACGGCTCTGATGCACTTCGACATCATGCATACGCATGAAAGAATCTTCTGGGCCGACCTGTCCACCCTCCATTGGATCCCCCATCGCCTCTGGATCCGGGATGTTCGTAAGAAAAAGAAACCCACCTACTACGATCTGGCAACCATGCGAGTGGAGCGCCATCTCGTTCGCTCTGGACGGCTGTTTGCCGCAGTGTCCACCCTGACGAAGGAAATATTTCTCCAGGAATACCCTGAAATAGACCCGGAACGGATCCGAGTCATCCATCCCGGCGTGGATCTCGAGCCCTTCTCAATACCGGATCGCGCTGCAATCCGTCATGAGGTCAGGCGACGATACGGATTGGAGGCAGGCGATACGGTTGCTGTCTTTGTCTCCATGAATTATGACATCAAAGGGTTGGACTACCTGATCCGAGGGATCGCGCGATTCCGAAAGACCGGTCCTCGAAAGCCGATCAAACTAGTGGTCGTGGGTAAGAGCAGCAACGCAGCATACGTCCATCTCGCCCGCGCGCTGGGTATTGAAAATGACGTCATATACGCAGGCACCATTCCCCACGAGCGTATCGCTGAGGTCTATCTGGCTTCGGATCTTTTCGCCATGCCGTCGAGATTCGATACCTTCGGCCTGACGGTCCTCGAAGCGATGGCAGCGTCGCTTCCTGTTATCATCAGCGAGAACGTGGGGGCAAAGGACGTGGTGAAGCAGGGCCGGAACGGCTTTATCGTCGAAGACGGAAGGCAGGAGGAGCAGATCGGTCACGCCCTGGAAGTGCTTAGCAACGCGAACATCCGGAGCGTCATGTCGCGGGAAGCACAAAAGACGGCCGCCGAGCATGGGTGGGATGCGTCTCTGGAGAAATACCTCGAGTTTTACGACGAAATCCTGGAAGCGAAGCGCGCTGTGCATGCTGGATGCAAAAGGCCGGAAGAGACGCACTACATGGCTCCAATGACCCGCACCGTCTTTTCTCTGACGCATGCCGATCAAAAGGACCACAGGGTTTGATGACCGACTGAAATCCAGTCCCGAGAAAGATAAGGGGTTGCGCCTGATCGGCCAACCCCTTATCTTTCTCCGGCAGGGCGCGTGATCATCCTGCTTTTCTGAGATTCTCCATTTTGCAGCTAGAATCGGAAGCCGAGGGTGCCCGTCACGGTCCAGCCATCGATGGCAACATCCCCTGACACGTCGGCAATTGTGAACTGCGGCTTTGCCCACAGATACGTTCCCTCGACCCCCAGAAACCAATTTCTGTCAATGTTATAGTCGACAACACCCCCGAGGAAGCCCTCAAAGACCGTGTTGCTGTTGCTGGGTGATCCCCCGCTGTAGCTGACTTTCGCATTGCAGAAATAGGCTCCCGCTCCACCGATGGCGTAGATCTCCCATTTGTCGATCGGGTAAATGGCCTTCAGGGCCAGCGTGAGCGGGATGGCATAGACATCTCCGGTTGCGGCACTCGTAACCCCGTCGAATGTACCGGATCCGCTACCGTTGGTCGCAAAATACCCCAGACCGAGTTCCGCGGCGATATTGGGAGTGAAGTAATGACCCAAAGCGACTTGGCCATTAAATCCGGTATTAAATCCTCCAAGATCGCCTGAATTGGGGAAATAGGCTCCGGCCTTGATTGCGAAGTAGTTTGGTGTTTGCGCTTCACAGACCGCTCCCCCCCAAGATGAACAGGGTTAATACGACGCAGTAAAATGGAATAATGAATTTTTTCATATCTATCCCCCTAGCAGAAATAAGAAGTTCATCCATTCAGGACCCACCTGCCTGCTGACCCTGGAACAGTCACCCCCTTCTTCGTTGGCCTATCGACTTGAAGGAAATAGTTAAATAAAGTATTTCTCGCTTGCCAATCGATTTGTTATTTTAGGTACCCGATGGATCATTTTCAGGTAAATAACGTCTTTCCTAAATCTCTCTTCTTCGACGAAAGTGAATCGCCTTTAAAAGACCCCGGCTTCGTGCCGGGGTTTTATCCATCTCACTTTGCGAGTACTTTCAAGGCTTTCTTGTCGTTCTCTGTCTTAAAAATAATTGTCATTTTCCCTTTCGCGGGGGTTCCGTACAAATAGTAGATGTCTATCCCGTTGGTGGCTATTTTCTTTGCCGCTTTATGCAATTGACCCACCTCGTTTGGCACCTCCAGGGAAATCACATCCTCCACGTCCACATCGGCGCCCATCTTGGAGAGCACAGTCTTTGCCTTGGCATTGTTGTTGGTTACCATCATGAACGATGCATCTAAATCCTCCCATCCAAATGCGCAGATTGCTTCAATGTTAATTTTGGCTTCTGCGAGTGCCTCTGTGATCTCCATCAGCACTCCAACATTGTTGATCATGGAAAACCGAAGTTGCTTCACCTTGCTTGCCTTGGCCATGTCCTGTTCCTCCTTTGCATGGTTTGATCAGTGTCCTTCACTGCGCATTGCTCATGAAAGTTTCCGCCACCCCGATCTATTCCAGATGTTCCTCCTTGCTGATTGTCACACATCAAACCTTTCTGACTGCTCTCTGGGGGGATGCCATGCCCCTCTTTCCCGAAAGACATCCCTTTATCTTTTGTAATTACGAATAATCCAAACCATAAATACGATTAGAACAATCAATAGTATGAAATTTTCCATGGAATTATTTCTCCTGATAGAACGCTACTAAAAACCCCGCCTTCTCCTGAAAGCAGGGTTTTATGGCTTGATCCAAGTCCCCCATGATGTTTACGTTGATTGGTTAGTTGGAGACCGATGGCTTCTATGCATTTTTAATATGATGGGGAGAGGATGTCAACGCAGGAATGATGTTGTGAAGAAATAAAGCCATCCTGTGAAGTGAGAATCAAGGTGGACCTAATGACCGGGGAAATCACCCAGACGACCCCAAGCAGGTGATGACTTAATCGGGAGCGAAAACCAAGGGATTGTGGACATCAAATCCACAACTCCACGATTTTATTACGGTGCCTCCTCCGTGACTCGGACACGCGGCACACGGACCAGGAAGTATCGAAAAATAGGTCAGGCCGCCGTAGCCCTTGATGGCCATTAGCGAGATGAAGGCACGCCACGCCGTAAAATGGATGGGGAACCTTGTCTTAGAGCGCTCAGGCTTACATCTTGACAAATGGCCGGCCTTCCGCGACCATGAGCCCTAATGGAAGAACGCTTGGGGATCCTTTGGGAGGCATAAGAATGAAAGACGCCATCAAGAATTCTGACGAAGTGTCAATGGTGCTTTCCACACTTAAATCCGGAATCCCGGAAACGTCGTACGATAGCGTTTATGTCGTGCAAAACGGGAAATTCTGTTATGTCAATCCTCAGTTTGCCGCAGTAGGTGGGTACACGGAAGAGGAAATGATAGGAATGGAGTCCGTTCTCCTCGTCCATCCGGAAGACAGGAAAAAGGCCAAGGACAATGCCGTCAAGATGTTGAAGGGGGAAAGCACCTTACCCTATCGGTTCAGGATCATCGCAAAAGATGGCTCGGTGAAATGGATCCAGGAGACCGTACATGCGATTACCTATAAGGGCAAGCGGGCCGCGCTTGGGAACTCCATGGACATTACGGCAAAGAGTGAGGAAGTGGAAAAAGTGCGGGAGTTTCAGGCGCTGCAGAACGCCCTTCTTGATGCGCTTCCGATCGCCGTAATGGGCATGCATGCTCGTCGCATCGTTCTGGCCAACCATGCCGTGGAGGACGTCTTCGGGTGGAAACCGGAGGAACTGATCGGCCGGGGCACGAGGGTCCTCTACCGGAGCGATGAGGACTATGAGCAAATCGGAAAAAGTGTTTACAGGGTACTCAAAAAACAGCGGACCTACAAGACGGAGTTCCCCTGCCGGCGAAAGGGCGGCAAAAATATCATCTGCCTGGTGAGTGTGGCAAGAATCGGCGAGAGCCTGCAAGACGAAAGGATCATCGCCACCTACGAAGACATCACGGAGCGCAAGCGGGCCGAGAAGGCCCTCGAGGAAAGCGAACGGACGCTGAAGGCTCTCCTCCGAACCTATCAGAACAAATAGGAGCCTGCCTGAACCACCAACAAGCATCTTCAAAACGCAGTTCGATTCGTGCTATGTATCTAGCTTCTAAACTAAGAGTAGTGATTCTCGCAACCTTTCTCGTGGTATGTATGGGTAGCAGTCAAGCGCTCCCACAGAATCCGCCCGAAAGTGCCTCCCGGTCTGCCAACATCATGGAGCACTTGACGGAAACGATCAGTTGGCATCGAGGAACGACCGCTGAACAGCAAATAGCAGACGAACCGAGCGATGTCACGTTTCTGAATGAAAACCGCCGGATTTCCAGCGAGATCGTGCGGCTCGCATTCGACTTCGCACGTCTGGCGGAGCAAAGCGAATCCAAGCAACCCAAAGGACACCCGGCGCAGGAACAGGCAAGTGCGCCTTCCCAAAATCAACGTCTGATCCAGGCGGTGGCCAAAGCCGATCAACAAGTTGAACAGTCGCAGAACGAGCTTCAGTCGCTTCAACAAAAAATAGCGAGCACTCCGAAAAGTCAGCGCTTGGCTCTTGAATCTCAGATCGATGAAACGCAAAGCGAACTGGCGTTTCACAAGGCCCGTCGCGAAGCCCTGCGCGAGATCCTCCAGTTTAGTACGGGGACAAGTAGCGAAGGTGCTGGCCTGCGGGCCCAGATAGAGGAACTGGCTCGCTCGGTGCCTGCCGCCCTGAGCGCCGCGGAGGAGACTTCGCCGGTCAAGCAGATTGCGGAGCCGCCCCCGGGAAGCGTGCCGTCTTCAGGGAGCAGGCAGCAGGCCTCGGGGGTTTGGGGGCTTATGGCCGACTCGTTCCGGCTGTCCCGCAAGGAAAACGCGTTGGATCAGCGGATCCAGTCCACCGATCATCTCATGCTGACTGCGAAGCAATTGCGTGACCCCCTGACGACGAATCTTAGGAACCTGATTCAGAGCGGAGATCAGCTTGCAGAGCAACCACCCGCCGGCGACCCCGCTGCCCTAACGCAGCAGAAAAGGCAACTGGACACGCTCACGGCCCAGTTTAAGGAGGCCTCCGCTCAACTGCTGCCTCTCCGTAAACAAGGCATCTTGCTCAGGCAATACAAAACAACGCTCACAAACTGGCGTGATGCAGTGCATAGGGAGTTTCTCGATGTGCTGAAAAGCTTCCTGATACGGCTCGGTGTGCTTGTGCTAATCATTGCCGTGGTTTTGGCTGTGGGAGCGGTCTGGCGCAGGGCAATCTTCCGTTACATAGAGGAGACACGCCGCCGATACCAATTTCTGCTGATTCGCAGGATCGTGATCTGGATCGTAGTGGGTGCGATCATCGCGTTCTCGTTTGTCACTGAGTTGGGATCAGCGGCAACGTTCGTGGGTCTCCTCACGGCCGGAGTGGCGGTTGCGATGCAGAACGTAATCCTCTCCGTGGCAGGCTATTTCTTTCTGATCGGAAAATACGGGATACGAGTCGGTGATCGGATACAAATTGGCGGCGTGACGGGAGAAGTGGTCGACATAGGAATCGTCAGATTCCACCTTCTCGAACTCGGGAGTGGCGGGACAGATGCGCAACCCAGCGGTCGGGTAGTGGCTTTTTCGAACTCCATTGTGTTTCAGCCCACATCCGGTGTATTCAAGCAAATTCCGGGTACAAGCTTCGTCTGGCATGAAATTAGCCTCACGTTTTCGCCCGAGGGTAATTACCGGATAATCCAGGATCGGATCACCGAAGCAGTTGATACTGCCTTGAAAGATCATCATGAGGAGATGGACCGGCAGATGCGCCAGATGGAACAGACACTCGATTCAATCTCTTCGATTGAACTGAAGCCAAGGACAACTCTGCATACAACTGCATCAGGAATTGAGATAACGGTGCGCTTTCCGGTCGGGTTGCAGAATGCTGCGGAAATCGACGATCGCGTTATGCATGAGATCTATGCGGCAATCGACCAGGAACCTAAATTGAAGCTGGTCGAATCCGGCATGCCTACGTTGAGGACGGATATATCGACGCCAACCCACGCTTGAGCACCTATTCTTCCCATTAGCCGAGAATGGCTCTACGACCAAGCACGTGAGCGATAATGCAAAAGAAACAGGTAGTCTCCCCTGAGGGATTTTTCAACAGCTGTTTTATGTCTTCGGTTTTCAACCTATTAAAAACGTTTCGACATGATGTCGATCGCTTGATTTCGATGAAATGAAAAAGGCGGGGTGAAGGTCGCTGGTCACCATAAAAAAGGGATTAGCTACAAACAGCTAATCCCTTGATTTCTATGGTGCCCCCTCCGTGACTCGAACACGGGGCACACGGATTAGGAATCCGTTGCTCTATCCACCTGAGCTAAGGGGGCCTCTATTGATGCAGGGAGTGTGGAAAGTAGCATGATCGAAGGGGCATGTCAATACTGCCAGACCTTCCAATGCCCAGCAGCATCCGGTCAGGGCTTATCGGCCATAGGCCTGCGATTCCGCGATCTGAAAGGCCCGTCGCGTCAGCTCCTGTGGGATCAGTTCCGTACGCATCTGCTCCGTGAGTGCAGGCACACCCAAGAACTGGCTCGAAGCGGTCATGACAATCTCTAAGGCACCCGACTTCCCCACGACGGCAGCCCCGCCCAACACCCAGATGAGCATCCGGGAATTCGCTCGCCGGACTTTCTCCCCGCGACCGAAGACAACGAGTTTCTCGGCCACGTCAATGCGCCGATGCAGGGTGGCGCTCATGTGGACGGTGACGCCGCCACTGGCATAGTTCATAAAGCCGGCCCAGCCCATGGTCTCATCGACCAGGGCCAGCAGAACAACAGGGTGAATCCACCCGTTTCTTTCAAAGCGGTACACTGTGTTCCTGTCTTCGACATCGAAGCCGGCACATGAAACAACAACCCGATTTGGCCGGGCTGCCTCGAACAATTGAAATTTTCTCTTCAACCCGGGGTGGTGTCGCTTGACCCCGCATACGAAGCAATTCCGATAGAAAGGGAGAGCCGAGAGAGACCCTTCCATCTGCTCAAACGATGACGGCAGGCAGGCAATGGTCTCTGGTGTACTTCGCTCCGGCCCCTTGGAGATGTCCGCCTTGAGGTAAGGCAGGGTGCTTCCCTGCACCGATACGATTGCCTTTGCACCCTCCCCTTCCGGGGTAACGGCAATCTCGACTCTCTCACCGGTTCTCAGCCGAGAGCCTCCCATGCGGACATTGAGCGTGATCGGATACGGCACCCCCTGATTCCCGTGCCCCTCATGCAGCGACTCGAACAGATCGACGACCGCACCCATGCTGATTCCTCCGTGGGGAATGCCGATCCAGCCCTCTGTTCGCAAATCCATTGCGATCTCGGCACGCACCCCGGCTCCATCCCGGACGATGCCCGTTTTTCCGAAAAGGAATTCTCTCACAAAATCCATGCGGATCTCTCTTTCGGGCATTTGATTGTCTTTCCAGAACCCTGATGCCTGTCGCCCGAAGCCCGGCGCGCAGAGCCTAAATATGCCGTTCGATAATCCGCTCTTCGCTGAAATCCCTCAGCAAGAGATCCTGCGGCGTGACATCTCCCAGGGCCTCCTCGGGAATGAGGCCTATGAGTTCGCTCTCGAGGACCTGCACCCCACAACGGGCCGCCTCGTCCTTGACGCGGTCAAAGACCTTCTTCACCGGCGTTTCCCGGAAATTCGTCAGGTTCATGGACACCTGGACGATCCCCCGGCTCCTGAGCGGCACGCCGATCGCCTTTACGTGTTTCATGCCCCCGCCTGAGAACCGGATCGTCTCGGCGATTTTCCGGGCCACCTCCAGATCTGCCGTGACGAGATTGATGTTGTAGGCAACCAGAAAATCCCGGGCCCCAACCGCTGTCGCCCCGCTTCGTTCGTTGAGGATGTGAGGGCCGGCATCGGGAACCCATCGGGAATCCTCCATTCGCTTTTTCAGCGCCTCGTATCCTCCTTTTCGGATATGCGGCAGCTCGCGACGCTCCTCGATGAGGGCCGCCTCGCCGTAGAAATAGACGGGAAGTCCGTTTCGTTCAGCGAAGGCCCGGCCAAAACGGCGGGCAATCCCGACGGCATCGGCCATGACGGCATTCTTCAGGGGTATAAAAGGGACAACGTCCACGGCTCCGATCCTGGGGTGGACCCCCTGCTGATCCCGCATGTCGAGCATTTGCAGCGCCTTGTCACAGACCGCCGCCGCGCCTCTCTCAATGGCTTCAGGCGACCCGATGAAGGTGAACACCGTCCGGTTGTGATCGGGATCGGTGCAGACATCGAGAAGCCGAACACCCTCCACTGCCTTTAGGGCAGCAGCGATCCGATCGATCTTCTGCTGATCCCTCCCTTCACTGAAATTGGGTACACATTCGAGAATCTTCATGGAAGCCTTGTGGCTTGTGGCCCTCCGCCACATGTTTTTATACGTGATGAAATCTCATTGTGGGCAATTCCAGACACGTCAGTGTCCCCCCGTAGACCGCGCCCGTGTCGATGCCGATCATTTTTTCCCCCACAAAGGGTTCCCTCCGGAAAGGAGTGTGGCCAAAGACAACGATCTTATCCAACCCGTGGTCCGACATGAAAAATTCATGGCGGATCCAGACCAGGTCGTGAGGATCCTGCAGCCCTATCGGTATCCCGGGCCTCACACCGGCATGCACAAACAGGTATTTCTCGGTCTCGTAAAAGGGAAGGAGTGTCCGGAAGAATTCGAGGTGCTTCGGGGGAATCTTTTCTTTCCGGTCCTCAGCATCCGGATCCATCCCGTAGGACCGCAACGTGTCCCGGCCTCCATTGAAAAGGAATATTTGTTCCTCACGGCGATCGAGGTAGTTGAGAAACATCGCCTCGTGATTTCCCCTCAGGCAAACAACCCGTTCATGCGTTTCTCTGAGTTCGATCACATAATCGACGACCTGCTTCGGGTCAGGACCCCGATCGATATAGTCCCCCACGAAGACAACGGTGTCCTCTGCCCAGTTGATGCCGATCCGTCCCATCAGCTTCACGAGTTTGTCCAGGCAGCCGTGGATGTCGCCGATTGCGAAAAATCTCTGCATCGCTTCGCTCCGC
>DATJPI010000298.1:0-3785 GCA_035506495.1 Syntrophales bacterium
ACCCCCTGGACGACACCGGTGAAAAGGTATCGGATGCGCCTGGGCGATTCAGTCATCGATTCTGAAATGCCTCGATCTGGCTGGCAAGCCATTGAATCCAGTTCTCGAGCCCCTGGCCGGTCTTGCAGGAGAGCTCGAAAATCTTGAGATTGCGGTTCAGGGCCAGGGCGTCCCGCTTCGCCTTCTCGAGGTCGAAGTCGACGTAGGGTGCAAGATCGATCTTGTTGATGATCATCACCGCCGACTCCTGGAACATCAGGGGGTACTTGGCGGGCTTGTCGGCTCCTTCGGGGGTGCTCAGGATCATCACCTTGGCGTTCTCGCCGATCTTGAACTCGGCGGGACAGACGAGGTTCCCCACGTTTTCGCTGATCAGCAGGTCGATCTTGCCCAGGTTGAGGGCCGGCAGGGCCTCGCGGATCATATTGCCGTCGATGTGGCAGGCGCCGCCCGTGTTGATCTGCACGGCAGGGATGCCCAGCGCCGCCACCCGGTCGGCATCGTAGGTGTCCTGGATGTCCCCTTCGATAACGGCAATGCGATAGCAATCCTTCAGCGCCACGATGGTCTTTTCCACGAGCGACGTCTTCCCCGCACCGGGGGAGCTCATGAGGTTGATGACGTAGATCTTCTTTTCGTCAAAGAGCTTGCGGTTCTCCGCGGCAATCCGCTCATTGGCATCGAGAACGTTTTTTACTACGGTGACTTTCATTCTGTATCCTCTCCTTCTTCACCGGTCACTGGTCACCGGTCACGAATCAATTCGTTCATATTTATAGTACGCCGCGCAGGTGCCTTCAGAAGAGACCATGCAGGGTCCCACGGGATTGGCCGGGGTGCAGGCTTTCATAAAGAGCTGGCACTCGGCAGGGGCCATCACCCCGCGTAAAATCTCTCCGCACCGGCACCCCCTGAACTCAATAGAACGGATATCGGGCAGAGTGAACCGCCTGAGGGCATCGAAGTCCTCGAATTCGTGCCGGAGACGAAGGCCGCTCGCGGGGATCGTGCCGAGCCCTCTCCAGTCGGCATCGCCAGGCTCGAAAACCTCCGCCATGACTTCCCGGGCTTTGAGGTTTCCTTCCGCCCTCGGGCCCCTGACATACTGGATGGCCACCTCGAAGCGCCCTTCCATGATCTGGCGCAGGATCATCAGTATGCCTTCCATGACGTCGGCGGGTTCGAAGCCTGTGATGACGGCGGCCCGTCCCGCCTTCGGGATCATCCCATAGGCATCGACCCCCGTGACGATGCTCACGTGGCCGGGGCAGAGGAAGCCGTCGATATTCAAGTCCGTCTCCTCGATGAGCGCCCGGATCGCCTGGGGAACGGTCTTGTGGACGGAGAAAACGGAGAAATTATTTACACCCTTGCGCCTGGCGCTCCGGATGGCCGCAGCCACGGTGGGTGCCGTCGTCTCGAAGCCGATCCCCATGAGTAAGACCTGTCTTACCGGGTTTTCCACGGCGAAGCGGACCGCATCGGCGGCCGAGGAGATGACGCGCACATCGGCCCCGGCAGCGCGGAGCCGCTGAAGGCTCTGCCCGCCCGTACCGGGGACACGGAGCATGTCGCCGAAGGTCGCAAAGATCACATCGGGCAGCCCCGCCAGATAGAGGGCCTTATCGACGTCAGCAATCGATGTCACGCAGACGGGACAGCCCGGGCCCGAGATGAGACGGAGGTTCTTCGGCAGCAACTTCCGTATCCCGTAGCGCCCGATCGCGTGGGTGTGCGTCCCGCAGATCTCCATGAGACTCACCTCGCGGCCGATGCCTGCAGCGAGGATCGACACGGCATCGAGAAGCCCACGGAAGAGATCGGGATCACGGTATTCGTCAATATATTTCATTGTCGATGAGCTCTTTCAGAAAGGCAAGCTTCTCCTGGGCCACCTCCTCGTCGATGCGCTGAATGGCGTAGCCGGCGTGGCAGATGACGTAGTCGCCAACGGCGACGGGCTCATCGACGATGTCGAGGGAGACCTCACGCCGCGTTCCGCTGATATCAACGATGGCAAAATTATCCTGATCGATGGTCAGGATCTTGCCGGGGAATGCAATGCACACTCTCGTTTTCCTCCTGGGAAGTTCGGATATCCCCTAACTCCCCGTTCAAAGTCAAGTCGATAAAAGTGTCTGAGTGATGAAGTGCCTGAGTGAAAAGAATGAACTTTTTCACTTATACACTCAATCACTCATGCACTTAGACACTTGTCGTTATTCGACATCCATCTCGAGCAACTTCAGCTCCTCCGTGCCTCTCACGAGAAACACGTCCACCCCCTTGCACACCGGACACTGGGCCTCGAAACGGTCAATCTCAAAATCTTTTTCGCATCCCAGGCAATGGATCGCGGCAGGCAAGACCTCGAGATCGAGCGATGCGCCTTCGGCGCGGGTCCCCTTCGACTGGACGTCGAAGGCAAAGCTCAGAGCCTGCGGGACGACACTGGAGAGCTTCCCGCAGGAAAGCCTCAGGGCTTTGACACGGGCAAAACCCTCCTTTGCCGCGTATTCGTCGACGATCTGCAGGATAGACTCCACGAGCGACAGTTCATGCATTGATCTTCTCCGGCAAGATGCCGTGGCGGGCGATCTCCTTCAACAGCAGATTCTCCATGACGGGGAATTTCTCCCACATCCGCAGGCTCATCTCCATCTCCATGTCCTGGACATTCTCGGGGACGATGCACAGGAAGATCACTTCGGGGGCCTCGTCCAGCATCTCCGCCTTGCACAACACGTCCAGGAACTGCACCTCGTGGGCCGAGGTAGGCGGCGGAAGCTTCGGCTCGATCTCCGCCAGGGTGAAGCGATATACGGCCCCCGGCTCATCATCGGTCTTGAGGACATCGACGACAATCAGATGCTCGCAGCCGCAGACGGGTCCCAGGAGCGCATAGGCCATCACCCCGCCCTCGACCAGCTCGACCGTTTCGGGAAACCTCCAGCGGCTGCCGAGCCAGCGGACGAAATGGACGCCGAACCCCTCGTCCTTCATCAGGATGTTGCCCAATCCTAATATAGTGATGAATTGCTTATCTGCCATCTGTATCGATTCTATACCCGGCACCCCCGGTCAACATCCTGCATAAAACCAAAAAGGGGGAGATGTGGTCTCCCCCTTTTATAACTTCCGTTTGCTCTAAAGCAAGTAACGAATCAGTGATCACCCTTCTCGAACATGTATCCGCTCACCATGGAGGAGAGTGTCCCCTCCTTCAGAACGGCGTCATACCAGAAGGCCATGTACACGTGGACCACGATGAAGAGCACGAATCCCCACGTGAACACGTGATGGATGTAGCGCACCGTGGCGAGTCCCCCCAGGAGGTTCTCGATCGGTTTGAGGATCGCGTAGATCCAGCCGGTGAGCCCGGCGTGGTAACCCGCACCCATCAGGATGAGGCCCGTGACGAGGATGCAGAAGACCATGCCCATGAGCCCGAGGTAGGCCAGCGATTGCATGGGACCGTAGCATTCCTCATGGCTGGGTCCTTTCTTGTCGATCAGGAGGTAGAAACGGACCTGCTTGATCGTGCAGGGGATGTTCGTGAAGGCCAGAAAATCCTTCCAGTCCGCCTTGAATGTGGAAAAGAAGGCGAGGTAGACCCGCCAGATGAAGAGAAACCCCAGCAGAACCCCGAAGAGGAGATGCCAGAAGCGGATCTCCCCCACGGAGAATTTCTGCCACGTAGCCCCCGTCTGAAGGGTAAAGGGGTAGGCAATCAGAAACCCCGTGCCGATCAGGACGAAGATGACAAACGCCATGGCCCAGTGGTT